>DJRM01000002.1:3197-23620 GCA_002440085.1 Bacteroidales bacterium UBA6360
AAAATCTGACTCAAAAATACATCTCAAAATAACTGAACAAAAAATTAAAACAGCTTCTAAAACAGATTTCTATATGGCAGTGATTGACTGGCTGATTGTTGCAGTTTTCCTCTGCACGCTCATATTCATAGGCTACTTCTTCTCGCGAAGAAGCCGCAACATCGAAGACTATTTCCTCGCAGGACGCTCGATGCCCGGCTGGCTTGTTGCCATAGCCGCGACGGGCACCTCCGTGAGCGCCGGCACATTCGTCGGCTCTCCGGAACTCGCCTTCAACACGAACCTGACCTACATAATGAACCTTGTCGGTGCCATCTGCGGCGGAACGCTCGTTGCCGCGTTCATACTTCCAAGGCTCTACAATGCCGGAACCATCACTGTCTACGGCTTCATCGGCAACCGTTTCGGCGAGACTTCCAGGCGCGCGACTTCGGTGATGTTCCTCCTCGGACAGCTGTTTACCTCCGGCAGCAGGCTGTTCATCGCGGCCATAGCCGTCAGCGTCATCGCGTTCGGAAGCATACGGTTCCAGTTTATGGTATGGAGCATAGTCATACTCGGAGCCGTATCGACATTCTACACGATGATGGGAGGCATTAAGGGACTGCTGTATATCGACACTTTCCAGACCCTGCTGATGATATTCACAGGAGTCCTTGCCCTTGTCCTCGTGGTCTGTGACCTGAACGGGCTGAGTGCCGCCGATGTCTGGCATCTGCTTACAGACAGGGGAATGGTGAAGGATCCTGCAGCAGACGGCGTCATCCCCGGCGTCGCATCGGATGGAAGTCTTGTGGGATGGAGCCCCGAGAGCAAGCTTGAGATGTTTGACCCGAGCCTTGATTTCAGTCGCCCCTATACCATTCTGGGAGGACTCATAGGCGTGACGATTTTCAGGATTGCGCAGTTCTCGACTGACCATGAGTTCGTACAGCGGCAGCTTGCCTGCAGGGACGTGAAGAAAGCCGGACGCTCTCTCGTGGCCTCGCAGCTCATCACTCTTCCCACAGTTCTCATATTTCTCGGGATAGGACTGCTCCTATATGTGAAGTATGTCAGTGACCCTGCTGCGGACGGCGCTCTCGGCGCGGGGTTCTTCAGCGATGCCCGCGATGTCTTTCCACAGTACATCAAGAACCACATCCCGGCAGGGGTTCGGGGGCTGATGATAACCGGACTGCTTGCCGCAGCGCTGTCAAGCTTCAATTCGGCAATCAATTCCATGGCTTCGAGCTTTGTTTCCGACCTTTATCTTCCCATACGCAGACAGCGCGGGATGGCCGACGCGTCCGATGCAGGGCAGATGGCCTCGTCCCGGTGGGTGGCCGTGCTGATGGGGGCAATGCTGACGCTCTTTGCCATACTTACCTGCGTGATGCAGCAGAGCAGCGGGCTGAACCTCGTGGACTTCGCAACCGGAGTGATGTGCTTTGCCTATGTGGGCATGCTCGGCGTGTTCCTCACAGCAATATTTACTAAAAGAGGCAACACTGCGAGCGTGCTCGCCGCCCTGATTGCGGGATTGGTCATAGTGGTTCCTCTGATGTTTCAGAAACCGCTCTTCGGGCACAACTACATTGCCTGGACATGGTGGTGCCCGATAGGCGCGGTTCTTACAACTGCAATCTGTCTGCTCGGAAAGCCCCGAAAACGAGTTTAGGTTTTATTAAAACACGCTTTGAACGGGTCGGAATCGTATATGTTTCCGACCCGTTTTTATGTGGCTGTTCATTCGTGTAAATCGTTATACATAAATTTGTTTCGTGTTTAGTAAACCTATTTCATATATTTGCAGCGGATAAGAACCAATCTTGAAAATGAAAAAACGTCTGATTTCATCAGGAGTGACAATTGCCGATGTGGCGGAAGCCGCAGGCGTGTCCGTTTCGCTCGTTTCGTTCGTGCTGAACGCCAAGAGGGGACCCGACGGTGAGTACATGTGCTCGGCATCGAGGGCGACGGCGGAAAAAATAGTCGCTGCGGCAAAGAGGCTCGGCTATCATAAGAACATGGCGGCATCAGCGCTTCGCACCGGGCAGAGCCGTACAGTCGGTGTTGTAGTGGCCGACATATCCAATTCGTTCTTCGGTGACATTTGCCGGAATATCGAGAACCTTTCCTCTCGGGACGGCTATCTTTCTTTGTTCGGAAGTTCCGATGACAACCCGGAGAAGATGTGCCAGATAGTGAGAAAATTCATATCTTCAGGCGTTGACGGGCTTATTGTCGCGCCCTGTGCGCATACGGAAAAGGAAATCACCGCAATTGCCGGAAATTCTGTTCCCGTCGTGCTGATTGACCGTGATCTCCCGAAGGCCGAAGGTGTCGGACGGGTCATGCTGGACAATGAGGCGGCCGGCAGACAGGCCACGCGCCACCTCATAGACAACGGTTACAAAAAGATAGAGATGGTCCGTTACCGCACGGACATTCCGACCATACTCCAGCGTTTCAGAGGCTACAGGCTTGAGATGGAGGAGAACGGTCTCGGAATGTATGTCCGGGACAATGTGGTGTGCGCCGACAGCATCAGGGAAGATGTCTCCGATGTAATCAAGACAGCGCGCGGACGCGGCACAGAGGCACTTGTCTTTCCGTCTAACATGATGACGGTCGAGGGAATTGCGGCAATCATAGACCTCGGCTACCGCATCCCGGACGACATCGCGGTCGTAGGATTCGACCAGGAGGATCATGCCGGAGTGTATAATCCGAAGCTCACGTATGTCTATCAGCCGACGAGACTCGTGGCGAAGCATTCGTTCGAGATGCTCCGCTCCATGATAGAGGGTGATGCGGAACCTGAGCTGAGGATGATAGACCCGAAGTTCGTGATCGGACTTTCATCGGCATTCCCGGGAGGCCGCCGCACCGACTCGATACTCCTGTGCGGTTCTTCGTTCGACGAACTCGGAGGATGGATTTCCGACCCTCAGTTCATGGACCAGATGGGGTCAAGCTGCCTTCTTGCCCACGGGCTCGGCTCTCCGGTCGCGGACGCCTCGACGTCTTTCCGCGTTGCAGTGGAGGGAGACTACAACATATTCGTCAGAACCAGGAACTGGACGGCTCCTTGGTCTGACAGACCGACGCCGGGCATATTTCGTGTCTTGATTGACGGAGACACCGTCGATTTTACATTCGGCTCCGGCTCATCCGAATGGCATTGGCAGCGCGGCGGCGCGGTGCATCTTGCGTGCGGCCGCCATACTCTGGCCGTTCACGACCTGACAGGATTCGACGGACGCTTTGATTCTATACTCCTGACGCTCGGCCACGGAGCTCCGGTTGAGGATATGGCGACTCTCCGGCGGCAGCTCCTCGGTCTTCCGGTCTTTCCGCAGGATATGGGGGCGTTTGACTTTGTCGTGGTCGGCGGAGGCATCGCCGGGATGTGCGCGGCTCTGTCCGCGGCTCGGCTCGGGCTGAAGGTCGCTCTGGTTCAGGACAGGAAAGTGCTCGGCGGCAACAATTCCTCAGAGGTCCGTGTCGGGCTCGGCGGACGCATAAACATAGGTCAGTATCCATCGCTCGGGTATCTTCTCAACGAGTTCGCGCCTTCGCGAAAGGGGAATGCCCGTCCGGCTGAGATTTATGAGGACGGGAAGAAACTGGACATCATATTGAAGGAAAAGAACATAAGCCTTTTCCTCGGCTACAGGGTCACGTCCGTTGAGAAGGTGGATTCGGAGAGAATAGGGAGTGTTGTGGCAACGAATGTCGATGACTACCGGACAATCCGGATTTCCGGACATTATTTCGCGGACTGCACGGGCGACGCCGTTTTGGGGGCACTTGCCGGAGCCGAGTGCGTGATGGGACGCGAACCTAAGTCGAAGTTCGGGGAACAGTCGGCTCCCGATGTCGCCGACGGAATTACACTCGGGGCATCGGTGCAGTGGTATTCCGAGGACTGCGGGCATCCGTGCGGCTTTCCGGATATTGACTGGGGACTTGAAATGGATGAGGACAGTGTGCAGAAAGTACGCAGGGGACAGTGGTATTGGGAAGTCGGGATGAATGACGACCAGATACGCGACTGCGAGAAAATCAGGGACTACGGGATGTATGTGGCCTACTCGAACTGGTCATATATCAAGAACAGGGCTTCATTTCGCGAAGAATATGCCGGGGCGGAGCTGAAATGGCTCTCCTATTATGCGGGGAAGCGCGAGAGCCGCAGGATTATGGGGGAATTAGTGCTGACTGAAAATGACTTGCGGAACTTTGTCCTGTATGAGGACGGATGCGTGGCGACGTCATGGTACATCGACAACCACGAGCCGGATCCGGACAATGCCCGCCGTTACCGTGACCCTTGGCTGAGCCGTGGCTGCCTTACCCCTCTCGGATTCTATCCTCTTCCGTTCCGCTGTCTGTACAGCAAGGACATTCATAACCTGTTCATGGCCGGAAGGGACATTTCAGTGAGTCACATCGCGCTCGGCACGACGCGGGTGATGCGCACCTGCGCCATGATGGGGGAGGTTGTCGGTATGGCCTGCGCGGTCTGTCTTGAGGACGGGATTGACCCGGCCGACATCTATCCGAAGCGCCTTGACCGTCTGCGTGAACTGATGAACAGGGGTACTGGCGACCCAAACAGACCTTATACGCAGATTTATACACTGATAGACACCACGGCCGAACGCAGCGAGGACTGCTGAACATCTCAAACAAATGTGTTATAATTGATTATGAATACTAAATTTCTGATAACCATTCCGTTGACTCTCGTCGTATATTCGTGCGGCAGTGAGCGCTGCCCGGCATACCTTGACGTCTCGGAGCCGGTCGAAGCAAGAGTTGAGGACGCGCTCTCCCGTATGACGCGGGAGGAAAAGGTAGCCGTGCTTCATGCGCAGGCGCGTTTCAGCTCGCCGGGAGTGCCGCGTCTCGGAATTCCGGAACTGTGGTGTACGGACGGCCCGCACGGCATCCGTGCCGAAGTGCAGTGGGACAACTGGATTTCAGCTGGCTGGACAAGCGATTCATGCACGGCCTATCCGGCGCTCACGGCACTTGCCGCCACCTTTGACCCGGCCCTTGCTCATGACTACGGCGTGGCGATAGGCGAGGAGGCCCGCTACAGGAAGAAGGACGTGCTGCTCGGCCCCGGCTGCAACATCTGCCGGACGCCGCTCTGCGGACGTAATTTCGAGTATATGGGCGAGGATCCGGCGCTTGCCTCCGCTATGGTCGTCCCTTATGTCAGGGGCGTTCAGCAGCAGGGCGTGGCCGCGTGCGTCAAGCATTTCGCCCTGAACAATCAGGAACTGCACCGTCACACCACCAATGTAATTGTCAGTGACAGAGCCCTGAACGAGATTTATCTGCCTGCTTTCCGGGCTGCCGTTGTCGAAGGCGGGGCATGGGCTGTGATGGGCGCCTATAACCTCTTTGAGAACGAGCACTGCTGTCACAATTCGCGGCTTTCGCGGCTTCTGAAGGAAGACTGGAATTTTGACGGGGCGCTTATCAGTGACTGGGGTGGAACCCATGACACGGAACAGGCCATCGCCAATGGTCTTGACATGGAGTTCGGCACATGGACTGACGGGCTGATGGTCGGGAAGGGCAACGCCTATGACAAGTTTCACCTTGCCCGGCCTTACCTTGAACGGCTTGAACGCGGAGACGCGTCGGAAGAGACTCTTGACGGAAAGGTCAGGCGGGTGCTCAGACTCATGATGCGCACCTGCATGTCCGGGAACCGTCCATGGGGACGATTCACCTGTCCTGAGCACTCCGCGGTGGCTCGCCGGATTGGCTCAGAGAGCATCGTCCTGCTCAAGAATGAGGGGAATCTGCTGCCTCTTTGCCGGCGCAGGATTCTTGTGGTGGGGGAGAATGCGGTTCGCAGTATGACAATGGGCGGCGGAAGTTCGTCTCTCAAGGCCAGATATGAAGTAAGCCCACTCGACGGTCTGCGTGCGGCATTGCCTGATGCTGAAATAACCTATGTCCCGGGCTATTCGTCTACCGGTTCTGCCGATGCCGGAGACGCGCTCGAAGAGGCTGCCAAGGCGGATGTCGTGGTCTTTTTCGGCGGACTGAACAAGGAACCGCACAATGACGCCGAGAGCTATGACCGCGGGGACTGGCATCTGCCGTATGGGCAGGATTCCCTCATCCTGAAGCTTGCGGCCGTGAATCCGTCTCTTGTCGTAGTCAACATTTCGGGCAATCCGGTAGCGATGCCGTGGGCCGGCGCTGTTCCCGCCATAGTTCAGGGATGGTATCTCGGAAGCGAGGCGGGAAACAGCATCGCCGATGTGCTCACAGGTCGCGTGAATCCTTCAGGACGTCTTCCGTTCACGATTCCTGTCCGCCTGGAGGACGGTCCGCTGCAGGACGTGTCCCAGTATCCCGGAATCCCTCGTGGCGATGCCTCCGGCAAGGAAACCATTTGGGACGAGACATATTCGGAAGACATATATGTCGGCTACAGATGGTATGAAAAAAAAGGCGTCGAGCCGCTGTTCTCATTCGGGCACGGCCTGAGCTACACTTCCTTTGAATACGGCAGTCCGAGGGTCTTTGGAACTGAACTGAGATTCTCGGTCACTAACTCAGGCCGGCGTGCCGGGGCGGAGGTCGTCCAGATTTATGTGGGACTTCCGGGTGCAGACCGTCCGGTCAAGGAACTGAAGGCTTTCAGAAAAGTCTTTGTCGAGCCAGGGGAGACTGTCGATGTTTCCGTGAAGCTTGACCCGGAGAGCCTCAGACAATATGATGACGGATGGGTTCTGCCCCACGGTGAATACAGAGTGTTCATAGGTTCGTCGTCCTCTGACATAAGAAATACAGCAACCGTTAAACTTTAGTCATAATGAAAAGAATATCCCTGTTCTTGTTTGCCGCCGCACTGACATTGTGCTCCTGTGCGCGGGAGAGCGTCTCTGACACCGATGTCAGGGCAGCGCTCAAACTGTCGGTCAGCGATGTCCTTTCTTCCTCGGCGGTAATGTCGGCCGAGAGCAGGCAGAGCGATGTCGAAGGATTTCTCATGATGCCTCCGAGGCAATATGAAGACGTTGCTCCCTATCTGTCTCTTGATGCCGTCGGAAAACTGGCTCTGATTAGGGAAGAGGCCGAAAAAGTGGAAAGCATGGCTTCTGTCCGTCTCAACGGGCTGAAACCTCAAAGCAAATATTTTGTAGGGGCTGCGGGCATAGATTCTGACGGCAAGGTCATAACTGCCCCTGTCTTCGCGACATTTGAGACCGTGAATATGTCGGTCGCGCTTTCCACGAAATATGAGGGTCGGACATCTGACGGGAAGTACACATTCACGGCAAACGTCACTCCTGACCGTTCCACAGTGAAATTCAACTATGTCTTCGGCAGCGAGTACGCATCCTTCACGGCGGAGAAACTGAAGGAGCTTCTTCTCGGCTCCGCCTCTGATGTCAAGACCGCTTCGGAGAACGTCGAGATTAAGATAGAGTCCGATGCCAAGAAAGTGATGCTTGCGGCTCTGCCTTTTGATGCGGACGGAAACACGGGCGATGTCGCCTCTCTGCTTTCAGCAGGTGAGATGACCCTTGTCTCGGTTGATGTCAGCGGGGCGCAGGTTCTGGAATCCACGGCTGAGAACGAGAATGTCTACGAAGGCCTCGTCGATGTCCCGTCGTCCGCGGAGTTCACCGTGACGATAAACGGGGAGCAGTACGGCTTCCTTTCATTCTCTGGAACAGGTGGCGTCGGAAGCTTCACCGAGAAATACAACATTGCCTATCCTCCTGTAGGGCTGAACAAGGCGCAGGACGGAACCCGCCCGCTGTCCTACACCGTTTCGAAGGCGACGGGGCGGATGGCGAGGATTTCCGATGTGGGAAATAAGTTCTGGCTTTCTCTTCCCGAGTCGCGGAAAATGTTTGTCCGCATAGACCTCGATAATGAGGACGGAATCCCGCGCTACTATTTCAGACTGCCCGACGAGGACAATGTAATTCTGCGTGAGTCGTTCGACCTCTTTGCCTATTCCGGGGACTATATGAAACCGGCGAACGGCTGTGCGGTGCCTCTTTCGCTTGACAAGGCGGACGGCACTGAACCGGGGCAGATGCAGGCGTGGAACATGACAAATGCGCAGGGCGCCAACAAGAACGAGGTCGGTTACGAAAAAACATGGTTCGACTGGCCTGAGAAGGTGAACGGGAAGGTGCTTGCTCCCGAAAGCTACATACGAAACCGTGACATGACCGGCTGGAGGATCCTCAATGGAGGCGAGAAGGTCGGGGCGCTGCAGCTTTCCGTATCCGGGACGAACACGTTCGGAGTACTCGAAACGCCGGCGTTCTCTTCTCTGGACGGCACAGCTGACGTCAGACTTGAAATTGACTTGGCGAGATTCTCCTCGTCATCAAAAAACCGAATCGCGATACGTCTGGAGGGCGGAGGCTCATTCCGGAGGGGAGAGGTCACTGTGGATGGAAAGGAGACTAAAGTGCTGGAAGTCTCTGGAAATGAGTTTCTTGCCGGGTATGAGGGCGATGTTTGCCCTCCTACTGTAGCCAACGGCACTTTGGACAAGCCTGTCTCTCATTTCGTCTTCGACATTTCGGCCGCGACCCCAAAGACGAAGGTGATCATAGACACTTCCGTTGACGCTAATGCCAAAGGTGACAATGCCAGTGCGTCACGATGCTTTGTCTTTGAACTGAAAGTCAGCAAATTATAAAATGATGACACTATGAAAAAGTTAGTTTGCATTATTGCGGTTCTTCTTCTGATGCCGTTTGGCGTCACGGCTCAGAACCGATATTCCGGAACTGTCCTCGGAAGCGACGGCGCTCCGCTGCCGGGTGCGGCCGTGATGATAGAGGGCACCACGAACGGAACAGCCACCGACACGGACGGCAGATATGAGATCGTGGCGACCTCCGGACAGACTCTGCTCGTCTCATGCATAGGCTTCTCGGACGCCCGGAAAACCCTTGGAACACAGACAGTCGTGGATTTCACGCTTGAGGACGACGCAACTTTCCTCGACGAAGTCGTCGTGGTGGGCTATGATGTCCAGAAGAAAGTCAATCTCACAGGTTCTGTCTCCTCACTCTCGGCCGGGCAAATCGAGACCCGTCCTGTGACGAGCGCCGCGGGCGCGCTTCAGGGACTGGCGGCCGGCGTGACCGTGACGAGCCAGTCCGGCAATCCGGGTGCTCCCGGGAGTTCAATACGCGTCCGTGGAATAGGAACCTTCGGCGGTTCAAGCGCCTCGCCTCTTGTGCTTGTCGATGGGGTTCAGGGCAGCATCGACGATGTGGATCCTTCACAGATTGACAAGATATCCGTCCTGAAGGACGCTGCCTCCTCTTCCATCTACGGCTCGCGTGCGGCCAACGGGGTGATTCTCATCACGACCAAGCGCGCTCCGAAGGACAGGTTCTCGCTGACGTACCGCGGATATGCAGGCTGGTCCTCCCCGACGGATCTTCCTGAACTTGTTGGTGCGGAGGACTATATGAGACTTAGTCGCGAGGCCTCGCTCAACGACGGCGACACACCGCTTTACACGGAAGAATACATTGCCGGATATATGGCCAACCATCGTGTGGATCCGGATTCGTATCCGATAACGAAATGGCAGGAAAAAGTCCTCAACGGCAACGGATTCACCCATAATCATGCGCTCGCGTTCAATGCCGCGTCGGGAAAAATACGCAACAGCGCCTCGTTCGGCTATCTCAGCCAGAACGGCATCATAAAGCGTCAGGACTATTCAAGATTCACGCTGCGCGACAACATGACGATAGAGGTAAGCGAGAGGCTGAACGTCAAATTTGACTTTGCGACAAATTTCGGACGCCGCAACGCCGTGCCTCTCGCGGCAAGCCTTTTCAACATGATGAACACCCGCGACCCTCTGATACTTACCCAATGGTCGAGCGGGGACTATGCCCCGATGACCGGCGGCTCCACGAACATCCTTCCCGTCACGGACGGAGAGGGAGGGCAGAAACGGGTGGACAATCTCAGGCTCAACGGCTCCGCCTCCGTGAGCTGGTCGCCTTGGAAATGGCTGACGCTGGAGGGCAGGATCGCCCCTCGTCTGGTAGTCTCCCACACTCATCTTTTCGAGGATGTCATTCAGTATGCCTCGGATGCCTACGGTTCTCAGTCTCCGGTGAAAAGCCGGCTTTACAATGAGCTTACAGAGTCCCAGACCCAGAATTTCTACATGACATATCAGGGAACAGCCGCCTTCCATCAGACATTCGCGGACTCTCATGACCTGAAGGTTCTTTTGGGCGTTTCGAGAGAGACGATGGGGCAGAGGTATTATTCTGCTTCGAGGCAGAGCCTCCCTTACCCTGACTATCCGGTTCTCAGCGTCGGCGCGGAGGACGAGACGATGGCTAATGCCGGCACGAGGTCGGAATGGGCTCTTCAGTCTTTCTTCGGACGCGTGAACTACAATTACAGGGAGAGATACCTGATAGAGGGAAATATCCGCTTCGACGGCTCGTCGAGGTTCGCCCGCGGAAAGCAGTGGGGAATTTTTCCTTCCGTGTCGGCCGGCTGGAGAATCAGCGAGGAACCGTGGATGGAGAATATCCGGAAGACGCTCACCGAACTCAAGTTGCGCGGCTCCTACGGCCAGTTGGGAAACCAGAACATCAGTTCTTCCAACTACCCTTTCGCAGAGCAGCTTGCAATGGATGTATATTCGGTGAACGGAGTTCTCGTGCCGATAGCCTACAGGAACACTCTGGCAAACGAAGACATCACATGGGAAACTTCTGAAATGTTCGATGTCGGCTTTGACGCGGCCTTGTGGAACAAACTCACCCTGACGGCGGATTTCTATGTGAAGAACACCCATGGAATCCTGATGACTCTCAACATTCCTCTTTCTGCCGGCCTCAACGCCCCTTATCAGAATGCGGGGGAGGTCAGGAACATAGGCTGGGAACTCAGTGCCGGCTATCACGATTCGTGGGGCGACTTCCGCTTGGGGATAGATGCCAATGTCTCGGATGTTCTCAACAAAATTACTGACATGAAGGGACAGTATGAGAGCCGAAGCGGCGGCATAATCCGCAATCAGGAAGGCTATTCAATCAATTCCATATACGGACTCAACTGCATCGGTATGGCGCGCACCCAAGAGGAAGCGGATTGGGTGAACCTCAATCTGCGACAATACGGCAAGGACATCGTCCCCGGTGATCTCATCTATGCCGACACCGACGGGGACGGAGCCGTGACAGATGCGGACATGACCGTCATAGGCAGCACGGTCCCGAGATATACGTACGGAGCGACGCTCTCCTTCGGATGGCGCGGACTTGATTTCAGCGCATTCTTCCAGGGTGTCGGGAAGGTGGATTCATATCTGAGCTCTTATTTTGTCCAGCCGTGCATCAACGGCGGAACTTTCCGCAAGGAGCACCTCGACCGCTGGACTCCGGAGACTCCGGGAGGATTCTATCCGAGAATGTCCTACAGAAGCGAGCACAACCGCAAGACTTCTTCGTTCTGGATGAGGGACGCCTCCTATCTGCGGCTTAAGAATATCACCCTGAGCTACACTCTGCCCCAGAGCGCGATGAAGAAGTTTGTCAAGAAGGTCTCGTTCTTCGCCTCGGCCGAGAATCTGTTCACTTTCACAAAATTCTATCAGGGATACGACCCTGAGGTCGGCTACGACCCGAACGCCCGTGACGGAGTGTCTCTTGGAGCGGTCGCTGACAACTATCCTCAAGTCAGGACCTGTACATTCGGTGTTGAACTCAAATTCTAAGTGACTATGAAGAAGACTGTTATAATTCTACTTTCGATTCTTGTCCCGCTCGGGTGCAGCCTCGACAGGCATCCGCTCAACGGTCCCTCAACGGTCGGCTTCCCGTCTTCCGAGGAGGAGGCCACGGCCGGGACTTATGCCGCCTACCGTGCGGTGGCGACCAATTACGGACACCTTACGGCTGGCTGGTGGAGGACCATCGACTGCATCAGCGACATCGGCACTGGACGCGCTTCCAGCGCAGCGGTCCTCCAGCTTACGACATCCACCATTTCGACGGAAAACAAGTGGGTGGTTTCCTTCTACAAGTACTCCTACATCGCGATTGGACGCGCAAACTATGTCCTCGACGGACTTGACAACCTTTCCGGGAAGGTTCCTGAGTCCACAATCGCTGCTCTCAAGGCGGAATTGCTCTGTATCAGAGCCTTTTGCTACGACCAGTTAGTTCAGTACTATGGGGCTGTTCCTTATATTGACCATGCCCTTGCCCTCAATGACAAGAGCTACCCGAGAATGTCGGTGGAGGAGATCGTCTCAGGGATTCTTGCCGATCTGGACGATGCTCTGTTAGAGGCGCTTCCCCCGGTGCGTCCTGCATCTGAAGGAACAGCCCGCTTCGGAAGGGCAGCGGCATATATGCTCAAGGCGAGAATCTTCCTGAACCATGCCACCGCCTCCAACGGATATTTCGAAAAGGCGGCAGAGTATGCCGACAAGGCCATCTCAATCGCGGAGGAGAACGGCAGCCGTCTTGCTGAATACGATCTGAACTACTATCCCACCCATGCCGCCGGCGAGCCGAACTGCGCGCTTTTCTCCTATGCCGGCGAGAACGACCCGGAGTGGCTGTGGTCGCTCCAATACAACGACCTGACCACCGACCTGCTGACCATCAACGTCTATTACATAGCACCTCGAACCCTTAACGGAGCTTCGTGGATGGGACCTTCACAGGCTTTTGTCGATGCGATTCAATGCACTGACGGCAAGCACATCACGGACTCTCCTCTGTATGACTGGAGAGACCCGTGGAAGAACAGGGATCCGCGTCTCGACCTTTTCTGTGTGCGCGACAATTCCCGTACTATGGGTGTGGAATATTCGCTCGACGTCACAAAGGAAAAGGTTCATGACTACATTGCCGGAACGGAAATCGCCAATTCAAATGTCGTCGGCAACAAAAGTGAATATGGCCCGAACGGAGCGAAGGGCCCCGGAGGCTATCTCTGGCGCAAGGGGTACGACAACGCGTTCTATGGCGCAATTACCGGAGGTTCCCGCGAGCAGACAAAGGACGCGATAAACAACGGGGTCTTCCGTCTGAGCGAACTCTATCTGATTGCTGCAGAGGCCAGAATTGAGGCCGGAGTTGAACTTGACATCGCCAAGGATTACATTGACCGTATACGTCGGCGCGTGAATATGCCGGATGTCGTCGCGACTGACCGGGCAGGGCTGCGCACCGCGCTGAGATACGAGCGTATGGTGGAGCTTTGCAACGAGGGCTTCCGCTGGTATGACCTGCGCCGCTGGGGAATCGCGGAGAAAGCCATGAACCACGATGTAATGGCTCCCGGCCAGTCTTCCGCAAAAGCTCCGAGGAATTTCATCTCCAATGCGAAGCCGCACATTGACGAGGACTGTGTCGTGACCTATTCCGATGAGACATGGGACGGAAATCCGAGCAACCTGCGAAAATTCGGAAGCTATGTGTTCACGTCCGGAAAGGACGAACTCTGGCCGATTCCGAAGTCCGAACTTGACTCCAACGAGGCCATGAATCCTTCCGATCAGAATCCGGGATATTAATAATATATATGAATATGGAAAAGAAGAAAAATGTGTATGAGACTCCTGTCTTCGGCATGCTGAATTTGGCTCCGGAGCGTGGATATGCCGTAAGCGGCGTTAATGAGGCTGACTGCGAAGGGGTCAGCGAGTCAGTTTATCGATGGTAATATGATGAGGGTATGAACATTATGAGAAAAATACTTCTGCTTGCCATTTTTTCCGTCATGCCGTTTCTCGGTGCCTGCGAAAAGCCGTCGTCCGGGATTGATTTCGGCGGCATAGACGCTCCTGTAACGGGAAAGATTGTCTGGTCGGACGGCTCGCCGGCTTCGGGGATACAGGTCAGTGACGGATTCACGATTGTGAAGACCGGTCAGGACGGCCGGTATAGCATTCCCAAGCGCAGTACGTATGCCTGCTGGGTCTATTATTCTATTCCTGCCGGCGCGAAGGTCGCAGTAGGGGAGAACGGCCTGCCGCTGTTCTATAAGAAGCTCGACCCGAAGAAGACGGAATATGATTTCAAACTTGAAAGAATCGCGGAGGAAAAGCAATTCCGCCTGCTCGCGCTCGGAGACCCTCAGGTGAAGGAGAAGAACAACGGCATCAGTCGCTTCAACGCTGAGACGGCTAAGGACATCAGGGACTATGTCGCTTCGAAGGGCGTCGATATGCCGACCTACGCCATTGCTCTCGGAGACCTCGTCCACAACGAGTGGAATCTCTACCCGGAGGTGACGCGGATGCTTTCAGCGGAGAATCTCTCCGTGCCGTGCTTTCAGGCCATCGGCAACCACGACCATGAGTTTTCGGCTTCCGACCCGATTCCGGATCTTGTCGGGCAGAGGAAATACGAGGCTGCCATGGGACCTGTGAACTACTCCTTTGACAGAGGAGCCGTCCACATCCTCGTGCTTGACAACATCGTGCATCAGGGCAAGAACGAGTCTTCCTGCAAGGAGGAACTCTGCGAACGGGTCATGAACTGGGCGCGGACCGACCTGGCCTCTGTTCCGAAGGAAAAGACAGTCATTGTGTGCATGCATGCCGGCATGGAATATGCCGCCGCACAGGAACTCTATGAAATTCTCGCGACCTTCCGTGAGGCGAGACTAATCGCCGGTCACAGCCACTACATCCACTATGCCATTGAAAAAGTGGCCGGCAAGACCATCCACATGGACGATGTCGGCACGACGAACGGAGTCGACTGGTGCGCGACCGTCTGCGGCGGAGGCGAGCCCATGGGCTATGCTTCCTACGAGTTCTCCGACGGTCATGTGACGAGTCATGTCTACAAGGGAACCGGTCTTCCGGAGACTTGCCAGATAAGGCTCTATCATCCCGCCGATTTTCCGGCGTTCGAGTATCAGGTTCAGAGCGACAAGCCTCGGACATACAGGTTTGACGTTCCGGGGAACGACTATGTCGTCGCCAACATCTGGAACGCCACGACCGAATGGACATTCGAGGTCTGGGAGGACGGTGTGAAGGTTTCGGATGCGCTTGAACAGAAAAAGATGCATGACGCGTGGTCCTGCTGGTATTTCTACAAGGTGCTGGGACGGAATACCTACAGCTACTCCAGAAAGTCGCAGCACATGTATTTCCACAAACTGCACAATCCGGCTGCTGCGGCGGTGAGGGTGGTCGCCAGGGACCCTTACGGGCACGTGTTTGAGCAGACACTTTTCACCACGCGCTCTGTGGCCGATTACCCGGCGGCACCGGCATATTGACGGCAGTTATCCATAGACTTGAACTTTTTAAATATTGATGAAAATGACAAAGACACGAAAGATGATATTTGCCGCGTGGTTTATATGCCCGCTGGCGCTCATGGCCGCAGTTTCCTGCGAGAAGGCCATTAATTCGGATTCCCACGAAGAAAGCCTGTCCGAAAATCAGGGGCGGACGGGATCGCGCGAGATTGAATTTTCCGCCACCTCCGAGTGCGGAAGGACAAAGACTGCCCTTGGAGAACTCTCCGGCGGCTTTCGCCCCATTACCTGGGTGAAGGATGATGAGATAAGAATATTCTACAATGAATCATCCACTACATCCCGGGCACTCGCTGACGGCGCGACCACTACTTTCAGGGCAGATGTGGATGATGCTCCGGTCTATTACGCTGTCTATCCGTCCTCTGCCGAGAGCTTCGCGCAGGACGGGGCGGTGACCGTCACCATACCAGCAAGGCCTGTTGCCTCGGCGGATTTCGGCTCCGTCCATTATGCGGCGGCCGTGGCTAAGGACGGGATTTTCCGATTCAAAAACCTGTGCGGATTCATACGCTTTGAGATCAGAAATCCCGAAATCAGGAATGTGATTATCCGGGGTGCCGGAGAACAGTCTCTTGCAGGCAAAGTCAGTGTGTCATTCGATGAGGACGGGAACATCGGGACCCCGACAGTTTCCGGCGGAAATTCGCGCATCATCGCCGGAGTGAGCGGAGCCGGTGTCTATTATGTTCCGGTGGTTCCGGACGCCAATCTTGAGAATGGCGTGGGATTCCGCTTCTACAAGGCCGGTGAGGTTGTCTCCGCCAACGCCATAGAGACCGGAGTCTTCAGCCTTAAGCCTCTTTCGGTCAGCCGCAGTGGAATTGTCGATCTCGGGTGCATAGACGAGAGGATTGTGACAGACTGGTATATTGCTCCGACTGCTCAAGGCACGGGTGACGGGTTGTCTGCGGAAAATGCTGCAGCGGGAGTTACATTCCTCAGGAGACTTCTTGCGCAGGATGACACCAACGACAAGACCAAGAACGGTTTGGCAAAGGGTTATGGCTGCATCGGAGTCAAAGTTCACGCGGCTGCGGGAGAATATGATTTTGGAGGAGAAGAAATTGTTGTCGCTTGGCCAGGACATACTTCGGCAGTGGGTACTACCATAGAAGGTGCTCCCGGAACTCTGTTCAAAAACAGCGGAAACTCCCGCTTTTTCAATCTTGGGGCCAGGGCCGCTTTGACTTTCAATAACCTGCGCTTCACGGGCGGCAAGGCTGATATGGGCGGCGCTCTGTATCTTGGCGGAGACGATGCCACGATAAAATGTGACGGATGCGTATTTGACGGAAATCTCGGCAGTGCCGTCTATCTGAATAATGCTTCGGCTTCCGCTTGGTTTAATTCCTGTGTATTCACGGGGAACAATTCAACTCCGAATAGCAGTAGTCAATATGTCGGACGGGCAGTTTTGACAGAGACTGGGGCTGCGACTTTTTTCAATAATTGTACTTTTGGGGAGCAGGTGGCTTCCGAAAAATGTTTTGGCGATATTGAGATTCGCTCAGGAAAACTGATTTTTGCCAATTCGACGATGATTGGTTCGGCTTCGGGCGGAATCTTGCGGGTTCACACGGGAGGTGGAAACACTTTGTATCTGAATAGTCTTGTCATAAACAAGAATGGAGCGAAGACGGCGATAAACTATAATAGTGCAAATGGCACATTCATTTCCCGTTATGTGATTTCCGGGCCGCCGCAAAACGGATACAAAAGATATTTTGACGGTACCCCTTCCGACACAGACATAGCAAATGTCAAATACGCCGACATCGGCAGTCCGGCTTTTGACGAGACTGACTTGGTCTATAAATGGGACGGAAAACTCGCCGGCTACGACAAGAGGATTTCCGCAGCGGACGCAGCCGCCATTATAAATACTGCCAATGCGGACTTCTGCACCTGGCTGGATTCCATCGGAGCCCTCGACAAGGACCAGCTCGGAAACTCACGCTCATCGTCCAACCGTCAGGGCGCGTGGTGCGGAAACTGACTTTGATCTGTATTTTTGAGCCATATTTTAAATATGGCCAAAGTTTCTTAACTTTGCGGTTGCTGAAAATTAGTAACCGCAATGTTTTCGTTTCTTATAAGTCTCGTTGCCCTCATTCTGGGCTATTTTATTTATGGACGGCTCGTTGAGCGCATCTTTGGTATTGATTCAACCAGAAGAACACCTGCTGTAACAAAGGCTGACGGAGTTGATTATGTGCCGATGCCGGCATGGAAGGTGTATATGGTCCAGTTTCTCAACATAGCAGGAACCGGACCTATTTTCGGAGCAATTATGGGCGCGAAGTTCGGCCCATCGTCCTACCTCTGGATTGTCTTCGGATGCATCTTTGCCGGAGCCGTGCATGATTTCTTCACCGGCATGCTCTCCATCCGCAACAACGGAGCGGGGCTCCCGGATCTTGTGGGCACATATCTCGGAAATGGAACGAAGAAGTTCATCCTTGCATTCTCAATCATCGTTCTGATGCTCGTGGGCACGGTGTTCGTGTTCAGCCCCGCGCTGATTCTCGGCGACATCGCTGGCGACGGGTCGAAGATTGCGATTATGATTTGGGTCGGTGTCATATTCCTCTACTATCTTTTGGCCACGCTTCTTCCCGTCGATAAGATTATCGGGCGCATCTATCCGATTTTCGCCTTCGCCCTGCTCTTTATGGCGGTGGCGCTGATGGTCTGCCTTTTTGTCAAGTGGCCGTCACTGCCGGAACTCTGGGACGGGATAGGCAATCTCGGCGAGGCAAAGGGACTGCTGAAGGACCAGCCGATTTTCCCGTGCCTCTTCATCACTATTGCCTGCGGCGCGGTGAGCGGATTCCACGCGACTCAGTCTCCGCTGATGGCCCGCTGCCTCACGGACGAGAAGCTCGGAAGGCCGGTGTTCTACGGGGCTATGATTACCGAGGGCATCGTGGCGCTCATCTGGGCTACGGTTTCTTCCTGGTTTTTCTTTGACGGAGGCGCCGAGGCTGTGGGCTCCACGCTTCATGCCGCCGCACCGGAAGTCGTAGTGAACGTTTCCAAGAGCTGGCTGGGCGTACTCGGAGGCATTCTCGCGGTGCTCGGCGTAGTGGCGGCTCCTATCACGAGCGGCGACACGGCCTTCCGCAGCGCACGTCTGATTGTAGCGGATTTCCTGCACCTGAACCAGAGGTCCATCCGTAACCGTCTGATAATCAGTATTCCGCTCTTTGCTCTCGCAGGCCTGCTGCTCTGGTACAACATCGCTGACGAGGACGGTTTCAATGTCATCTGGCGCTACTTCGGCTGGGCCAACCAGACCCTTGCCGTCTTCATGCTCTGGACCGCCACGGCCTATCTCGTGAAGTCCAAGCCTAAGCACTCCGCAGCCTATCTCTTGACGCTCATTCCCGCAGCCTTCATGACAGCCGTCTGCACCACCTACCTCTGCATAGCCAAGATAGGCTTCAACCTCCCGACTACATGGAACTGTGCCATAGGCTCCGTCACATTCCTCCTCTCCCTCATCCTCTTCTTCCTCTGGAAGCTCCGCCGTGACCGGAAATAAGCATGAGATGGCTGTCGGAAAGTACATCAGCATGATTCGGATCATTGTAGCTAATATGTGCGTTTCACGAGTTTCTGGATGACCATGAGAAGCAGATTGGCTATAAGCGTCACATGGACCTGTATTTTGATGGCATTCTTGGTCGAAACAAAAGTAGCGAAAAGGCTGGATCCCGGAAACAGGATTCAGCCTTAATTTTTAATGTCCGGGAAAAGTCTAGCGGACAGTGATAAGTTTCTATCTTAAATTCCCACAATAGTCTGGATTTTTTATACCTTTGCATCGAAAATATAGCGAAAGTGTTTTCGTGTCCTTCATGGAAATGTGGAAGTTTTCAAAATCTCGGGATTACGAAATACGTCTCGCTCGCATTGACTATGCTGTATGCCTGCATCATATGCAGGTATGTACTCCATATCAATCCGAGTGTGGAGTATCAGTAGTTTATCGAGACCGGCTCTTCCACAGCCACCATGAGATAAGCGAAATGACCCCACACTTTCTTTGTACAATAATACTTGGTACGGGGTTCAGCCAGTGTAGAACATTATGAACAAAAAGTTTGTTTTTATCATTCCGTTGATGCTCTCAGTGGCACTCAACGCGCAGACATTTGATTATTCCCTTCCGGTGCAGGAAGAGAGAGAACTTAATCTTGATTTGAAAAAAATCACTTCAGACGATGATTGTGTGTATATGCCGCCGGTTCGAAAAACATCCAACCTTAATTGGATGACAAATAACGTCATCGGGCTTGATCCAAACAGAAAGAATATATCATGGATTTCAGTGCGTAACAACAGCTCGAATATTTTTGTCCGGGCATTGGACGGAGGCTCTGCACTACAAAGAACTAATCGCCAGAGCGTGTTGGACTTCAACTATTCACCGGATGGAAACAGATTCTGTTTTTCAGAAGCCAATGGACAGACTAACAGGATTTTTACGACAGATGCAAATAAAGGCTATGTCTGCAAACAGATGACAAATGACGAGCGAGATTATTCTCCAATCTATTCAAGCGACCAAAAGTATATCTTTTTTACGCGAAAAGAAAACAGAGGGGGATTCGGGATATGGAGATATGACTTGACGGAAAATTCGTTGTCATATATCACAAGTGGCATCAATCCATACCCGATAAAGGGAACAACAGAGATTTTATGCGTCAGGACATCCAATAACGGTAAGAATGAAGTTTGGAAAATCAACTACGAAACAGGAGACGAAGTATGCATTGTGTCTGATGCGGAAAGAAATTTCTCTTCTCCAACACTTTCCCCTGATGGTAAATGGATTCTAATGGTAGGAAGCAGCGAATTCCAATTTAAACGTAAAAAATATCCAAATACCGATATTTTCGTATGTTCTATTGATGGAACGAATCTGACACAATTGACATATCATCCTGCGAATGACCTTAGTCCGCAATGGAGTAGCGATGGTAAATATATCTTTTTTGTTTCGGAGAGAGGAAGCAAGACAAAGACACCAAACATATGGAGACTATCATTTAATGTTAATATATATTGCTGTCCGCTAAAAATGA
>DJRM01000026.1 GCA_002440085.1 Bacteroidales bacterium UBA6360
GGGATGCTCTCGCCCTCGAACTTGCGCATCTCAATTTCGCTCTTCACGGTCGGGTTGCGCTGGAGACGCGCGATGGTGACGAGGTTCATGTAGTAGAACGTCAGCTCGCAGAGCTCCGGGATGAGCGACTGGATGAAGATTGTAACCTTTGACGGGTCGAGACCCACGGAAAGATAGTCCAAGGCCACCTCAATAATGTTCTGGCGCACCTTCTCGGGATTGTCTGCGTTGTCCGTAAGCGCCTGTGCGTCGGCGATGAAGACGAACATGTCGTCATATCCTCCCTTGTTCTGGAGTTCCACCCTCCTGCGGAGAGAACCTACATAGTGCCCGATGTGAAGCCTGCCGGTAGGACGGTCGCCTGTCAAAATAACCTTTGCCATATTCTGTAATCTGTTTTTACATTTTTATGGAATGGGGAATGACTTCCCATATCCTTACGATACAAAACCGCGAATTTACACAAATTACGGAACTTACACAATATCACCGGCGGAGCGTAGTCTTGAAAACTTCATGCAATTTTCCAATCGTCTATGCATCGCTTGGCGGTGGAGAAGTTTACTCCGATTCTGAAAATCTTTCTCGGGTCATCTGCGAAGGGACGTGCGTAACCTTTCCCGTCAATCTGGGCGAGGGCCTCGTCGGCGGATTTGTCTGTCTTTATTTCAATTATGTAGATGAATTCCTTTGTCTTGACGAGCAGGTCGATGCGACCGTCGCTTGTGTGCCGTTCCGCTTCCACGTGTTCGCCGAGAAGTTCCAGAATTATGTACATCGCATATTGGAAATCCTTCTCCGCGTCGCCCTGAATCTGGTAGGTAGTGTCGGCAAAGAGCGAGGACAGGGTTTTCATGAACTCCTCCGGCTTGCCGGCTTTCAGAGCACGTGAGAGTGTCGAAATCCTCGTGTTACCGCTCGCGGGATTCACGGGAACATAGTAGCTGTAGATGAAGTTGAGGAAACCGTCCTTGACTTCTTCGTTCGGGAAGCCGAGACGGTATTCCCTGTACTCCTTGTCATAGTCCTTGATTGTAAGGTAGCCGGTCTGGTAGAACAGCGGAACGGGATTGTTGACGATGTCCAGATTTCCGTTCAGTGCCGATGCTGACACTACTAAATTGTCGGAGAGTGTCGTGATGTCGAACTCCGTCCGCTTCGCGACATTCACGAGAAGCGTCGGCGTGCCCGTTTCAAACCAGTATGCGTTGAAATCCTTGTCCATCAGCGCGTTGAGCAGACTGAACGGGTTGTATGTGCCGATGGCATTCTGACAGAAATGATATCCGTCATACATCTTTCTCAGCTTGTCGTAGCATTCCTGTTTCGACAGTTCGTTCACTTTCGCCATTTCCTGAATGCCGGCATCGAAATATGCCACAAGCTCCTGTTCCGTTATTCCGCAGATGTCTGCATATTCCGGCATCATGGAGATGTCTTTCAGGTTGTTGAGACTGCTGAACACGCTCATCTTGCCAATCTTTGAGACCCCGGTGATGAATCCGAAGCGTATGAATCCGTCCTTTGCCTTCATTACGCTGTAGAAGCCCTGAAGCACCGTCTTGTAGTAGTCCGCCAGTTCATCGTTGCCGAGATTGTCAACAATCGGTTTATCATACTCATCAATTAGAATGACGGCTTTCTGCCCGGTCTTCTCATAGGCTTTTTCTATGATATTCCCAAACCGAACTCCCAAGACTTCATCTTTCGGCGTGTCGCGTCCATAAAGTTTCTCGTATTTGGACAGAAATGCATTCAGGTTGGAATCCAGGGCCTTTTTTTCATTATATGCGACCCCCGTGAAGTCCAGATGTAGCACAGGATATTCCGCCCAATCTTTCTCAAACCGCGAAATCTCAAGCCCCTCGAACAGTTCCTTTTTCCCGAGAAAATAGGACTCCATCGTCGAAACAAGAAGGCTCTTGCCGAACCTGCGCGGGCGGCTGAGGAAATAGTATTTGCCGGAGGATGCAAGACTGAAGATAAGTCTTGTCTTGTCCACATAGACAAAATTTCCCTTACGTATGTCTTCGAAATTCTGAATTCCAATCGGGTACAGCATGGCCATAAAGTTTTGTTCCGCCTGCAAATATATGCTTTTTTGTTGAGGGTGCAACCTTGGACGGAACAAATTATTTTTATGCGGAGAGGGGCATCAGAATGCGCATACGAACACTACTCCTGCTCCATAGTTCCCTACTCGCTTGACAGAGTTGGTTATATAATATCCATTCCCATTCAGATGATAGGCCTCATCGAACACATCATAATCCCTGTGTCTGGTTTCTGTGGAGGACCAAGGATATGGAAAAAACTCAAACGGCGGGCGTATTCCGAGAGCTGAATATGAACTGTTGAGAATGTCTGAGGTTTCAGACCCGTTCATGAGCTTGTGGAGATCCTTGTTCATGTAGTAGATGTTGTCGAGATCCTTGTTCATGTACATATAGAGTTCTTTGGCCGACGGGATGTACCATCCGGTGCTGCCCTCCGGAGCCGGGTTTGCGGCCGCAAATTCCGTGAGCTTGTCGGCAATCCCGACGAGCGTTCCCTTGCCGCTTGCCCTGTGCCAGTCGTTGTATGCCAGCAGCACTTGGGTGTTCTGGTAGCCGAGCACTCTGTTGAGGTCGTCTTCGGCATTGTTGAGCGGCGCGATGGGGACGAAATCAGATTTGTCGGCTCTTGAGAAATTGCCGCTGTTCTGGAAGTTCAGCACAAAATCGTCGGCAGTCCAATCGGCGTGGTCGTTTTGCCAAGGCGCTTTAACCGGCGTTTGGGTGGATATCGCAAGCCCGTGCGTGCAATGGGGGAAATCCCTGGTTCTTCCGCAATTTAGTTG
>DJRM01000114.1 GCA_002440085.1 Bacteroidales bacterium UBA6360
TGTGAGAAAAATTAAAACAGCTTCTAATGCTGAGACCGAGTAGTCTAATAAAAAGTGTGAGTTCAAGGCGCAGGGCGAAGGCCAAACTGCAGCAACCTCATGGTTGTGAGGATTTGGACAAACACTGCAACGCGGAAATCACCTTTTTTTGCAGACTACTCGATTTTCTTGGCATAGACTCTACGACGCTTATGCTGCTCCCGGTCGAAATACTTCCACATCGCCTGAATCTTGTCGTTGGTCTCAAGCTCGGCCGTAGTCTCCGCATATTTGAAGCCCATGGCCTTGAGGCGAGGATAGAGGTCAGTCACAAGCACGGCGTTGAGACCCTTTCCGCGATAGTCCTCGCGCACGCCGACCAGCAGCATGTCAATCGTGTCGCCCGGCTTCCAGAAGATTGCCTTGAGAAGATGATACCACCCGAACGGGAACAATTCTCCGTTGCACTTCTGAAGCGCCTCCGAGATGTCCGGCATGGTCACTCCGGCAGCCACAAGCTCGCCATTCTCGTTCTCGATGAAGCTGACCATCCGCGTGTCGAGCAGTCCGAGATAGAGCTTCGTGTAGGCGTCAATCTGCTTGTCCGAAAGCAGCGAGAATCCGTAGAGCTTATAATATGTCTCGTTGATGAGCTTGAAGAACTTGCGCCCGTAATTCTCCTTGTTAATCATCCGGCGCGTCACCTTGCGGACATTCAGTTTGTTCTTGGCAATCACGATGTCAGCGTACTTGTAGTAGCGTTCAGGAAGCTCGTCAGGAATGGTAATCCTGTACTCCATCCAGTCCGTCTCCTTCGTGTAGCCGAGTTTTTCCATAATTTCCGGATAATACGGATAGTTGTAAATTCCGGGCAGCGTTGCGAGGCGGTCAAATCCCTCCACGAGCATCCCCTCAGGGTCGAAATCCGTAAATCCGAGCGGGCCTGCAATCTCAGTCATCCCACGTTCCTTGCCCCAGGCAGCGACCGCATCCAAAAGAGCCTTCGCGACCTCCTCGTCATTGATGAAGTCAATCCATCCGTAACGCACCTGTTTCACTTTCCAGCTCTCGTTCGCGCGGGAGTTGATGATTCCCATAATCCTGCCGACAAGCTTCCCGTCCTTATAGGCGAGGAACATCTGCGCCTGACAGAAATCATAAGCGCCGTTCTTCTTCGGGTCAAAAGTGTTGTAGTCGTCAGAAATCAGGCTCGGCGCATAGTATTTGTCGCCCTTATATAGGTCATTTGCGAAATGAATGAAGTCCCTGAGTTCTTTCTTTGTCTGAACTTTACGAATTTCTACTGACATATCTTCTTTAATTTGTTGTTATCGCGCCCTCAAATACAGAGGGATCTTATTTGACAGCATACTTTCCGTGATATTTCCCGAACATTATGTTTATTCCGTAAGTCACGGTAGTATTCACGCTGTTGATCGGTATGAACTGCGGGCTCACGTTCGTCATCGGGAGGAATGAATCCGTGCCTACGAACATGTTGAACCCGGGGAGATGGAAGGTGAATGCGAATCCTGTCGAATGCCCGAATGTCGAATATGCGTAGTTCGTCGCCACGCTGAACCAGTTGGCCGGATTTACATTCAGAGATATACGCCCTTCTGTCCATGTATAAATTCCTGCAATCTTTGTCGTTGAGAGAAGTCCGACTGACATCCTGCGGTAGAACGGCATGCGATATTCCAATCCCACATATACAGTCGGGTCAAGCATGAGCGCCTTGTTTGTCCTGTCGTCCGCCACATTGAAATCCAAGCACTTGAGAAACTCGTCACCGATATTCTCGAAATCGGTTTCCTCACCGCTTCTGACAACGTAGGTGGTCTTCGGAGCGCCATCAGCACCCTTCGCCGCGGCTGCAGAAGAATAATTGTTCCATGATATGAACCCGAGATCCGTGACGGATGCCGATGCCGTGAAGTCCTCAAGGAAATCCACCGTCACACCGAGGTCTACGGCACCTCCGAAATTCTTGCATGTGGAGGCAATCGCCTCAGACTCTGTGCTGAATGTATTTCCGATGGACTCCCAGTCCACGTAGTTCTGCTCATTTACAGGCAAATACATTCCGAACGGCAGTGCGCCCTTTGCGGAGCCGTCCGTGACAGCATAGATACCATCGGCGCCGGTGATAAACTTGGTCCCCTTCAGGGAAGCCTCCACGTCAGCAAAACCCATCAGGAATTTCGCCCTCGCCCCGAAGCGGACATGTTTTCCAATCGGGAGAGAAAATCCGTAAGCCAATGAAATATGGGAATTTACCTTAACTCCCGTATCGCTCAGATCAAAGACATTCCCGTTCACAGAACCCTCCTTTGCGAAGCGGAACAGGTCGTATGGGAGTGACGTCGCGACATCAGCCTTCACCGAAAGATCGACTGTATGGAACATCCTGCCCTTCTTTCCCCAGAAACCGAAAGCGAGAACCGAAAGATCCGTATTGGCGTTTATGTAATTGCGCGCATCAAACTTTTTCATTGCCGTGGCGACATCCACCTCAGAATTGAGGAATGTGGTGAGACCGCTTCCGTCCTGCAACGGATAAAGCACAGACGACATCCCGAGGTTGGACTCCACGCCGAGATTGAGGTTTCCGAGCACAGGGAGGGCGACAAATCCGCGACTTGAGCCCATGGCAGGATTCATCTTGAACTTGAAGGCATACCCGTCCATAAAGTAGCCCGTTCTCATGTTCTGCGCAGACAGAACAAAGGCAGATGACAGCAGGAGAGCGCCTGCCAACATATATTTCAGAAAAATCTTCTTCATAGTCCTTTCATTTTATTCGTTTTCATCAGAATTCTTGTTCCCGTCAATGAATATTCCGCTGTTCGTCCCGACAATAATGTTTGAGACCGAAAGCGACTGCGCCGCGTTGAGCGTCACGACGCTGTTTTCCGGTGAAGAAGCCACGATATGGAGCCTTAGGCTCTGAATCTTCGAAATGTGCGATCCATCGTCCGCAACGGCAACGAGCTTCAGGTTCCCGGATGACGGGGTTTCAATACTTCCGGCCGAAAGCACCAGAGCATTTATTCCGTTGCCGTTTTCGTCCTCGTACTTCAGCGAAACGCCCTGCACGGCATTGCCGTCGCCGTCAACGAGGTCAAATGTGAGGACTGCGTCAAGAGGAAGCGTGTTTGTGAATGTCGCCTTTATGAAAAGGTCGTCGAAGCTGATGTCATCCCCGAGGTCAAGGTTCACGTCGATGTTCTCATCCCGTTTGAGAGTCAGTGCCCTGAACGAAAGGGGAGCTTCAATTCTGTAGGAAAGTCCGAGATGATACTCCTTGCCGACAGCCACCGTCACGAACCCGTCCTCGCTGCCCGCGCTGCCGGTCACCCGGATTCCGGAAATCTGGAGCTTTTCGGGAACAGGGGAGACGAGACCGGCAAGTCCCGGAAGCTTAATTTTCCTGTCTGCCGCCGTTCCGTATTCGCCGGAGTCAGAAAGGCAGAAGTTCATGCCGGCAGTATTTGACGCAACTGAAAAACCGCTTTCTGGTCTCACGGCCACAGGGTCAGTGTAATTGCCACCCGAAAAGGCAGAGATATTTGCTGAAATTGCCGCAGTGAACGGGGTTTCGTTCTTTACGCTCACGAAAAGTCCGACGTCGGCAAGTTCGAAGTCAATGTCGTTCAACGCCTCCGGAACCTCACTGACCTGAATCGCCTGGTCTTCACCGACGATTGTCGGGGAAGCCTTCATCGTCACCGACGTTGCCTTCACTCCGGTAATCTTCACAATTGTTTCAAGAGGGAACTGAACTCCATCGGAAAGTGCAAATTTCATAAAGGCAATCTTTCCCTCGGCGGTCGCGTCACCTGCGATGTGCATAATGCCTTCGCTTATCCCGAAATTGCTCAGTTCCAGCTTGTTGATATGACAGCTGAGACTGAACACGCCGTCAAAAGTCTGCGCTTCCTTAATCACAATCACATTTCTGTGTCCGGCACTCTTCGCAGCCGCGTCAATCTCCGCAAACGAAGGGAGAGTGCTCTCATCGATATAGATGAACTCCGGCAGCGTGAACTTATATCCGGACTTTATGCTGATCCGCGTCCCTCCCACGGTCTCGACGGCAAGTGTAAGCAGCGCGTCGAGGTCAGCCTCGCGGATGGTCTCAACACTACCGTCAATTCCAGAGACCTGAAGGTTCAACGGAACGCTTACGGGATAGTCAACCTCCTGACCTATAGCAGACTCCAGCGCGACGAACGTGTGGCTGTCATTCTTCGCATAGTCAGCGGCAGTAATCTGTCCGAAAGTGTATTTTTCGTTGATTCCTTCCGACGGCTCTATCACAAGACAGAAACTCCCGTTGTCAAGTTTTTTCAGCACGCCGTCGGCCGCGGCATCATCAGGCAACAGTATGTCCCCGAGAGTGTATGAATAGCTGCTCTCGCCGGGAACAGGCATTTCAATCTGCCCCCCGACGTTCATCGTCGTGTCAATTGGTTTGGTGATGTCATATTCCTTGTTGACGCACGACGCAGCCACAAGTACACCAAACGCGAACAAAATGTTTTTTCTCATTTTTCGTTTTTTTAGGTATTCACAAATTGGTGCAAAGGTAAGTAAATAATGGAGAAAATTTGTATTTTTGCGCCGCTTTTCGCCAACTATAAAGGATTTTAACGGAATATTATGAACTTTCTTACTCTGTTGCTGCTTGCCGCAGGCGTTTCGATGGACGCGTTCGCCGTCTCGGTCTGCAAGGGAATGTCAATGAAGAAGACCGGACTTCCCCAAGCCCTCATCGTGGGACTGTGGTTCGGTGGTTTTCAAGCACTTATGCCTATAATAGGTTATTTCCTCGGCATCCAGTTCATGGGGCTCATCAGTGCATGGGATCATTGGATTGCCTTCGGTCTGCTCGCCCTCATCGGCGCGAACATGATACGCGAAGCCTTTGAAAAAGACAACAGTAAAGCAGAAAAGCCGGAAAAGAATGACCTTGCATTTAAATCCATGCTCATGGCGGCAATCGCGACAAGCATCGACGCTCTCGCCGTCGGAGTCTCATTCGCTGCGATGAACGACGCGAACATCTGGATTTCCGCCGGAACGATAGGCATCGTGACGCTGATTTTCTCAGTAGTCGGAGTGAAGGCCGGGCATCTCGTCGGGAAAGGGCTGGCGTCAAAGGCTCAAATCGTCGGCGGCATTATATTAATAGGTATAGGAATCAAGATTATCGTCGATCACATGGTTCTCGGACAATGCTGAATCCGAGCTTATAAACAACACCATACGGCCGAGCAGCCCCTCCCAACTTCCTGATAAAGTGCATAGATGAAAGGGGAGTGAACCTGCCGAGGTTCTACGACAACCCGCGAGGTCAGGCCACGGTACAGATTGTGCTGCTCTCGAAAAAGTAG
>DJRM01000028.1:0-11766 GCA_002440085.1 Bacteroidales bacterium UBA6360
CATACGAGCCGTCCTCCACGAAGCGGGATGAAACCTTGAGGTTGTCTGTTCCTCCGGCCTTCGGCATGTCGGTGACATCGCCCGGGCTGCGCCAGCGCCTGAGGACATCGGTAATCTGGTTGTAGCCGTTGTTCATGCTGACGAGCTCGACGCGGGAGGCGTTGTAGATGTCGTTGCCGACGGAGCCCGTGATGAGGAACGAGAGGCTGAGCCCCTTCCATGAAAGGGTGTTCGTGAGTCCGAAGGTGAAGTCCGGGTTCGCGTCGCCTATCCATGTCTTGTCGGCGTCGGTGATGCGGCCGTCGTTGTTCCGGTCCTCATAGACGATGTTTCCCGTCTGCGGGTCAACTCCCTTGGACACATAGCCGTAGAACTGCGAGAGAGGGTGTCCCTCTTCCATTCTGATGACGGATTCCTTGCCCTGCTGGTCTGAGGTTCCGGCGAAATAGTATATCTTCTGGAGACGGAGGCTTTCAAGCCTGTTGCGGTTCATCGAAATGTTGAAGTCCGTGTTCCAGCGGAAATCATTCTTGTCTATGTTTACGGAATTCAGGGAGAACTCCACACCCCAGTTGGACATTTCACCCTCGTTGCGGTAGATGCTGCCGACTTTCGACGTGGAAGGAAGCGGCACGTTGAGAAGAAGGTCGGTGGTGTATTTGTAGTAGCCGTCCATCGTGAGGTTCAGACGGCCTCCGAACATCGAGAAGTCAATACCGACATTAGCCTGATTGGTGGTCTCCCATGTCAGGTCAGTGTTGCCCATCGCGCTGAGGTTTCCGAGGGTTGGAACCGCACTCGCGTATTCCGGTTTTGTGTAGTCGTAGTAGGTGATTGAATATTTCTCCACCCATGCGTAGTCCGCGAGGCCCGCCTGGTTTCCGAGCTGTCCCCATCCCGCACGAAGCTTCAGGTCATCAATCCATGACGCGTCCTTCATCCATGATTCCCCGCTTATGCGCCATGCGGCGGAAACGGACGGGAAAAAGCCCCACTTGTGCCCGGGCGCGAGCTTGCTGGAACCGTCCGCACGGAAGTTTGCGGTGAGGTAGTAGCGGCTGCCGTAGTTGTAGGAGATTCGTCCGAGATAGGACATTATCGACCACTTTGACCAGCTCTGCGCAACGTCCTTAGGCTTGTTTCCGGCGTTGAGGCCGAAGACGCTGTGGTCGGACATGAGGTAGGTTTTGCCGGCTGTGAGTCCCTGATAATCGGAGGTGGTTGCGGAGGTTCCGGCCATGACTTCAAGGCTGTGCCCGCCCCAGAGACCGTTGTAGGTCAGGATGTTGTCGTAAATCATCCTCTTGTCGTCGTTGCGGGTGTCGGTCACCGAGCCGTTCGCCTTGCGGCCGAAAACTGTGCTGACGGGGTCGAGGTAGGTGTAGCCATGACCCCAGCGGCGGTCCATTGAGACGGTTGATTTGAAGCGGAGACCCTTGACGATGTCAACTGTCAGCGCTCCCGATGCGATGAGACGGTCGTAGGAAGAGAAGTTCTCCTGCGTCCTCGCGATGTTCTCGACAGGGGAGTTGAGTCCGCTCAGTCCGTAGAACTTTTCCCAATAGTGTTCCGGATTGTCGTCGTCCCATATCTTTGCGTAGGTCGGCGTACAGAGGGCGGAAATGACCACGCCTCCGTTGTTCGCGCCCATTCCGGTGTTCACACCGTTGGAGCGTCCGTTTGAGTAGGCCAGGTCCGTGCCGAAGCGGAGCCAGTCAAAGAGCTTCCACTCGGTGTTGACCTTCATGTTGAAACGGCGGCTGTAGGTGGAGCGGATGACGCCCGTCTCGTCGCTGTAGCCGGCGCTGGCATAGTATTTTGCCTTGTCGGTTGCGTTGGAGACTGAAAGCTGGTAGTTCTGCGCGAGACCGTTCCTGTATGTTTCCTTCTGCCAGTCGGTCTCGTCCTTGAGCCCGTACGGCATTTCCTCAACTATCGACTGGAGTCCCTCGTCAACGAGGAGTTCCTTGTACTGCTCATGGTTCAGGACTTCGAAGGTCCGCGCCACGGTCGTGAGTCCGACGTAGGAACTGAACGAAATCTGCGTTCCCTTGCCGGCCTTTCCTGCCTTTGTGGTAATCAGCACGACTCCGTTGGCCGCACGCGAACCGTAGATGGCAGCGGATGACGCGTCCTTGAGAATCTGCATGGACTCGATGTCCGAGGGTGAGAGGTAGGCAATCGCGTAGCTTCCCTCGCCGACAGGCACGCCGTCAACGACATAGAGAGGGTCGTTGCTGGAGGCAATTGAGGAGGCTCCGCGCACGCGGATGGTCATTCCGCTGCCCGGAAGTCCGCTTGTCTGCTGTGCCGTGACTCCGGCGACCTTTCCCTGGATGAAGCCTGCCGCATCGGTAATCGGCCGCGTCTTCATGTCCTCGGTAGAGACGGTGGAGATGGCCGTGGTGAGGTCGCGCTTCTTCGCGGTTCCGTAACCGATGGCCACGACGGCGTCAAGGGCGATGGCCTCAATCTCGGCGGTGATGTCAATGACTGCACGTCCTGCAACCTTTTCAGTGACAATCTTGTAGCCCATGGCCTCATACCTCAGCGACGGGTCTTTCCCAGTCAGGGTAATCGTGTATTTTCCGTCGGCGTCGGTCATCGTGCCGTTCTGAGTCCCTTCCTCAAGGACACTCATCGCTATCACCGGAATCCCGTCCGAATCCACGACCGTTCCGCTGACAGTCCTTACCTGAGCCTTAGGAGTTCCGTTGCTCTGCTGGGGTGGGGTAAGTACTACAAGTTTCGGATTCTTGATTTCATACGAAATCGCCGTTCCTGAAAAAAGTGCGTCGAGAACGGCCTTCAACGGCTTGTCCTTGACATCGATGCTGACCCTCCTGTCCAGGTCAGGAAGCGCGCTGCTGTAGAAGAACTTGAAATCGCCCTGTTTTTCAACTATGGGAAGAACCTCTGAAAGAGGGCTGTCCTTCACGGAGACAGTAATCTGCTGCCCCCACGACGGCACTGCGAATGCCATCGCGACGAGTATTGCCAATACCCATTTCATCAATCTGTGGTGCATTGCTTTGTTTGGTTATTATTTGTTGTATGTATGTCGGGCTTCCCGGAATGCTACCGGTCACGTCCCGAAAATTCCACTGTGTTTCCCTCCATTGTCCAGGACACGGGAGACGTCTCCGTGATCAGGTCGAGCATGGCCTTGAGCGACGAGTTCGGAATAACGCCTGTGTAGCGCAGGTTTCGTATGTCCCCGTCCGCAAAGACGACGCGGACATTGTAGAGGCGTTCCATCTCGGTGGCCACCGCAGTCAGACTGTCATCGCTGAACGCCACCTCGTTGCACAGCCAAGGGACTTCGGAGGTGACGCCCGTCGGCCTCGGCTGTCCGAGCGTTCCCGACGCCCTGTCGAAAGAGACGCACTGATGTGGAAGTAGCACTGCCTCGCTCGCGCCCGCCGTCGTGAGAACCTTGCCTTCCACGAGCGTCACGGTCTCGTTGCCGTCCCCGTAGGAACGGACATTGAACTTCGTTCCGAGAGCCTCCACGCTGATGTTTCCGGTGCTGACTACAAACGGAAGTTCAGCGTTCTTCGCGACTTCAAAGAACGCTTCGCCCTCAAGGGATATGTCCCTGTTCGTCTTTCCGTATTCGGTCGAGTAGGAGACGCGGCTGGCGGAGTTCAGCCTGATGCGGCTGCCGTCCGGAAGAAGCACGTCGCTCCTCTGCCCGCAGTCCGCGACAATCTCGAACTGTCCTTCCGCCGTTTCCGGAGCGGAGAGGTGCATCCCGGCGAAGACTCCCAGCGCGGCGACCGCAGCCGCAGCCGAAACAGCCGCCACGACGCGCCACAGCCCGGCCCTGCGCCGTCCGGACTCTTTATCCATCCGTGCGGCAAGTTCCATCCGCGCGGCAAGCCTCTTCGTCTTCACGAAAGCCTCGTCTGTCTCTTCCTTTGTGACAGACGAGCCGTCAATCGCGTCCCAATCGATGAAAATATGCTTCATATTTCTCATATCGTATTTCATGCCAGACTTTTTCCGCAAACCTCGCTTGTTGCAGAAAACTCACTTAACGAATGAGTGTGAAAATCGTCTCCGCACCCATCGGAATTTCCGATTTTTTGAAAATATTTTCCGGTGGGTATGGGTATATACAATTGTATGGATATGTGAATGCTGGTTAAATGAAGAATATCATCAGGCACAGGACGCGACGGATGTCCTTGAGAGCCGCGTTCATCAGATTTTCGACCGTCTTTTTCTTTATCCCGAGAATCGCCGCAATCTCGTCGTTCGACTTTCCCTCGTCGCGGCTGAGCGTAAACACGCGCCGGCGCCGCTCCGGCATGTTTCCGACAACCTCACGGATTCTCGCGGCCTTGTCGGCGGCGGTCAGATGGGAATCAATGGTCTGCTCAACGGCGAGGTCGAACTCTTCAATGGTAACGGACGGACGGCGCTTTTTCAGGTGAAGCAGCGCGGAATTGCGCGTCATGGCGTAGAGATAGGATCCGAATGAACGGATTTCCGGGAGGGTGCCCCTCAGCAGCCATATTCTGGCGAACACGTCCTGGGCGATGTCCTCGGAGGTTGTCCTGTCCTTGAGAATTTCGGTCAGAAAGACAAGAACTTTCGGGTAGTAGTACGAGAAGACTTCGCGGAATGCGCTTTCGCTGCCATCCGTGACCGATTTCAGTAGCTCCTTCTCGTTTTCCAGCATAGTCCCGACATCTTTATTCCTGCAAATTTATATCTATTTGCCAAACTTTTCCAAATTTGATTAGCATAAAAATTGCTATATTTGCGGTCTGCCTTGTGCAAAACGGGCGATGTCGCTGATAATATCAGAGAATACGATATTTTATATAATAAGTTATGCAACAGAACATTTCAACTTACGATTTCGCAGGCAAGAAAGCCATCGTGCGCGTGGATTTCAACGTCCCGCTCAACGAAAAATTCGAAATCACAGACGACACACGTATGCGTGCCGCAATCCCTACCCTCAAGAAAGTGCTTGAGAAGGGCGGCTCACTCATCATCATGTCTCACCTCGGCCGTCCGAAGGGCGTTACGGAGAAGTTCTCCCTCAAGCACATCCTTCCGCACCTTGAGGAACTTCTCGGAAGACCGGTGAAATTCGCCGACGACTGTATGAAGGCTGACGCGCAGGCCGCTGCCCTCAAGCCGGGCGAGGTTCTCCTCCTTGAAAACCTCCGTTTCTACGCCGAGGAGGAAGGCAAGCCGAGAGGACTTGCTGAGGACGCCACAGACGAGGAGAAGAAGGCTGCAAAGGCCGCTCTCAAGGAAAGCCAGAAGAAGTTCGTCGAGAAACTCGCGTCATACGCCGACTGCTACATCAACGATGCGTTCGGAACGGCTCACCGCGCACATGCATCGACGGCCCTCATCGCCGACTATTTCCCTAACGACAAGATGTTCGGCTATGTGATGGAAGGCGAGATCAAGGCGATTGACCGCGTCCTCAAGACCCCTGAGCACCCTGTGACAGCAATCATCGGCGGCGCGAAGGTCTCTTCAAAGATCGGCATCATCGAGCACCTCTTCGACATCGTCGATAACATGATTATCGGCGGCGGCATGGTCTATACCTTCAAGAAGGCCCAGGGCGGCCACATCGGCAACTCCCTCTGTGAGGACGACCAGATGGAGCTCGCTCTCAACATCCTCAAGAAGGCCGAGGAGAAGGGCGTGAAGCTCTATCTTTCCGACGAGGTCGTAATCGCCGACGCATTCTCCAACGACGCGCACACGAAGATTTGCCGCAACACCGAGATTCCTGACGGCTGGGAGGGCGTTGACGCGGCTCCGAGCACGCTTGCAACTTGGGAGAATGTCATCATGAAGTCAAAGACCATTCTCTGGAACGGTCCTGTCGGAGTGTTCGAGATTCCTGCGTTCGCAAAGGGAACCATGAAGGTGGCCGAGATGCTTGCAAAGGCAACGGAGAACGGCGCGTTCACTCTCGTGGGCGGAGGCGATTCAGTCGCTGCCGTGACGCAGATGGGCTTCGCGAACAAGGTAAGCTATGTTTCAACAGGCGGCGGCGCGATGCTTGAATATCTTGAGGGTATAGAATTGCCTGGAATAGCTGCGATTCGTAAATAACATACTTTCAGCACATATTTTAAGAAAAACACCCCGGAGGGAATGGCCTTCGGGGTGTCTTTTTGTTGCGTTGAATGAAAAAATGCTGCGAAATGTCCAACCCGCCCCGTTATCCGTGGATGCATCGCCAGATGTGAATGCCCAAGTGTTGACATAAAGCGGAACTGGGGTGTTGATGCTGTCGGTTGCCGGTTCCTTGTCGCAACCTGTCCCGAGCGTGAGAATCGCTCCGAGGGCGAGAAGATAGGTTAATCTCTTCATTGATGCTTATTTTTAAGGGTTTATAATTTATAAGGCTCTTCTACTTTGCAAATGTGAGTAAATTATTTTGTAACTTCGCGAAATTTTGGCGCTCAGCATTTGCCGTTGCGACAATTTGTGAATTTTGATAAAAGAGATAAGCTTAATATTCGCAATGGGCTCGAATACTTGCGAAGTTTGAATAGTTTATGGTATGGAGAGGATATTCATTTCGATATATCGTTATTTCAAGGGACACCGATGGCTTATGTGGCTGCTGATGCTCGGTTCGGCCGTCGTTTTCGCAGTCTTTGGATTTCAGCTGCACTATGAGGAGAACATCATAAAGCTTCTTCCGAAAACAGATAATTCTGCATCGTATGATTTGGTTTTCAGCAATCTGAAGGTAAAGGACAAGGTCTTCATCCAGATTGCTCCAAAGGGATTTTCGGTGGAAAAGGTGGGGACTGAGCCGACGCTTGACGTGGAGACGCTGTCCGAATGCTGCGACGAGTTCATTGATTCTCTGACTGTCCGCGACGGCGGGAAATACATCGCGAGCGTGCTCTCCTGTCTCGACGACGACATGATGATGAGCGCGATGGACTATGCCATTGCCGAGTTTCCGACTTTCGTCGCTCCGGAGTGCTACGCCGCCTTTGACAGTCTGCTGACATGGGAGAGCATTCGCGCGCAGATGTCGAGAAATGCAGAAATGCTTGAGAATGACGAGGATGGCAATATGTCCATGCTCGTTGGATATGACCCTGCGGGGCTTCGCTATGGAATGCTCACTTCTCTGAAAAAGGCGATTGGCGGAACGGCGGCCGGTGATGTGGCTGCGGATGAAGCCGGCGGGGCTGAAGGTGCCGTTGCCGGAGGAATGGTCGGAAGTACCGGTGCTTCGGGGAATGTCGGGACGGGAATGACCCTTAGGAACCGTCATCTCTTCACCAAGGACGGGAATGTGGTGATGGCGTTTGTGGCTCCGGGATTCGATTATATGGATTCGCAGGCGTCGGCGGATTTCGTGGATATGATAGAGAAGGAAATCGAGTCATTTGAGACGCGGCATCCGGAAGTTGATGTGTTTATGCATGGAGCTCCGGCTATGAGCGCGAACAACTCCCGTCGCATCAAGGCGGACCTTGTGATGACCGTAGGCATATCCCTTCTTCTCATCATTCTTCTGATTTCATTGTTTTTCAAGAACAAGTCGTCGCTGCTCCTGTTGCTTTCGCCGGTGGCTTACGGCACGCTCGCTGCGCTTGCGATGATGTATTGGATAAAGGGAAGCATGTCGTTGATGGCCATAGGGATAGGAGCGGTAGTGCTCGGGGTGGCGTTAAGCTATTGCCTGCACGTGCTGACGCACTACAAATATGTCGACGACCCCGAGCGGGTGCTCCGCGACGAATCGAAGCCTGTTTTCCTCGGCTGCCTCACCACCATCGGCGCGTTTGCCGGGCTGCTCTTCACCAGCAGCGAGCTTCTGCGGGACTTCGGACTGTTCGCGTCATTCGCGATGAACGGAACAACTCTGTTCGCGCTGGTTTTCCTCCCTCAGTTCTTCCGTCCGGAACGCAACCGCAAGTCCGAGAAGGCGTTCGCGCTCTTTGACAGGATAAACTCGCTGCCGCTTGACAGCAATCCGTGGATTCTCGGCACGATAGGCGTGATTGCCGTTGTCTGCCTCTTCCTTCCGTCCCCCGAATTTGACAGCAACCTCCGCGACATCAACTACATGAGTCCAAAGGTGCGCGAGTCTCTGAACATCTACAACGCCGAGAACAACGGCGGCTGGTCCTCGCAGTATTATGCCGCGACCGGCTCCACCCTCGACTCTGCGATTCTTTGCAGCCGCCGGCTGTCCTCCGCCCTTGATTCGCTTCAGCGTGAGGGCATCGTCAAGCGTCACAGCGACATGAGCGCGTTCCTCGTTCCCGAGACGGAACAGCAGGAACGCATCTATGACTGGGCGACCTACTGGAACTATCCTGTCGGAGGCGGCAGGACACGCCTTCAGGTCACGCAGTCTCGTATCGAAAGGGCGGCCCGTGAGCAGGGGCTGAATCCGGGGCTCTTCACTCCGTTCACGGCTCTCTGCGAGGCCGACTATGCACCGGAGTCTCTCTATGACTCGGGTGCGCTCCCCGAATCCATAACCTCGAACTTCATCGAGCGCAGCAAGGACGGAACCTACATGATTTTCACATCAGCGCTCATGTCCGAGCAGGAAAAGATGCGCGTGAACAAGGCCGTGGCCGAGGTTGACGGCTCGCTCGTGGTGGATCCTTTTTTCTATACGGGCAATATGGTGGAAATCATCCACGGCGACTTCAACACCATCCTGTGGATTTCGATGGCCTTCGTATTCATAGTCCTTCTCCTGTCGTTCCGTAACTTTGCCGTCAGTCTCATCGCTTTCCTCCCGATGACCCTAAGCTGGTATGTCGTTCAGGGCATAATGTGGCTCTTCGGCCTGAAGTTCAATCTCATCAACATCATCATCTCCTCCTTCATCTTCGGCATCGGCGTGGATTACAGCATCTTCGTGATGCAGGGCCTTCTCGCCGCCGCCTCGGGCAAGGGAACCGAGATGCTGAACTACCACAAGACCGCCATAGGCCTCTCCGCGATGATTCTCATCGTCGTGACCGGCTCGCTCCTCTTCGCGGTCCATCCTGCCATCCGCTCAATAGGCATCAGCTCCATCATCGGAATGTCCGCCTCAATCCTCCTTTCCTACTCGATTGAGCCGTTCCTCTTCCGCATGATTCTGAAGATTCCGTTCTACCGGAAGAGGCTGACGGGGAAATGACGCCTTGAGGAATATTTTTTGCGGATATGTCCCGACTCAAATTTTTTGAACAAATTCGTTCAGTTGTTTGAGGAAACGATTTTTTTATGATTGAGGTCTCGTCGCTTCGGGGTTTCAATTGCTGTGTTATGCGTAAAATAATTGTTATGAAGAAGATAGTTTCCCTTTTTGCCGCTCTCCTCTGTGTCACGGCGCTTTCGGCCCAGGTCAAGGGACTTGAGGCAAGTTTCACCCACACCAAGACTGCGGCGGGTGTCACAGAGAAGGATTCCGGCAAGATTTACTACGCCGCTCCCGGCAGCCTTTCGCTCCACTACGCCGCTCCCTCGACCAACCTCGTCGTCATCGACGGCACCTCCGTCTTCATCCGTCAGGCCGGACGAGAGCGCCGCTTCGACACCACGAAGAACGCCCCGATGCGCGGCATGAGCGCGACGCTGCTCAACTGCGTGAAGGGAGACACGCAGAAAGTCGCCGATGAGAACGACGCCGACATTCAGGTTCAGAACTTCGCCCGCTCGACCGACGTCACCATCACTGCCCGCAGGAAGGCAGTCCGGGGCTACTCCCGCATCGAGCTCAGCTACCGCAAGTCCGACGGCCTCCTCCAGTACATGAAGCTGACCGAGTTCAACGGCAACGTCAACGAGTACAAAATGACCAATTTCGTCCAGTCCGCCACTCTTCCCGCCGACGCCTTCACCATCCCGGCCAAGTCCTCCCGTACCGAATAACTCGGAATAATTGACTATATTTTCCGATAATGCATTGACTTCGGTCGGTAATTTTATTCGATACCACCGAATAAAATCCGCAATTTTTATTTTATACCAGCTAATAAAATATGCGAAATTTATTTTGTATCGTCGAATAAATCTTCTATATTTGCGGCAAAACGAGCAAGATGGACAAAGAACTTTTTCGCGTTATCATATCTGAGAATCAGGAGTATATAGGCAATATCCCATTGATTGAACGTCCTTTGATTTTGGAGGAGTCGGGAAATTATGTTTTTGTCGGGGTGAGGCAAGCGGGAAAGTCATATCTGCTCTATCAGCGCGTCCGGCAGATGCTGAAACAAGGTACGAGGCTGGAGGACATAGTGTATATAAATTTTGATGATGAGCGTTTGCTTGGGATGACATCTGATGATTTTGACCTTATTCTTCAGGCATATCACAGTATGTATGACGGCAATCCCGTTTTTTTCTTTGATGAAATCCAGAATGTTGACGGATGGGCAAACTTCGCCCGGCGTCTTGCAAACAGAAAGTATCGGGTCTATGTGACAGGCAGCAATGCGAAGATGCTTGGACGGGATGTGGAGACTGTTCTTGGCGGACGTTACCTCGATATGAAGGTGTTTCCGTACTCTTTCCGCGAGTTCTTGAGCGCTTCCGGTGAAAAGATCACCTCGGGCTGGCAATATGGACGAAAGGCGGACGACTTGCAACGCCTGTTCCGAACCTATTTCGAGTGGGGCGGATTTCCGGAACTGGTAAATTTCCGCGAGAAACGTGTGTGGCTGAACAGCTTATATAATCGTATATTTCTTAATGATTTGGTCGTCAGACATAAGATAAAGAACGACGATGCTTTGCGTCTTTGCGTGCGGCGTCTGGCAGAAAGTGTCATGCATCCGTGTTCGCTGAACCGTCTGTGCAATCTTGTGAAATCGACGGGCGTATCCAGCAGTGTTTCGTCCGTTATGGAGTATGTGCGCTATCTTCAGGAGTCGTGTCTGCTGTTTTCCGTGAATAATTATGCGTCGAAACTCGTCGAGAGGGAGACCGTCAAGAAGCACTATTTTGTTGATAACGGCCTTCTTCATCTGTTCCTGAACAATCCTGAAACTGCTCTGCTGGAGAATCTGTGCGCCCTGACTTTGTTCAAGAAATATGGGAACGGGCTTTTCTATTACAGCAGGAATGTTGAGGTCGATTTTTATGTACCGGAGGAAAGTCTTGCCGTCCAGTCCTGCTATCGGATGAGCGATGGCACAACCGTTGAACGCGAGGTCAAGGCCTTGGTCGCATTGAACTCACTCTATCCTCTGAACAAGGCCATGATAATGACCTATGAGGATGAGGACAGCATTGAAAAGGACGGCCTGCACATTGACGTGGTTCCCGTCTGGAAATGGCTCGTCGAATGCGGGGTCGCAGACTGATTTGTCCATTAAGATGATCATTCATGATGAAGAAATGGATGTTTTGGCGACGAACTGAGAGCAATTGGGACTCCGGTCAGAACTCGTAGTCGAGGCAGGAGCGGAGGGCGGTGTAGGGGCGGACCTTGGTGTTGGCCACGGCGAGGTGAGCCGGGTGGACGGCGTAGGCCTTGAGGGCTTCGGGAGATTCGAGGGTGCAGTCGAGCATCACGTCGGCAGTGGAACTCGGAAGACGGCCTTCCGTGCTGACCATCACCTCAATAAGTCCCGGGACGACTCCGACAAGCGATTCAAGTCCTTCCTTGATTCCGGCCTTGACGGCAGTCTTCTCCTCCTCGGACAGCTCTTCCTTGAGCGTCCACAAAATTATATGCTTTACCATATTGTAACTATTTTTCCTAATCAAGAAATCTTAGAAGCTGTTTTAATTTTTCTCACA
>DJRM01000028.1:11821-12650 GCA_002440085.1 Bacteroidales bacterium UBA6360
AAAAATTCAAACATCTTCTTAATCTTTTGAGAAATTTTCCAAGATAACCGGGGTGGAAAAAGTCGAAGAATGAGGCAGATGCAAGGCGCACGAAGCATTCGAACCGCAGCAACCTGATGGTTGTGAGGATTCAAATGCTGAGCGCAACGCCGCAGATGCCCCGTTATTCGGCTTTTTCCGTGGCTTTTTCTGCGAATCGACGAGCCTGTTCCTCGATTAAGGAAGAATCGTCGAAATAATTGATTCTCATGGCATCTCTAACCTCATGGAGAGTCTGTGCGGCGACGGCGCGGGCCTTCTCTGTGCCCTGACGGAGAATCTCGTAAATTGCCGGAATGTCCTTTTCGAGCTCGGCGCGGCGGGCGCGGATAGGGGAGAGCTCCTCTTCGAGGACGGCGCCGAGGAATTTCTTGACCTTCATGTCACCGAGACCTCCGCGGCGGTAGTGGTCCTTGAGTGCGTCGAGGTTCTCATATTCAGGGAGGTAGCGGCCGAAATGCTCGGGGCGGCAGAATGCGTCGAGGTAGGTGAAGACAGTGTTGCCCTCCACCTTGCCCGGGTCTGTGACCTTGAGGTGGTTCGGGTCGGTGAACATTCCCTTGACCTTCTTCCAGACTTCGTCGGCCGAGTCGGAGAGGTAGATGCAGTTGCCGAGGGACTTGCTCATCTTGGCGCGGCCGTCGGTGCCCGGGAGGCGCAGGCAGGCCGCGTTGTCGGGAAGCAGAATCTCCGGTTCCACGAGCACGTCGCAGTTGTAGGTTCCGTTGAACTTGCGGACAATCTCGCGGGCCTGCTCAATCATCGGCTCCTGGTCCTCGCCGGCCGGGAC
>DJRM01000061.1:0-16159 GCA_002440085.1 Bacteroidales bacterium UBA6360
GTGTAGATAAGATACCTGTTGCCGATGCGGTTAGAGAATTTGTTGCAAAATTCATCCAGCGACCTGTGAGTCCTGTATCCGGAGGACTTCACTTCAAGAGGCCATATCTTGAATCCCCGTGACAGAAGAAAGTCGATTTCATAAGCGTGCTTATTTCCGGATAGCCAAGTGTAGTAAAACAACTTGTTGCCGGAAGACGCCAATGCCTGTGCCACCGCATTTTCGTAAACATATCCAAGGTTAGCATCAAGTTTGTCGTTAAGCAGTTTCTGATAGATGATGTTCTCCGTGAATTTCTTATCCCAAAATGCAAGTGTGACGAATAAGCCTGTGTCGCATATATACATCTTATAGGATGATTTGTCGGATGTCAATTCCATACCGACATTCGGGTCGTCGGCATGATAGGCGATATTTATAGTCTTGCTGTCTTCTATCATTTCGATCAGGCCGCGCGTCGAGTCACTGCTGACCTTTCCCAGGACAGTTGTGATTTGGTAACGGGTCGCATTCTTGTGCAGTTCGGATGGTATTGCCTTGAATACCGCCTTTGCCTTGTCGGTTTTGTCAAGTTTATGAAAATCCTGTTCATATATGCGCAGAATGCCACGTTTAACCTTATCAACCATCATCATGTCATGAGTTTCTATGTATTTGCTCACGGCCTGCGGCATTCCTCCAACTAACATATATAGGCGGTAATCACGCATCATCTTCCGGTTTACATCATCTCCAAGGGATTTTCTTTTTTGGAGCATTTCCTTAAGCAATGGGATTGATTCAGAGTCACCCAAGGCCCAGCGAAATTCCTCATAGTCCATCGGGTACATACTTATCGCCTCTTCCTCGCTTGGAATGACAATCTTGTCAACATTCTTGTGAATGCTTATAAGCGATCCCGTTTCGATATAATCATAACGGCCATCCTCCACTAGATACTTTATTGCTTGGCGAGCGATCGGGTACTGTTGAACCTCATCAAAAATGATGACCGATTCCCTTTCATAAAGAGAAACACCTTTCAGAAGTTTAAGCCTGGTGAAAAAATAATCCATGTCTGAAAGGTCGTTGAACAAATTCTTTTCTTCTGTAGACGCCTTGGCAAAATCGATAACGATGTGTGTGCGGTATTCTCTTTGGGCAAACAACTTCGTTATTGTCGATTTTCCGACACGTCTAGGCCCTTCAATGAGCAATGCAGATTCTCCTGCTGACTGTTCTTTCCATGTCAGCATTTCATCATATATTTTTCGTTTGAATACGTTATCCATTGCATTCTGATTTTATAACTGCAAAGTTACTGAAAATATGTGAAATACATATACTGATGATTATTTTTCGCAATTTTTATTTTGTCGATAATACAACTCTGCGCAAATTTGTTGCATATATGATTTCGACTGTCCGCGCTTTTTGTGGAAAGTATTCAACGGTTTTCTCGGAAATTCCAAGCTCAACAGCTATTTCCCTGTTGGTCATGCCCTCGAAGCGGCTGAGACGGAAAATTGTCTCGGCGCGTTCCCCGAGCTGCTTCAGCGTGTCTTCGATGATTTCGCGGATGTCGGCCTGCTTGTGCTCAGGTAGTTGAGCGCGAGGTTGCGTACGGTAGTGAAGAGAAACGGCATCAGCCTTTCAATCCGCTCGCCCTCCCTGCATCTTTTCCACAGGATTACCATGGCCTCTTCGGCCATGCACTCCGCCTGAGCGGTGTCGTAGGTGTAGGATTTGGCGAAGGCGACGCACTGCTTGCAGCACCGCCTGTACTCGTCGCTGCTGCTGAACACCGCAAATTCGTTCATGTCTGTCGTAGCCATAAAACTTGCCGCCAAAAAACTTTATGAACCGTTATCTGTGACAAAATTACATCTTTTGATTCAGAATATCAAAAAACTTGAGCGGCTTCTTGGTATCTAACGTTTTGGGTGCGGCAGAAAAGTTACGGTGCCGTCGAAGCGGATTGGATCACGGAGGGAAAGGCTCGCGTAGAGATGTGTCATCTGCGGTTCGGAGGCCGTCACATACAGTTTCCTGCCGTGCTTCCTGACTCGGCAGTTGTAGGCCGCGATGCTGCCGTCCGGGCGCTCGACGATGAAGGCGTTGGTGACCACGGCTTCATCTATGAACTTGAAGGCTTCGTGGACATCGTTGTCGCAGGTGTTGAAATGCATCCTGGAGGCCACCATGTCGATATACTGTTCTCCGACGGTCAGTTTTCTGTTCGGATAGAGGTCCGGATGGCGGCTGCCTACATTCAGCGAATCCGGGCTTATTTCGGGGCTGTCCGAACATATTTGGCGGGCACGCACATACGGGTCGACGACAAAGGCCCATCTCAGCTTGCCGCTTTCCCTGTCAATGAGTCCGGCGAATGCCCCGGCCGCGTTGAACGTCTCGGCAATCCAGCGCTCCTCTCCCGTCAGGAGAAAGGCATAGAATGTCGCGTAGGCACGCCAGGCGCTCCATCCGTGCGGGGATGTGAGCATGTTTGGCATCATGGCGACATCGTATTGGGCTTCCCAGAAACGCAGCGTCCCGCCACGCAGTCGCGAGTCCGGCACCCGGAGTTGAGTCAGACAGTCGTGGGAGCCGAGAAGGTGCAGCATGGCAGAGGTGTACCGCCTTCGCAGTTCCCCGGCCTTTTCCGGAGTCTCGAAGTCTTTCACCAAGAGGGCCAGCTGGCCCATCTGAAGGGCGGAGCAGGACACCATCCCGTCCTCGAAAGTGATCTCGCCCTCCGTGTTGAAGTCCCCGTCAGCGCTCACGAGCTGGTCAATGGCTGCCTTGGCGGAGCGGTAGTGCCGGAACGCGTCTTCTGTCCTGCCTGCTGAAAGTTCAGCCTGCGCGAGTTCGAGCATCGACTTGGCCACATAAATCACGCTTGTATAGATGTTTTCCCAATGGTTCGCGTATGCCCCGGACGGCTTCTGGGAATATGAGATGAGCCAGTCGGCGAGTCTTGCGGCACAGTCGAGATCCGTGCTCCTGCCGTATGCTTCGAACCTGTCGACATACATACCGACGGTTGAAGACGTGTTCTGCAGCCTCCATCCGAACTGAATCGGCTCCGTAATGTCTGGTCCGTAGAGGAGCGGCATCAGCTTTTCGAAGCGTGCGTCAAGCAGGCTGTCGAGACCTTTGTCCGGGAAATGTCTTGCCGCGATGAACGCCGAATGGAACCCGTACCAACTTTCCACGTGCGAGCCAACTTTCTGAGGCTCGTCCATCGAGGCCTGACGGGCCAGTTCTACGACCTGTTTCCATGTAATCCCGGCACTGAGCAGCCCTGTTGCCGTTTTTCCGCCGTAGCTGCATGAAATCGGATATTCTCCGGCCGTGTCGAGCCTCAGGGTCTTTCGCTCCGCCTTTCCCGGCGTTATGACCTCATACTCCGCCGTCTCTCCAGGAGCGTAGCTTGTTCTCGTCATGCGAAGCATCGGGATTCCTGCAATGGTGCTCAGGCATTCTTCTATCCGCCCGGCACTACCATTTTTCACGGCATAGAGCGTCCATTCCCGGCTCTCTCCGCATTCGAGGTGCCACAGGTCCTGCGGATGCCTCTGTGGCAGGGGAAGTGCATTGAGAAAGTCTATGTTCACGGCTTCCACCCTATGCCCGTACCACCAGTACCCCTCCGGTTCCTGATAGGCGTGCGAGTTGTAGTCCAGGCTCCACGACGCGACTGGAGCTGACGAGGCAAGGGCGATGACCCTGCCTGAAGGCGACTGGAAATATCCGTAGAAATGAGTCTTTTCGCAGCGGAGGAGGGTGGGGAAGTGTTTCCCGAGCCACTGCGGATAGCTGTCCATATAGGTGTCAATCCCGAGCTTCAGTCCTGCGCGGACCGGCTGAAACGATGTCAGGCCCCGGTTCGTCATGCGGATGTGCACTCTCATGCAGTCCGATGGCTTCACGAGTATGCCGGCCTTCCGTAGCCTTTGGGCTGAATCCTCATCGTTGTGGACATATTCCAATGAAATCATGACGTCATCAAGCATCGCGGCATATTTTCCGAAGCCCACTTCGTGAAGCGCGGCAGTTTCCGTCATTCCGTCCATTTCGACATAGAACGCATCGGGACGGGATGATATGTCTTTGAATATATATTGTGCATTTATGCTCCGGCAAAGAAAAATTGCGGCCAGAGCTACGATGAACTTGTGTCCTGTTTTCATTTGTAAACCAATCAGTTTCCCATCAGTCTCATCACGACGGCGAGCAGCGACAGGGGCAGATACTCCACGAGCTGTTCCTTGAGAATTTTCAGAGCCCGCTGTATGCGGTAATCGATAGTCTTGGGCGACACGTTGTAGAGTTCGGCAATCTCGCGGTAGGTCCTGTCCGAAAACCGGTGCAGCGTGAATGCCGCGCGGTAGTCTTCCGGCAGGGAGTCTATGGCTTCGCTTATGCGCCTTCCGAGTTCGTCAATGTCGAAGCTGTTCTCGTCCACCGATTCGCGAAGGGACTCCTGAAGCATCTGGACGACGCGGCTTCCGTTGCTCCGTTTGCGGCACACGTTGAGTGCGCGGTGCGCCGTCATGGAGAACATGTAGCTTGAAAGAGACTGTGACACGAAGAGGTTCCGGCGGTTGTTCCAGAGCCAGACAAAGCATTCCTGCACGATGTCCTCCGCCTCGTTCCTGTCCACGAAACGCACGGCGTAGGCGCACATCTTGGCATAGAACCGGCGAAACAGGAAGTCAAAGGCTTCCTGTTCGTCAGTTCCGGTCCGGAATGCTTCCAGTATCGTCGAGTCTTCCATATACTGTCGTCGCAGAATATGCAAAATTACGAAAATATGGCCTTATTCAGTCACGGGTGGGCATTTTACTATGCGTACTTCGTCGAACTCGAAGCGTATTCCCCAGCATTCGTTGGCGTTTCCTCCGCGTCCCGTCGTCCTGAACATGATATATGCGGTGTTTGCCCACAGGTCTGATGACGGAGAGAGCCAGAAGTCGCAGAGCTTGATGCTCAGAAGGTTCCATTTCTCGCACAGCGTATAGTCGTCTCCTGCCGGCTTGTAGTTGCCGTCTGTGTTCCAATTTCCCGTGTAGGTGGCTAGCCCTGCGTTCTTGTAGGCCTCCCCAAGGGCATGCTCCTTAGCTGTCTTCTCGGAGTCTTCGGCTTTCATTCCGATGACGAACTTTGAGGCAGGGCGCCATGCATGCGGCTGCCAATTCTCACCTTTCCCAGCCCAGATTGTCGTGCGTACTGCGAACTGGAGCATGAAGTTGGCCTTTGCATATTCCGAGAGGTCGAGCGTTCCCTTGTTGAAACTGCCGTCCCACTGGCTTCCTGTGTCCGTCGCTGTCCACCAGATGGAGTTCTGTGGTCCGCCGCACTTGACGAAGAACGCCGATTTGCCGGCATAAGGATCCTCTGAATCGATGTCCGCCTTAAGGGTCTTGTCGTAATCGTATCCGGACACCTGCTGCTCTCCGAACACGGAACCCCACGCATCGTCAAAGAGCACGATCTCATTGTGCAGGCTTCCCAAATCGGTCAGCTGGGACCTCATAAATTCGCAGGTCTTGTCAGACTTCTTGTCAAAGGTCGTGACTCCCCATGTTTTCTGCACGTTGCCGTCCCAGTACTTGCCCTTGTCGTCCTGATACTGGAGCGTGAGCGTGAATCCGTTCTCGAACTTCTGCGGCATAATGACAAGGCAGTATTCCTTTCCTGTGGCGAGCACGGTCGTGCCATCTCCGACCGAAACCTCTTCGGAGCCTCCGGACGTGACGCTTGCGGATGGTGTGCCGTCTGAAAGTCCCGCTATGGCAATGTTTCCGGAAAGAATCTCGCCGTTATTGCCTTTCAGCGTGACTTTCGTCACATATTGCTCATCGAGAGTGAACCTTACGACAGACAGTACATTCATGAATTTCAGATTGGAGCCTGTCGTGTATGCTGCAGTGACATTCTGAGAAAAGAGGCCGTTCTGCGCGGAAGGAACCGATGTTGTTATGACCCCGTCGACGAGAGATGCGGATGCATTGTATGGGTACAGGGCATAATATTCTCCGGCTTCATTCACCTGCTGCCCTTCGGCGGCCTTGAACGAGGCCGTCGCCCCTGCTTCTCCGTCAATGACGAACTTTGTGTTCCCACTTCCGTCGAAGACCGAGATTTCGTCAGTCTTTTCCCAAGAGACCTTTCCTTCGCTTCCTTCTATCGCGACGACGGTCTTTGTGTTCTCGATGCTTGCCGTGAACACTACATCACCGTGCGGTTTCCCGCCTTGTCCATTATCATCTGTGTTTCCCTGAGGTTCTTTCGCGCAGGCCATTGCTGCGGCCGCGGCCATTATGACGGCGGCATATCTGATAGTGTCTTTCATAATTAATTGTGTGATTTTACCATTCAAAGATTGTGTAATTCAGTGTTTCACTTGTGCCTTCGGCTTTTTCAGTGAGTTTCGACGACGCGAATCCGTTTTCGGATGTGACTGTTGTGACAGTCATCCGGGGGTGGGTGTAAGTTTTCTTCATTGTGTGTATTATTATGTTGTTAATCAATATCCTTCGTTCTGGGCGACGACTCCCTTACCTTCGCTGATGACTTCCTGCGGAAGCGGGAAGAGAACCATGTGCTCCTTTGCCGTCGTGGAGTGCTTGTATTTCTTCGCATATTCAACGAATTTGCCGTGGCGTATGAGGTCGCTCCGGCGGCATCCCTCGAACCACAGCTCATGCCCGCGCTCGGCAAGCACGGCATCGAGGAATTTCTGAAGATCAGGAAAGTCGGAAACCTCATAGCTTCCGAGGCCGGCTCTGAGGCGGACTTCATCGAGACGGTCCACCGCCTCTGCCGTCACTGCTCCGGCATCCCTTGCGAGGGCTTCCGCATAGAGCGTGAGAATGTCAGCGTAGCGGAAAACAATCCAGTCTATGCCGCTCCCGTCCCCGACCTGCTCAGGATCCTCCCCGTATTTGACAGGCACGGCGCCGAGCTTCAGCCTGGTGTCGCCCACTCCGGGATTTTCCCTGTTGTACACCTGATGATCCTTGTTGGTCGAAGTGTATTCCGTGCAGATGCTTTTCAGACGGCTGTCTCCGGGTTCAAAAGTGTCAATGAATTCCCATGGGATGCGGTAACCGTTATATCGTGTGAGTGATGCGTTTTCCACCGGATAGTCGCTCGGCAGGACATGCGAGAGCCACATCTGCATGTTCTCCCCATGCTTGCACCCGCAGGACCAGACGGTCTCGTTGTTCCCCTGGTTGTCGTAGCTGAAAATCTTCGCGTATTCGCTCTCAAGCGAGAATCCATATTCGGCCGAGGTCAGAATCTTCCCGCATTTCACGGCATCGGTCCATCTTCCCTCGTGCATGTAGAATTTCATCAGGACGGTGTAGGCGAGCGCCTTGGTGAAGCGTCCATAGTCCGGGTCATCGTAGGCGTAGCGCACTTCAAGCTCAGGTATGGATGCAAGCAGGTCGCCTTCAATCAGCTCTACTGTCTGTTCCTTTGTCGCCCTCGGAATCGGGGTAGTGCTTGCCGGGTTGGAGAGAATCTCCTCTGTGGGGAGCTGGAGGGGACCGAACATGTCGTAGAGTATGTAGGCGAGCCAACCGCGACCGCAGCGCAGCTGCGCTATGCAGAAACGTTTCACGTTTTCCTGGATGTCAAGAGCCTCAATCGTGGAGATTGCATTGGTCATCCTCGTGATGTCGCGGATGTAGTTATTGTAGATGATGACCGGTCCCTGTTTCTCCTCTGGGTTGAAGTTTACCGTTATGATGTTGTACCAATAACTGTCCTGCCAGCGGCAGGTGCCTATGTCCGTGCACATGTCGCTGAAAATATGTATGCCGTCGTGTGCCGATGTGAACAGTCCCACATAGCTCTTTGACCTGAAAGGTGAGTAGGCCGCGCCGACAACGACCGCGTCAGCGTCTTTCTCGTTCTTCGGGAAAATGTCCGAATTGACGGCGGAATAGTCGACATTGCCAAGGTTCGTGCAGGAAACTGCTGCCATCACCAACAGAGGGGCAAATATTGAAATCTTTCTCATCTCATTTGTCGTTAGAAAGTTATGGAAAGCCCGAGGCTGAATGTCCTGATGTTCGGATACGAGAAATTTCCTCCCGTGTCCATCTCCAGATCGAGTCCCTTGTAGGGGCTTATCATGAACGGATTGTTCACGTCCATATATACACGAAGGTTGGAGATATGCTTCTGTTTCGGAATGGTGTAACCGAGAGTTATGTTGCGGCAGCGTATGAACCAGCTGCGTGTCGTGAAATAGTCTCCGATTCCGTACATTGACTCGTTCTGGAAATATCCGGGATACTCTCCGCCCTGATTGTCGTCACTGAACTTGTTCGCGACGGCTTTCGGATAGTTCTGTCCGCCGGCAAGCTGTGTGGCGTCCACCGTGAAAATCTGCCTGTAGTCTCCGTAGTTGAGGAGCCCGAATTGTCCGTAGAAATATATGTTGAAATCGAAATTTTTCCACTTTATTGTGTTGTTCATTCCGGCTATATATCCCGGGTCAATAGTTCCGATTTCTACCTTGTCCGCATCGTTGATTATGCCGTCTGGCTCTCCGGAAAGGACGGGAATGCCGTGTTCGTCGACCTTGTATGTTCCGTCAGGATTCCTGACATATCCGTTTATGTCCTTGATTTTCACCTGTCCGACAACGGCTCCGGACTGCGCCGGATTGCTCTCTCCGGGCTTTATGAGCCCGTCGGAGAGATAGGTCACCCACGGCCGTATCCATCCGTTGTAGCTGTCGTATGCCGCCGGCGCCCAACTGTCGGCCCTTTCGAGCCACCTGTCGCGGTAGAAGGAGAATGTGAGGTCTGTCGTCCAGCTGAAGTCTCTTGTGGAGACGTTGACGGTGTTCAGGGAAAGTTCGAGCCCCCGGCTCTGTGTCTTTCCAATGTTGTCGGCCATATAGCGGACCTCGGAGACGCGCATCAGCTTTCTCCACTGGAGCAAATCGGATATGACCTTATAGAAATACTCGACGGTGATGTTGAGCCTGTCCTCGAAGAAGCCGAGGTCGAGACCGGCGTTCACCTCTGTGGTCGTCTCCCATTTCAGGTTCGGGTTGGCGATTTCGGAAAGCACGAGACCGATGTGGTTCGTGCCTCCGAAAAGACTGTTGTACGGGACGCTGTCATCGGAGTTGTAGTTGCGGTAGATGTTCATCAGATTCGCGTTTATGCCGGCGTTTCCTGTCTGACCGAGGCTCAGTCTCAGCTTTCCGTTGGACCACCATCCGGAAACCGGGGAGAAGAACGGTTCCTTCGAGAACCTCCATCCGAGCGCCACCGACGGGAAGTAGCCCCAGCGGTTGTTCTTCGCGAACCGCCCGCTTCCGTCCGCCCGCAGGGTGGCCGTGGCAAGGTAGCGGCCGTCGTAAGACCAGTTAAGCCTGCCGAAGAAGGAGGCCATTTCGTATGAAGCGGCTCCTGAACTGACATACGGTTTCACGGCATTGCCGGCTCCGAGATTGTTGTAGAGATAGCCGTCAATGAGAAATTCCTCGTTTTCAGCCGAGAAGTCCTCGCTCCCGAACCTCTGCCAGGAATATCCGGCCATCGCGGAGAGACTGTGCTTCCCGATTTCCGCCGTATATGTGGCAGTGAAGTCGATGAGCAGGTCGTTCTTGTCGTACTGTCTCTGGTCTGCCCGCCCTCCGACAAGCGCACCGCTAAGCGTGCTCTTGGGGACATAGACCTGATGTTTCTGAAAATTTGCGTCAATTCCGGCGCTTCCGCGCAGGACAAGGCCTTTCAGCGGACGTATTTCGAGCCATGCTGTTCCCATCGCCCTGTTTTTCTTTATGACGTTTGAAATCTCCAGAAGTGAGGCAGGGTTCGGGGTCTTTGGGTATGCCTCGTTCATGCTGTAGTCTCCATTTTCGTCCTTGACAGGAAGCAGGGGCGTGAATGTTGCGGCTCCCTTTATTATTCCGCTTTCTCCCAGCGGAACGGGGTGGAGCGTGTTCCGCGAAAGGTTGAGGTTGACTCCGAGGTTCATCCACGACGTGATTTTCTGATCGAGGTTGATTCTTGCAGTCGCTCTTGTGACATCATTGTTCCTGATGATTCCGTTCTGCCGGAACCAGCTTCCGGACACGAGGTATTTGGTGTATTCGCTGCCGCCCGTCACGGACAGGTTGTGCTGTGTCTGGTAGCCCAGACGCGAGACCTCCTTCAGATAATCCGTGTCGTACTCGGGATGTTCAACTGCATAATCCCCGTAAAAGGGAATGTATGCGTCGAATACTTCCTCAGGATCCTTGCCGCCGTAGATGCCGACTCCGTTCTGTCTCTTCCAGAGTTCAAGACCGTAGCGGTTCGACTCTTTCATGAGACCCTTGGCGTCAAGCATGTCGTATTTGCCTGCCATGACGGAGATTCCGCCGGAACCGGAATAAGTGACTTTCGGGGCTCCAGAGGCGCCTTTCTTCGTCGTGACTATGATGACTCCGTTTGCGGCCCGTGCTCCGTAGATTGCCGTCGAGCTCGCGTCCTTGAGAACTTCTATTGACTCGATGTCGTTCGGGTTCAGGGAACCGAATATGTTGTCCGATGTTCCTGAAGAGTATGAGCCGGTTTCAATCTTGCTGTCGGACGCCGGATTCACGGGAAATCCGTCAATGATTATGAGCGGGTCATTATTCGAATTCACGGATGCGGCTCCCCTTATGCGGAATGTCGAGCCAGCTCCCGGAGACGCTCCTGAGGCGCTGACCTGAAGTCCGGCGGCCTTGCCTGCGAGCATGTTCGTCACTGACGTCACAGACGGGACATTTCCGTCATCCATCCTTATGGAAGACACGGCTCCCGTGAGGTCGGACTTCTTGACGGAACCATAGCCTATGGCAACAGCCTCGTCGAGCAGTTTCAGATCCTGATGCAGCGTCACCCTGATGTTTCCGGATGCTCCGAAGACCCTCACCGACTGTTCCTTGTAGCCGAGGCATGAGACGAACAGAATCAGGTCGCCTTCCGGGCATTCTATCCGGAACTCTCCGTCAAGATTCGTCTCTGTGGCGTTCTGTGTGCCCTGCTGCATTACAACGGCCCCGATTACCGGCTCAGAACCCTCGTCCACTACAATCCCGGAGACCACGCGCCGCTTTCCTTTTGCGGTCTTTTCTTCTGTCTTTTCCTGTTTCTCCGGCTTCTTTGCGGACAGCAGGATGATGGTTTTTCCCTTTATCCTGAAATCCGCGTTACATTTCCGGCAGATGCTCCCGATGGCCTTTTCCACGCTCGCGTTTCGGATGCTGACGCTGATTTTTGCCTTTGGGTCGAGGAAATTGTCCGAGAACACGATCTCGTAGCCGCTCTGGGCCTTGAGTTCGGAAAGAATCCACTCCACGGTCCGGTCCTTCGCCTCGATGTTGACTGTTCCGCTCTGGGCACCGGCCGGCAGTGCGGAGAAAAGCACCGCCGCCAGTCCCAGAACAAATAATATCGCTGTCTTGAATCTGTTCATTGCGTTCAGTTCGTCTTCTTGATGTACACGGCGTCAATGCCGAAGGTCTTGCCCACGAGTTCTTTGTTTCCCTCTGCCGCGAACTCCAGTTTGTTGATGATGTTCCATTTGCAGGCTCTTGTCGGATCCGGGTCGTGCCATGACGGAGTTCTTGTCCCGAGGCACTGAAGTTCTGACATCTTTTTCGTTATCTTGTGCCACTGTCCGTCGGCAGGGAGGTCGGTGTTGTTGAGCTTGAACCCGTAGCGCCATTGCTCCGTCGTGGCGCTGTCATATTCCTGGAACCTTACCACGATGTCTCCTTTGAAGGCCTCCGAAGTCCTCATTGCGAACGTCAGACTGTAGTCCTTTTCCGCCTGCCTGGTCCAGTCCTGCACCGGCCACATCTCGAAAGTGACCGCTCCGTACCGTGTGCCTACCTTCCACTGAATACACTTGCTCCCGTCGAACGGCTCCTGAGTGTCCTCGAATGAAATCTGATAATACTTGTCCGTATCGCTTCCGTTCCATGACCCGTTCTTGGAATAGTTCGGGAGCACGTCGTCATAGAGCGTTATCTCCGCAGGCATGTCCGAATCGTAGCTTTTCGGCAATATCAGCCCGAGAGCCTTCACGACATCAGGTTCAAGGTCCGTGTCGAAGTTCTTTCCGCTGTTTTTCCTGAATATGCTGTAGTCCCCGTTGTAACTCCAGTAGGTCCATGCAATCCCGTTGTTTGTCAGGTAGCCTGAGACGATCCTGTTCCAGATGGCCTTGCTCTTTATGTCCGCCTGACAGTCAAGCACGCCGAACTCGCCGCAGAAAACAGGCATGTTCCGGGATTTAGAAAATTCGATGTTCTTGTCTATCAGCGCTCTCAGTGCGGCGGCATTGCCGAGTGACGCATAGTCGCTGTAGTATTTCTCGAATTCCTGGTTCCCCTTCCATGAGGCTGGCATTTCCGGCATTGTCGCCGCGTCGTAAGGGAAGGCGACCGGCGCTATTTCCATCTTGGGGTTCGTCCAGTCGGCGCCCTGATGTGTGAAGAGGAACGGCGAGTAGAAATGGAATGTCGCTATGAGCCTTTTGTCGTCGAATTCCGGGAGTTCTGAAAGAGGTTCCCCGTGAACTGGGGTCACTATGACATAGCTGTCGGTGTCCTTGGAGCGGACAGCCTTGAGGTAGTCGTTCTGCATTGATAGCCAGTTAGTCTTGTAGTATGTGTCTCCCGGCTCGTTCTGAAGCTCATATACAATCTTGCCATATTTCCCGGCATACCTTCCGGCAACCTGCTCCCAGACCTTGCACACAGCGGCCCTTACATTGTTTTCCCCGACCGTCTGGCTGAGATTCCACAGCTTGGAGTGGTTGTCGATTATAATCCACATGTCCGTTGCCTTGGCGAGTTCCACCGCCTTGTCGAGTTCGACGAGAAACTCTTCATTCAGAGTGTATTCCGGAGCCGGGCCGAGCGCAGGGTGAAAATAGACAGGCACACGGATGACGTCAGTCCCGAGACTGCGTATGTTCTTGAGTTCCCTTTCCGAATAGGCATGCTCCTTGACCCATTTCAGGTCTTCATGCGTGAACCAGTCTCCGAGGTTCATGCCTTTTGTGAAAGGACATTTTCCCGTTTCCTCGACAGGAGGTTCATCGTTTCCGCCCTTGTCCGCGTTCTTTTCGCATCCGGCGAGGAAACCTGCGGCGAGCACGAGCGAAGTCAGCGCCGCGATGGCAGTGATTTTAGTGTTCATAGACATTTTTATTTTGATTAATTTATGATTATCCTCGGCGTTTCCCCCTCGGGGACGCTTTCATCATATTCCCATTCGAACGATGATGACCATCTCAGAGTTTCAAGTGTGCGTTCAAGAGAGTTCATGGTGAAATACCCTCCGGAAAAGCGATATTCCAGGCACTTCCTGTCCCTTACGTCGAACTTTACCCCGTAACGTTTTGAAAGAATGTGCAGTATGTCAGAGAATGGGGTTGAGGCGAGCAGCATTCTACCGTCCTTCCATGCTATTTCGGATTCTCCCGAGGTTTCGCACACACGCACGGAATCGCTGTCTTTGCTGTAGCTGAGCTTCTGTCCCGGATTTATCCTCAATTCCTTGCTTTGCCCGTATTTGCCGGTGTAGTGAAAGCCTATGCTTCCGTTTATCAGCGTCGCGACGCAGCTCTCTCCATCGTAGGCATCCACATTGAACTGCGTTCCGTAGACCATGATTGACGAATTGCCACCCGTATGGACGATGAAAGGGGATTTTGTGTCTTTGGTGACATCGAAATATGCCTCTCCGCAGAGCCTGACATCCCTTGTCCCACGATTGAAATCCTTTGAATATGAGAGTTTTGAGCCTCCGTTCAGAACAACGACCGTACTGTCGGGGAGTATTATAGTTCCGGTCATTCCCGGGTTGACGCAGTATTCCGCATATATTGCCTCGGCCCTGTTCCCGTTCAGACTATAAATGCAGACAGCCGCAACTGCAACACATGCGGCTATGGCTGAAACTGCGGCAGCGCAGCGTCTGACTACAGCCTTCGCCCTATTGCGCCTTATTTTTCTTCGCGTCTCCGCCAGCGCATTTTCCACGTTGACAGAACCCATGATTTCCAGCGCATCAGCATCATCAAGCACCTCGCGGATACTTGCCATTGTTCCCTCGTCCGCACCGGTGTCCCCGGCCCATTTCAATATAGTTTGTCTTTCTTTTTCATTCATATTCAGTATATTTTTCATCTTCATCCGTTTCATTAGGCACGCCAGTCAGATATATTCCTAAGGTTTTTTTAAAATTTTTATCGATTTGTGAGTTCATCTTGATTAGGAATATATCGTTCACGAGTGCCTATTATCATAAAAATATGATGAAACCGAAACATATCATGATTGCCGCTGTGTTCCGGCTTGTCGCGTTGCCATTTGCGGCGATGGCGCAGGTTCCGGTTTATCTTGACAGTTCGGCGGACATTGAGACGAGGGTGGAAGACGCGCTTTCACGAATGACGCTTGAGGAAAAGATCGCCATGGTGCACGCGCAGTCCAAGTTCTCCTCCCCGGGTGTGCCTCGGCTCGGCATTCCCGAAGTCTGGATGAGCGACGGGCCGCATGGCGTGCGAGCAGAAACGCTATGGGATGAATGGAAGGCGGCCGGGTGGACAAACGACGCATGCACTGCATTTCCGTGCCTTGAATGTCTCGCCGCGACATGGAATCCGTCCCTTGCGCAGGAATATGGCAAGGCTCTCGGCGAAGAGGCACGCTACCGCGGCAAGACGGTGATTCTCGGTCCGGGAGTGAATATTGTCCGCACTCCGCTTTGCGGGCGTAATCATGAATATATGGGCGAGGACCCGCTGCTTGCCGGAACGCTTGCGGCGGAATATATACGCGGAGTCCAGTCCTGCGGTGTCGCGGCCTGTGCCAAGCATTTCGCGCTCAACAATCAGGAGGCACGGCGCCACAGCTACAATGCCGTTGTCAGTGATGCCGCTCTTCACGAACTTTATCTTCCGGCGTTCAGAACTGCCGTGCGTGACGGAGGCGTGTGGGCCATGATGGGCGCCTATAATAAATATGGGAATGAACACTGCTGTCATAACGGGCTTCTGGTCCGCGCCATATTGAAGGACGGCTGGGGTTTCGACGGTGTGTTTGTCAGCGACTGGGGCGGGACTCATGACACACAGCAGGCTGTACGGGACGGACTTGACATTGAGTTCGGAACGCATACAGACGGGCTGTCGTCTGGTGAGCGGAACGCCTACGACGACTACTTCCTTGCCCGTCCCTATCTTGAACTGATTCGCTGCGGAGCTATCGGCACGGAAGAACTTGACGACAAGGTCAGGCGCGTCCTCCGTCTTATTTTTCGCACGACCATGGCTCCCGACCGGCCTTGGGGAAGCTTCGGGTCCAAGGCACATTCGGATGTTGCCCGCCGGGTGGCTGAAGAGGGTTTTGTGCTTCTCAAAAATGACGGAAACATTCTTCCGCTTTCCGCAGGGAGACTCCGTCGAATCCTTGTCGTCGGATGGAACGCGCAGCTGAAGACGGCGTGGGGAGGCGGCTCTGCGGAACTGAAGGCGAGGTATGAAGTCACGCCTCTCGATGCGTTGCGCAGACATCCATCGCTCACGGATGTGAATGTGGAATATGAGCCTGGATATATATGGAACCGCCCGGAACTCGCCGATTCGCTGCGCCGTGCTGCGGTTTCCAAGGCTGCCTCGGCCGATGTCGTGCTCTTTTTCGGCGGACTGCTCAAATGGGACGGCAAGGACGGGGAGGGGATTGACAGGAAGTTGTACAATCTTCCCTACGGCCAGGACAAACTCATTTCCGAGCTAGCTGCTGCGAATCCGCGCACGGTGGTGACGATGGTCGCGGCATCCGCTGTGGCGATGCCGTGGAATGCCGGCGTGCCGGCCATACTCTACGCTTGGTATGGAGGCTCGGAGGCGGGCAATGCCGTGGCGTCAATTCTCCTTGGGGACAAGTCGCCTTCGGGTCGCCTTCCCTTTACGATATACCGGAAACTTGACGACTGCGGTGCACATTTCCTCGATGCCTACAACTCCGATTCGGACGTTGCCGACTACCGCGAGGGAAGACTTGTCGGCTACAGGTGGATGGACGCGACCGGCAGGAAGGCCCTGTATCCGTTCGGCTACGGGCTCGGATATACGGAGTTCCGCTACGGGCATGTCGGAG
>DJRM01000061.1:16188-21273 GCA_002440085.1 Bacteroidales bacterium UBA6360
AACGCTTTCGGCCAGTGAACTTGAAGAGGGCGCCGCGGTTGACATTGACGTCGAAATCGTGAATGCCGGAGCACGCGACGGCATGGAGACGGTGCAGGCCTATCTGTCCGAACCGGATGCGGCCCCGCTGCGATGGTTGAAAGGACGATCCGGAGCCCCAGACTGCGGCGATGCTGTCCCGTGCAAGGAACTGAAGGCATTTGCAAAGTTACATATTCCCGCCGGTGGACGCTCCACAGCGCGCCTGAAGCTCGATAAGTCTGCATTTGAGCATTACAGCCCTGCAACAGGAGGGTATTCCATAACCCCGGGACGCTATATCCTTTCCATTGCAAGATCGTCCGAAGACATAAGACATACATGTATAATACACATAAAACAATGAAATACAATCTATTGGCGGCACTTCCGCTTTTTCTCCCGCTCCTTCTCGGCGCGCAGACCACAGTTCGCATTGCGGCACACGATTCTTCGGAAGAGGCCCGCTCCGGCGCGGACGTTGTATGCACCGGCGTCCATGACGAACTCGCAATACAGGAGGTCCTCGACGGCTTCAGCGCATCTCCTGAGGACGGCTACACCATATTGTTCCATGACGGGACCTACAACATCGGGAGTTTTTACTCCGATGAAGACTATCTGCAGCCTACGGCAATACGAATCGGCGTGATGCGGGCCCTTGTTTTTCGGGGAGTGAACGAATGTGCGGTGAGACATGAGGGCGTGGTGTTCCGGGTGCTTCCGGAGGCATACGAAGGCCTTGACCCGTCTGCGCAGGTGAGCGTGATTGCCTGTTCCACGAAAACCCCCCTGAACTATAACCATATAACCCTCAAGAATTTCCGGATGATTTTTCCGGACATCAGCCATAAGGTCATCGGAATCAATACCTACAATGCCGGCGCGGCGATTCTTGAAAATCTCAATCTGACATGCCTTGGAGCCGGACCGGGACGCATGCCTGCCGAGGGCTCAGTCGGCGTGCGCGGATCGGCAATCAATCCGAACGGGGTGGGGCACCACTGGACCGACGTGGTGTGCCTCGGCTTCTATGAGGGCTTTCAGATTGGCGGAGAGCATCTTGTCGGGATCAATCTTCTGGGCTACAGGTGCTACTATGGCTACACATTCGGAAATTATGACATTTACAACTATGCCCGCTCTCACGCCCGTTACGGCGTCTGGGAGCACCCGATAACCCTCATAAACTGCGGTGAGGAACTCTGTGCCTCCCTTCCGCTGTTCAATGTCTGCGGTGCGTCATATCGTCCTAACAGCAAAGGATATCAGGTGGTTGACCTCATCTCCCACACGGTGGAATATCGTCCTAAGGAAAATCCGACGCTCGCGCCTGTGCTGCCGGCAAGAGAAACGGTGCCGGGAACATGGTGCGGAAACATATCGTTCTGTGGGAATGAACTTGCCGAGAGCTGGGAAAATTCGGTCAGCGTGCCGTTCTGGGCTGAGGGCTCAGGCCACCGCTTCATCACGCGCAACTCTGCGCATGCCCCGGCGGGAACCATGGAGGAACGCCTCGGGTATACGCCGATGTACATGCAGCAGTTCTATGATACAGATCTTGAGAAACTGCTGATTTACAATGGAGAGGACTGGGTTGACACTTCAGGCCGCAAGGCGGCGAAGTCACGCGATTCCAAGAAAAGACATGGTTTGTGAAAAAAATAGGGTTTATGAATATGAAGAAGTTTATATCAGCAGCATTTGCTTTTATTCTGCTGTGCACCGCTGCCGGTGCGGCAGTTCGTCTTCCGCACATTATCGGGAACGATATGGTGCTTCAGCGCAATTCCGATGTCCGGCTCTGGGGCTGGGCCGAAGAGGGAAAGAATGTGCGTGTCAGGACATCCTGGAACAACGCTCGGTATTCTGTCAGGGCAGGGACAGACGGGTTCTGGGAACTGAAGGTCAGGACCGGAGAGGCCGGAGGCCCGTATGAGATAACGCTTTCCGACGGTGAGGAACTGAAGTTGACAGGCGTGCTTCTCGGAGAAGTCTGGGTCTGCAGCGGCCAGTCGAACATGGAGATGCCGGTGTGCGGCTTTTCCAACCAGCCCGTGAAGCGCTGCGGCGACATACTGACCGAAGCCGCGGCTCCTGCCGACATCAGGCTCTTTCTCGTTAAGAAACAGGCTTCGGACACGCCGGAGGAGGACTGCGGCGGATGCTGGAAAAAGGCGGACCCGGCGGCTGTGAGCGAGTTCAGCGCCGTTGGGTATCTCTATGCCAAGATTCTCTCCGCTGCACTTGGCGGTGTACCGGTCGGCATGATAGGACCTTACTGGGGCGGCAGCTGCATTGAGGCATGGATGACTCGCGAGAGCATCCTGGCGACTCCCGACATAGACCATGACATTGCCCTGCAGGGGCAGAAAGAACCGCTTGCTGCAGAGAAGTTCTTCAACGGGATGATTTGGCCGATACACCGCTACACAGCCAAGGGCTTTCTCTGGTATCAGGGCTGCTCGAACTACCACAACTGGTTTGACTACAGGAACCTGATGGTCTCGATGGTCTCTTTATGGCGTTCCGTGTGGGGCGATGCTGAAATGCCTTTCTACTATGTCCAGATTGCCCCGTTCGGCGGCGGGCCGGGTCATGTGGACGGCTGCGACTACTCTATGGTCGTCGAGGCTCAGCTTCAGGCACTCGGCCTGATACCCAATTCCGGAATGGCCGCCACGACCGACCTCGGGGAGCGTGACAACATCCACATCTCCGACAAGGACGCTGTTGCAAAGCGGCTTGCCTGGCTTGCCCTCGCGAATGACTACGGCATAGACGGGCTTCCGAAGCCGGCTCCTGTGTTCAGCCACTTTGAGCGTGACACGGACAATCAGGGGCAGCTCCTGCTGCATTTCGACAACCTGTGCCCAGAGCGCAGCTGGTATCTGCCCGACAGCTTCGTAGTGTTCCGAGACGGCAAGCGTTTCTCTCCGGAGGGCTTTGAACTGGCCGGCGTTGACCGCATCTGGCATAAGGCAACCGCATCCATGAGGCTGGAAAGCAACATTATCCGTGTAGAAAGTCCGGATGTCCCTTACCCGGTTGCCGTACGCTACGGTTTCCACAACTACCTCGACTATCCTGTCCTCGTGACGACTTCCGGACAGCCTCTTGTTCCGTTCCGCACCGATGACTGGCCGGTGGCAGGACTCTCCCATCCGCGTCCGGACCGCAGTTTCAGCGTCTTGTCACCGTCGGGCAACAATGTCATTTCAGTGAAAACTTGCGACGACGGCTTCCACATCTCGGCGGAGCGTTCCGGTGAACGGGTCATCGACGCCAGCGGAATATCCCTCAATCTTTCGGAAAACGGGAAATGGGACGGAACTTCCGGATTCATAGACTCGGAAACATCCATGTTCCGCGGAACTCTGCACCCAGAGGTAAGAACTAAGTCGGAAATTCTGAACAATGATTATAATCTCTTGAGAATCAACTACGCCGACTACACCTTTGAACTTCGCGCCTATGACGAGGGCTTCGCATATCGTTTCGTGGGGAAAAAGGATGCGGAGGATGCCGTAGCGTCTGAAAGTCTTGAATATGAATTCGCTCCCTCATCGGTGTCATACACGCAGCTGACGGACAGGCTCCAGAACTGGTTCGAGTACAATTACACTGAACTCCCGCTTTCCGAGCTGCCATCGGACAAGTTCTCGCTTATGCCGATCCTTGTCCGCAGCGGCAACTCGCGGGTGATGCTGTCTGAGGCCGACCTGTACGGCTATGCCGGTTCCTATCTTAGTCCTACAGGACATGGTTTTGAACTGCTCGGCGTGAACTACCCTTCGACGGAAGAACTGACCGACTGGGGAAACAAGATTTATGCGGTCGAAAGGGAGGACTACATCGTCAGAACTGGGCTGAAGAGGAATTTCCCGTGGCGTGTCGTGGGAATATACGACTCCGATGCCGAACTTCTCGGGAGTGACCTGATTGCCAAGGTTTCGGAAGGCTCCGGTCTCGACTGGTCATGGATCCGCCCCGGCAAGGCGCTGTGGGACTGGTGGAATCACAACAACATAACGGGCGTCGACTTCAATCCGGGCATAAACACCGCCACCTATCTCTATATGGTAGACTGGGCTGCGGAGCACGGGCTCGAATACGTCCTCATCGATGAGGGCTGGTCTTCGCGGGACAATCTCCTCGTCCTGAATCCCGATGTCGATATGCCTGAAATATGCCGTCATGCACAGGAACGTGGCGTGGGCGTATGCTTGTGGGCCAAGTGGATAAATGTGGACAAACAGCTTGACGAGTCCTTCGAACTTATGTCCTCATGGGGAGTGGAGGGCGTCAAGATTGACTTTATGGACAGGAATGACGCGAAGATGATTGCATTTTATGAACGTGTGCTTCGCAAGGCCGCAGACTGCCGTATGCTGGTCGATTTTCATGGCTCCTACCCGCCAGACGGCATGCGGATGAAGTATCCGAACCTGATGACACGCGAGGGCGTTCTCGGGCTTGAAAACGACAAATGGCACCGCACCTGCACTCCGCATCACCAGCTCATGATTCCGTTCATCCGTCAGTGGGCCGGTCCTATGGACTTCACTCCGGGAGCGATGCTGAACGCGCAGCCGGAGAGTTTTACCCCGTGTGACGATGAGCCTATGGGTCAGGGTACGCGCTGCCACCATCTTGCCATGTACGTCGCCTACGAGAGCCCGCTGCAGATGGTCTCTGACAGTCCGTCGAAATATGACAGGTGGCCGGAGTCTTTCAGTTTCATAAGGGATGTCCCGACGGTGTGGGACGAGACTAAGCCTCTTTTCGGCACGGTCGGAGAATGCCTCGGGATTGCGCGCCGGAGCGGAGACAGGTGGTTCCTCGGCGTGATGAGTGCGGGAGACGCTCGGGCTCTGGACCTTCCTCTTGATTTTCTCGGGGACGGTGAATATACGATGACGCTTCATTCCGACGGCACGAACGCTGACACGGACGCGACGGACAGCAACGTCTCGACTTCTGCCGTCACCGCAGGCGACACTCTTCACATGCACCTTGCCCGCAATGGAGGTGCAGTCGCGGAGTTTAAGAAGCTGTTTTAATTTT
>DJRM01000061.1:21339-30901 GCA_002440085.1 Bacteroidales bacterium UBA6360
CAAAATAACTGAACAAAAAATTAAAACATCTTCTAAGAAAAAATGACTAATTTTGTCGGATAAAGTTCATTTCTATGAAACGGAATCCGGACGTCTTTTATTCTAAATATGTCATTGACGGGGTCAGGCAGGACGTGACTCCTGCGGATATGCTTGACGAGTGCATGCTGCCTGCGGAAAATCGTGTCGGCGAACCGGAAGACGATGACCTGCCCGAAATCTGGGACGAGAAACTGGATGTGCCGCCGGAGAATATGGAATATTCGGCAGAGCAGATCCCTTTATATATAAGGAAAGTTACCGATGACGCGCCAGCGGCCCAGGATCGTGAGTTCAATGTCCTTTATCCGGAAAGCTTTGCCAGACAAAGGGTTGCGGCTTCGCTGATTGACACCCTCTGGCTCGACGGGGAATTCCGTCTTGATGACCTCCGCCTCTGGGCGGAATGGGGCTGGGATTCGGAGAAAGTCGGGAACATGGCTGCGTTCTACGATTCGGTGCAGTCCGCAACGGAATATATATATGATATAGGTGTGGAGGTTCAGGGCTATCTCTACGAGGACGAAAAGGGGGAGTGCGTGAATTCGTATTTTACGACCCTTGCGTCCTATGGTGATGAGGCGGATATTGAGCCTTCGGAGGATCTTGCGGAGATTGAGGATGTTCCGGATAAGGATTGGGAGGAGGATGATGCTCCTGACGAGGAAAGACTGTGGACGGTAGGCGGCAGTTCGGATATAAATATCGATGAAAACAGGGATGTCTGGATGGGGGACACACGCAAGTGTTCTGCCCGTCTTGTCGGCGGTTCGGCGGAGAAGCCTTCTTCAGACGAGGCGGTTCCGTCTTCCGGCCAGACGTTTCATTCTTCTGACAATGCGGCTCCGTCTTCATTTCAGGAGTTTTCTTCCGAGGCGTCTGCAGCTACGGTTTCCGGCTCGTTCCTGATATACGTTCCTTTCGACACCTGCTCTCCGCGTCTGGGCGGCTCTCTTTTGGCAAAGACTCTCGGCTGTAACGGCGGTGCACCTCTCAACATCGCTGACCCTGACTATTTCATCGACTGCTACGAGGTCGTCCGCGACCTTGTCTCCGACGGGGTGGTGCTCTCGTCGAGAACTGTCTGTGACGGCGGGCTTGCGGTTGCCGCAGAAAAGCTTGCAGCCGGCTCCGGCTTAGGCATAAGACTGAATGTCAACGGAATATGCGCAGCCTGCGGGGAAACCGACATCGTGAAGGTCCTCTTCGCTGAGATCCCCGGTGTCCTGCTTCAGATTGCCGATGACGACAGCGACTACATCGACTCCCAGTTCCTCCTGCAGGACGTCGCCTATTACCGAGTCGGCCGCCCCGATCCGTCGGTTGTCGGCGTGGAGGTGGTTCCGGAAAACAACGGCATAGACCGAGTTCTGTCGGCACTCCTCAACGATGCTTCTGAAGGCGAAGATTAATGACGGGGTGCAGAAATTGATTTAAATGGTGATAATTATTTCCTACTTCGCGCATTTTTTGTTAATTTCGCGGCGCAATGTGGCGTGCCGTGAAATTTTGCGGCGACGTCGGGAGTATTACGGAAATATATAATTATCTAAATACCAAATAATTTTATGGAAAACACAAAAAAACGTGTCTATCGCTTCGGCGGCAAAACCGCTGAAGGCAATGGATCAATGAGAAACCTTCTCGGCGGCAAGGGCGCCAACCTTGCGGAGATGTGTCTGCTCGGCATTCCTGTTCCTGCGGGCTTTACAATCACAACCGAGTGCTGCGCAGAGTATTATGCTCTCGGAGGAGGGTATCCGGACGAGCTCAAGGCTGAGGTTGCAGACGCTCTCAAGGCCACTGAGGAAATCATGGGAATGAAGTTCGGTGACAAGACCAACCCGCTTCTCGTAAGCTGCCGTTCAGGCGCCCGCAGCTCAATGCCGGGAATGATGGATACGATTCTTAATATCGGTCTCTGCTCAGAGACGATTCCTGGCATGATTGCCAAGACAAACAACCCTCGTTTCGTTTATGACGCATACCGCCGTCTCATCATGATGTACTCCGACGTCGTCATGGAGAAGGCAGAGGGCATCGAGCCGGAGGACGGAAAGGCAATCCGCCAGCAGCTTGACAGGATGATGGAAGATCTCAAGGAGGCAAAGGGCTACAAGTCTGATACAGAGATTACTGCAGAGGAACTCAAGGACCTTTGCGACAAATTCAAGGTTCGCGTTAAGGAAGTTCTTGGGGTTGAATTCCCTGATTCCGCAGAGGCTCAGCTCTGGGGTTCAATCGGAGGCGTGTTCAAGTCATGGAACGGAAAGCGCGCCATAGCATACAGAAAGATCGAGGGCATTCCTGACGACTGGGGCACTGCCGTGAACGTTCAGTCCATGGTGTTCGGAAACATGGGCAACACTTCCGCTACCGGTGTGGCATTCTCTCGTAACCCGGCAAACGGTGACAACAAGTTCTACGGAGAGTGGCTCATCAACGCACAGGGCGAGGACGTCGTTGCTGGTATCCGCACTCCTAACCCTCTCAACGAGGCCACCAAGACCCCTCACAACGCAAATCTCGAATCTCTTGAAAAGGCAATGCCTGCTGTCTATAAGGAGCTTGACGACATACGTCTCCACCTTGAGCAGCATTTCCACGACATGCAGGACATCGAGTTCACGATTCAGGACGGAAAGCTCTGGATGCTTCAGTGCCGTATCGGAAAGAGGACCGGTCTTGCCGCGCTCAACATGGCGATGGATATGCTTGAGGAGGGCATGATTGACGAGAAGACAGCCGTGATGCGCGTAGCTCCGGCTCAGCTCGACGAGATTCTTCACCCAATCCTCGACCCGGCTTCAGAGAAGAAGGCCACGGCAATCGCTAATGGCCTTCCTGCATCTCCGGGCGGTGCTGTCGGTGTGGCGGTGTTCTCTTCCGAGGCTGCTATGGCTGCCGCAGCGAAGGGAATTAAGGCTATCCTCATCCGTGAGGAAACCTCTCCGGAGGATGTCGAGGGCATGCGTGCAGCTGCCGGTATCCTCACAATGAAGGGCGGCATGACTTCACACGCTGCGCTCGTTGCACGTGGATGGGGCAAGTGCTGCATCGTTGGCTGCGAGTCAATGACCATCGACCTTGCCGCAAAGACCGCGAAGTTCAAGAGCGGTGCTGTCATCAAGGAAGGCGATGCAGTCAGCCTCAACGGAGCGAAGGGACTTGTCTATGCAACCAAGCTTGATACAATGGACGCTTCCGAGAACCCGAGGTTTGTGAAGTTCATGGAAATCGTCGACAAATACAGAACTCTCGGCGTGCGTACAAACGCCGATACTCCAGAGGATGCCGCACGCGCCCTTTCATTCGGTGCAGAGGGCATAGGTCTGTTCCGTATCGAGCACATGTTCTACGGAAAGAACTCCGAGACTCCGCTTGCAAAGCTCCGCAAGATGATTCTTTCAAAGACCGATGATGAGCGCCGTGCAGCCCTCGCAGAGCTTGAGCCTTACATCAAGGCCGCTGTCAAGGGTACTATGAAGGTTATGGACGGCAAGCCTGTCACCTTCCGACTCCTCGATCCGCCTCTCCACGAGTTTGTCCCGCAGGGACACGAGAAGAGAGAGGAACTTGCTGAGGAACTTGGCATCAACGAGCAGGAAATCGAGAAGAGGGGCGAAGCTCTCCATGAGGTTAACCCTATGATGGGACACCGCGGTGTGCGTCTTCACATCACCTACCCGATGATTTCCGAGACACAGTTCCGCGCAATCTTCACGGCCGCAGCCGAACTTCTCAAGGAAGGCTATCATCCGAAGCCTGAAATCATGATTCCGGTCACCATTTCAGAGCGCGAGCTCAAGTTCCAGAAGGCAATCTGCGCCAAGATCAAGCTTGAGGTTGAAGGCGAGACCCACCAGACAATCGACTACAAGTTCGGTTCGATGATTGAGATCCCTCGCGCGGCTCTTACCGCCGACAGGATGGCCCGCACCGCAGAGTTCTTCTCATTCGGTACCAACGACCTCACTCAGATGACCTTCGGATTCTCACGTGACGACGTCGGAACCTTCATGGGCGACTACCTCGGCAACAAGATTCTCGACGCCGATCCGTTCAAGACCCTCGACACCAAGGCTGTAGGCAAGCTCATCGACTACGCTGTCAAGGAAGGCCGCGAGACCCGTCCGGACCTCAAGTGCGGCATCTGCGGCGAGCACGGCGGCGACCCTGCTTCAGTCGAGTTCTGCTACAAGATTGGTCTGAACTACGTTTCATGCTCACCGTTCCGCGTGCCGATTGCGCGCCTTGCCGCTGCGCAGGCTGCTATTAAGGCAGAAAAGAACGCCTGAAAGGGATTCTGAAAAGGACGCTCAAAAGCGTTTGCATCAATAAATTCAAGTCCGGTCGGGAACTTCCCGACCGGACTTTTTTTGCTCTTCTGTGGTCGTATGAGGCAGTTGCGCTGCGGCTATTTCGTCCAGCCGGCGGTCCAGTCGTTGTCCTGCGGAACAGCGCCGGCTCCGTCGATTGTGCCTATGAACCTCGACTTGAGGGTGATATCACTGTCAATCTTGTTGCCTGCCTTTGTGAACATGTCGTCGGTGTAGGCTGTGCTGACTGTTTCGTCGCTATTGACTTTGCCGGAGATGATAACATTGCTGAACTTTGATTCTCCGCTTACGAATGACTTGACGGTAGGCTCAGTCTCCAGAGTTATCGGATTAGGCTTGCCGCAAACGAGTGTGTTTGAGAAACTTGCGTGTGTTCCGGCGCGGAGTCGTATTCCTCTCTTTGCGTCTGTGCTGTTGTTGCCTACGAGAGTCACGTGGTCAAGTGTCGGGTTTGACACAGGAGTGGCGTCTATTGCCTTGCCGTTGTTGTCGCATTCGAAGAGACAGTCGCATGAAGGGTCGCTCTGGTAGGCGACGAGCCATTCACCCTTGCCGTTCCAGCCCTCTGTCCAGTCGAAGCTGTCGTCGGTGCAGTCAACGATGACGCAGTGGTCTATGTTCACGCTGCCTCCGAAAAATTCGATTCCGTCGTCAGAGCCGTTGATGCACTGGATGTAGGAGAGGGAGGTGCCGTTGCCCACGCCGTAGAGCGACAGACCGTTCGCCTCGTGCTCGGAGTCAAGTGCATAGCCGGAATATTCGATGCGTACATATTTCATCACGCCGGAATTGTCGTCCTCGACATTGCCGCCGTATGGCGCGTTACCTATTTCCGAGGTGTTGTCCGTGCCGGCGTTGCTGTGTGCCCGTCCGCAGATGTGCACTCCGCCCCAGGCTCCGTTTTCCTTTCTCTCTGCCGTGAGCACTATCGGTGCATCCTTGGTTCCGACGGCGTTGATCTTAGCGCCTTGCTCGATGAGGATGTAGTTGATTTCACCGTTGTCCTTGGCGATGACCGTCGCGCCTGCCCCTATGGTGAGCGTTGCCGGTGCCTTCACCTGGAGGCTTCCTGAAAGCTCGTAGGTTTTTCCTGCCTCAAGCGTAAGGTCTTCAGTGACATAGCCCTTGAGCTCGGTTCCATTGTTCTGATTGTCGTTTCCCTGCTCTTTCTGGCAGGCGATGAGTGCTGCAGCACAGATTGAGGCCGCCGCGACTGACTTGAAATTAAAACACTTCATAATACTTTTTATATAAAAGGTTTATCTTCTTTATTCGATTTTCAATCGCCCCCCTCTGCGCCAGGCAGTCTCGGATGATTGCCCGACAGTCTCAAATGGTTGAAAGAGCGAATTTTGCGACAGAATCATCAGAATGTGTATGATGCTCCGAGGCTGATACCCGTTCCGAGTTTCCATCCTTCGACATCGACACTCCGTCCTGCGTTCGGGATTTCCTGAGTGAAGCGCACTGATGAGTTCAGGAGGTTCTTCAGGCCGAGACTGAGCGCGAGATGCTTGTTGAATTTGTATGAACCCGAGAAGTCGAGGCTGTGGAACGGCATCTGTTTCGCGTCCCCGAGCCCGAGTATGCCGACTGCGTGGATTCTTGGACCCTGCACGCTGTAGAGAAGCGTCAGCGCGAGCGAAGAACCATTCTCAAACTGTGGGGCGTAGCTGATGTCCGCATTCACGAGATAGGGCGACGCTCCCTGAAGCGAGCGTTCGCTGTTAGTGTATGCCCCGCTTTCGGGAAGCTTGACATTCGTGAATATGTAGGATGCGTTCCCGCTTATTGTCAGGCTTTTGACAATCTCCTTCCTGAACTCGGCCTCGACGCCGGCGGCAAGTCCCTTGTCGGCATTCTGGAATGTCTGCTCAAGCGCTCCTCCGGAGAGCCTCTGCGTGCGTTCAATCGGATTGTCGAGGTATTTGAAATATGCCGTTGCCGCGAACATGTCATTGGCCCTGTTCCCGAACAGTTCGTATCTCAGATCCGCATTCCAGTTGTAGCCGTTGCCGAGGCTTTCGTTTCCCCTGATCTGCGTTCCACCGAAACTTTCCTGATAGAGGAACGGGGCCATCTCCACGAATGATGGACGGGTGATTGTCCTGGACAGCGCGAGCCTGAGCGCGGAACTTTCATTCACGGCGAACTTTACGTTCAGCGCTGGAAAGAAATCGACCGCGTCGAGATTCCTGCTTCTGTCCTCCACGTCGTCATTGTAATCGACGCCCTGCCTTGACATCTCCATCCTTAGACCAGCGTTCAGAAACCATCTCTCGCCAAAGCGCAGGTCTGCGTCTACAAATGCGGCTCCGATGAGGTTTGAAGCCTTGTAGCTGTCGCGTTTGTGCTGCTTGCGATCCACGCTGACGAGGCCGGACTCGATGTTCGCGTCGTTGATGTACGGATCCATATTCCCGATATCCTCAATCCGGTCGGTAATTTTCCTGAGATTATAGTAGAAGCGCGTCGTTTCGAAACTGCGGGACTTGTCCTTCACGCTGACTCCGAATCCTAATCTGTTCCATTCATCGAAGACACGTGATGCCCGAATATCGGCAACCGCCTCATATTCCGACAGTTTACCAAAATATCTCTGAGTCTCCTGCTGGTTGAGGTTGAAGAACCCGAGGCTTCCGTCCGCATTTCTGCTGAACATGACCTGTCTTCTGTCGGGTTCGTCGCTGGCTGTCGCGCAGAATGATGTCCCCCAGTCCAATGTCCATTTTCCCCCTCCGAGGGTGTGCTTCCCGGTGAACTGCAGGTCATGCATAGTGTAGAAATGTGAAACAGAATTGCTTCCGATGAGGTCGTATGTCTCAAGGTGGTCGAGAACATTGCGCCTCTGGTAGTCCGAGACGGCGTTCCGGGCGAAGAAGTACGTCATTCCGATGCTCTGCTGCGGTTTGTAGGAATATTCCAAATCCACAAGCGCCGCGAGGTTGAGTTTCGACTTATAGCTGTCATAGCTGCTTTCCGTGCAGACAAGTCCCTCGGAACTTGCCTCGTATGTCCTGTAGTAAGCGTTCCTGAGCGTTTCCTCGCCGGAGCGGATGCTTGCGCTCGCGAGCAGGTTCAGCTCCTGCTCACCGAACCTCCAGTTTTTCCCGAAGCCGAGACCACCGTCAAGGTCCGGGAGAGACTTCCTGTCCTTGACTTGAAATCCAGTGTTGAACAGCGGGTTATGCTTTGCATATTCCCGAAATTCGGAATATGACGACTCTCCGGTTTCTTTCTTCATCTTCGGTGTTATGAACAGGCTCTTTCTGTCCATCTGCATGAAATTTCCTATGGTTCCGAAATATCCTCCCGTCGAGAATGACATTGAGAAGAAATCCTCGCTGCGACCCTTGCTTGTGCTTATGTCCACGTGGGCTCCGGAATAGTCCGCGAACGAGCCGGCCTCATAGACCTTGCTGACAGTGATGCTGCGGATTGTGGAAGCCGGGAATATGTCCAGCGGAATCAGCTTGTTGTCGGGATTCGGGGACGCAATCGGCAGCCCGTTTAGGGTGGTCGTACTGTAGCGGTCTCCGAGTCCACGGACTATCATCTGTCCGGCATCGGCGACCGAAATTCCGGACATCTTTGACACGCTTTCCTGGGCATCCGACAGCCCTTTCAGCGCCATTTCACGCGAACCGATGTTCTCTATTGCATGGGACGACATCCTGCGTTCGTTCTGAAGGGCCGATATGGTCTCAAAGCTTTTTCTCGCCGTGACTGTGGCGTTGTCGAGAATCGTATTGTCCGGGTGTATCCTTATGTTAAGGACTCCGTCCGGTCCGGCAAGAATGTCGGTGGTTTCCGCGACCGGCGCTACGCGTCCGTCATTTATTTTTACATAGACACAAAGAGGGGAATATCCCATATATGAAATCTCAATTTCATACTCTCCGTCTTCCATAGGCATTTCGGCGACACCGTCGATGTCCGTCATCGCCCCGGTCGTGCTGCCCTTTATGAGCACGGCGGCTCCGATGAGCGTCTCTCCGCTTTCCGCGTCCCGTATCAGAAATCTGGCATTTTTGACATCCCCGATTCCGCATTCTGCGGCAGATGTCCCGAAATCATTCCTTTGTTCGGCTCCGGCCTGCATCCCCGGAGCGGCAGCGGCCATTGACAATGCCGCAATCAGTGCAATTTTTCCTTTTTTCATATCGCCGGCAAAGTTAGTCAGGGGAAATGAAGCATTTTTTACACTTATGTTGCCATAATGTTACGTCCTGTTACAATTCGATTAATTGATTTTCGAAGCTGTTTGAATTTTTCTACCTTTGCAGCGGCTTTTCCGGACAGTTCTAAGTGGCTGAAGGCGGAGGGCTGCAAATGCGTATGAAATCAATCAGGGAAATATACAGGATAGGGAAGGGCCCGTCCAGCAGCCACACGATGGGGCCGCATCAGGCATCTAAGGTTTATCTGTCTCATCATGGGGACGCGCACCGCTTTCACGTGCGCCTCTACGGATCTCTTGCGGCGACGGGGAAGGGGCACTTGACCGATGTCGCCATAAATGAGGTGCTTTCACAGGCCGGGCCGGTGGAGATTGAGTGGCTTCCTAAGGTGTTTCTGGACGAGCATCCGAACGCAATGACGATTGCGACCGTGGATGATGACGGCTCGCTGCGGGACGAATGGACGTTCTACAGTGTCGGGGGCGGTGCCATACGGTGCGACCAGCTGCCGGGCGTCGAATCGCCGGACATCTATCCTCTTAACACCATGACCGAACTTCTTGACTGGTGCAACCGCAACGGGAAGGCCTATTGGGAATATGTCGAGGAAATCGAGGACGGGGACATCAACGACTACCTGCTTGAAGTCTGGAAGGTGATGCAGGAGTCCATCGAGCGCGGGCTTGACCGCGAGGGCGTGCTCCCCGGACCGCTGCACCTGCGACGCAAGGCCGCTTCGTACTTCATCCGGGCCGAAGGCTACAAGGACGTGCTGCGCACCCGCGGGCTCATCTTCGCCTACGCGCTTGCCGTGAGCGAGGAGAACGCTTCCGGAGGCACCATAGTGACCGCCCCGACCTGCGGCTCCTGCGGCGTGCTTCCGAGCGTGCTCTACCATCTTAAGAAAGTCTATGACTTCAGTGATCGCCGCATAGTCCGTTCGCTCGCCACCGCGGCTCTTGTCGGCAACGTGGTGAAGACCAACGCCTCCATCTCCGGGGC
>DJRM01000061.1:30917-34831 GCA_002440085.1 Bacteroidales bacterium UBA6360
GAGGTGGGCTGTCAGGGAGAGGTCGGTGTCGCCTGCGCGATGACGGCCGCCGCCGCGAACCAACTGATGGGCGGCACTCCGGCTCAGATTGAATATGCCGCCGAAATGGGACTTGAGCACCACCTCGGCATGACCTGCGACCCCGTCTGCGGTCTTGTTCAGATTCCCTGCATCGAGAGGAATGCTTATGCAGCGGCTCGGGCTCTGGACGCGAACATTTATGCGTCTTACACGGACGGGCTGCACCGCGTGTCGTTCGATCAGGTCGTGCGCGTGATGAAGCAGACGGGGAAGGATTTGCCGTCGCTCTATAAGGAGACGGGCGAAGGCGGCCTCGCGGCGGAGGTGGAATAAGGGGCGATCTGCTTCGTTGGACGGATTGATGAAATCCTCACCATCTGATTAACCCCTCCCGTCCCCTCGAAGGGGAAGTGGTGCTCCGTGCACACTATCGCGCAAGGCTCTCGCTTCGTTGTTCTCCGCACGACGCTGATGCGTCTTCCGGGTTGCTGCGGTTTCATCTGCGCCGTCCGCCTTGCATCTCGCCCCTTATTCCGCCTCCGCCATCCAAGCTTTTTATTTGCTGCGTGATAAATACTTATCCTGATACTTGATATGTGGATTTAAACATTTTGTATCTGAGATTTGAACATTTTGTATCGAGGCGGTATCGATTTTTTATTCTGTTATATGCCCGATAACCTGCGAAAGTTGATAAAATTTTGCGACTTTCGCAGGTTATCTGGCACTTTGAGAGAGGCGAAAACTCTACAACGACAAAGTTAGAAAATGTTTTCGGTTTTATGGGCATTGCTCCGCGAAATTTACGGATTATTCCGGAGATGCCTGTATGTGCGCAAGACGCGAAAGGAATGCAAAATGGCCTACCCGAATAGCGCATCCATGTCAATCTGCGCGATGATTTGGTCGCTGTACATTCCCGGTTTCATGCCAAACGTGGTAATCATAGTAGGGATGACACTGCTTCTTGGTCATTGTGATTTCCTTGAAGGCTCGGATTCGGTTCTGTATTTTCAGGAACTCTTCCTTATCCAGACCGAACAGGTCTTCGCAATATTTGACCTCACAGAGGTTTATGGTATTGTCCGCGCGGTCGATGACGATGTCAATCTGTGCTCCGTTCTCTGTTTTGTCGGTTTTCCACGTATAGAACTCCGTCGACACGCTTGCAATGCCCAGAGCCGCCTTTATTTGCGGAATGTGCGCCTTGCATATCCGTTCGAAGGCAAGGCCATACCAGGACATAATTTCCGGCGTGTTTACATTTCGGGTCCAGAAATGCTCCTCCACAATGTTTTTCGCCGCAAAGGTATTGTAGAAAATGGTGTAGAAATCTATGAGTTGATAGATAGCCGAATTTGACTTCAGCTTCTTCTCCCTGACATTATACTTGCGCAGGAAGTCGCAATACACAAGGTCAATGAGCAGGTCGCCTAATTTCCCGTTGTTGGATGTTTTGAGCATTCCGCTTATTTCTTCCCGTGTCAGTCCCTTGGGATGTCTGGCAAGCAGGGATATGATTTCAACATACGGCTGCGGATTCTTGAAAAGAGAGGAGAACAGCCTGCGATATTCTTTCTTCAGTTCCGCATTCTCACTGAAAAACAGTCTGTCCAGACCGGTCGCGGGGCTGTCTGTCCTGTCAAACAGACTCATATAATAAGGTACGCCTCCGATTGCCATATAAGTCTGAATGATACTCAGACGGTTCCATAAGAAGCCGTTGTTATTGAAAAATTCTTCGGTTTCTCCAAGTGTAAACGGATGCAGGTGTATCTCATGCGTGATTCGGTCGTGCAATCCGCCATGGTTGTCAATTACGTTTCGCACCATCCACGATGTAGCCGAACCGCAGACAATAAGCATTATCTCCGGCTGCCAGTTCGCCCAGTTGTTCCAGAAATGGCCGAGTGCATTGACAAATCCTGCTTTGGGAGTGTCAAGGCAAGGAAGCTCATCTATGAATATCACGCATCTTTTTCCGGTCTCGATTTTGTATTCGAGCAGTTCGCGGAGCGCAAAGAATGCGTCAATCCAGTTCCCGTTCTTTTTCCCTTTGTATCCGTATGTTTTCATGGCGGCATGAAACGCAGTCATCTGCTCTGACTTGCTTCCCTCCATAACTCCCGTCATGTCAAAGGCAAACTGATTTTTGAAATACTGACGGATAAGATATGTCTTGCCGACCCGTCTTCTTCCATACACCGCGATAAATTCGGATTTCCCGGAATTGTAGTACCGGGCGATTTGTGCAAGTTCCTGTTTCCTTCCGACGATAATCTGTTCCATACGATATTTCGATTTTCCTGATGCAAAATTAGTGATATTTTCCACAAAAGTGCCCGATAACCTGCGAAAGTTGATAAGAAAATGCTACTTTCGCAGGTTATCGGGCACTGCTGACGCTGTTCACGGGCTCCATCGTCGGGTGAGCTTTTTGATATGACTTCGTTTGTCTATGGACGCATATGTTTTGTCGGGTATGGATTTTGCGAAGTTCGCGGGACGTAGTGTAAACCATATAATACTATGAAACACAAAACTTTAGCCATTATGTTGGCCGCAGCGGCCGCAGTGGCGTTTTCTACACGGAGTTCCGCCTGCACGGGCATCACGCTCAAGGCTGCGGACGGAAGCACGGTGACGGCCCGGACAATCGAATGGGCCGTGAATGACAATCACAACCGCTATGTCGTGGTTCCCCGGAATCACATCTGGCATTCCATCGTGCCGGGAGGAGGGCAGGGGAGAGCCTTCTGGGGAAAGTATGGCTATGTGGGCTTTGCCGTCGAGCAGGCGGAGTTCATCGTTGAGGGACTGAATGAGAAGGGGCTTTCCGCAGGACTTTTCTATTTTCCGAGATATGGGAAATATGAGGATTATTGTCCTTCGCTGAAAGAATCGAGCATCGCGGATCTTCAGCTTGTTCCGTATATCCTCGGCTGCTGCTCAACGGTGGATGAGGTCATCAAGGCCGTGGAGGCGGTTCACGTCCACAACATCGACCCTCGCGCCTCCACTGCCCACTGGAGATTCGCGGATCCGTCCGGCCGTCAGGTCGTGTTGGAAATCATTGACGAAAAATGCGTGTTCTATGAAAATACGCTCGGGGTTCTCACCAACTCGCCGTCATTTGACTGGCATCTCACGAACTTGAACAACTATGTGAACCTCAAGTCCGGTGCCGTCACGGAAAATACCGTAGGAAGCCTCGAACTCCATTCATTCGGCGGAGGCAGCGGAATGCTCGGACTTCCGGGCGACTTCACGCCGCCGTCCCGCTTTGTCCGCGCAGCATTCTTCCAGGCCACTGCCCCGAAGCTCCCCGATGCCGACAAGACCGTCATCCAGGCCTTCCACATCCTGAACAACTTTGACCTCCCGATAGGCGTCCAGACAGCCGCCGGCGTCACCCCTCCGGACATACCGTCCGCGACGCAGTTCACCACCGCCACCGACCTGAGCGGACGCAAGATCTACATTCGCACGATGTTCAACAGCCACATCCGTGTGGTCGATCTGAGCAAACTCAACTTCGCCCGCGTCAAGTTCCGCTCCGAACTCCTTGACCCAGATCACCGCGAGCCTGTGGAGCCGCTGTTCTGACGGCTTACCATTTCGAGCGAACAAAGTAAAGCGAGAAATCTTTGCGCAAATCAAAGTGCAGGGATTTCTCGCATTTTAAGTAAGCGTAAAAGTCGCTGAAATTAGGGGATGAAGAAACGGATGGGATGCAAGGCGGACGGCGCAGATGAAACCGCAGCAGCCCAGAAGACGCATCAGCGTCGTGCGGAGAACAACGAAGCGAGAGCCCTGTGCGATAGTGTGCACGGAGCACCACTTCCCCTTCGAGGGGACGGGAGGGGTTAATCAGATGGTGAGGATTTCATCAA
>DJRM01000066.1:0-7580 GCA_002440085.1 Bacteroidales bacterium UBA6360
TATGAGGGGGCTGACGGGCAGATTTATGTTGCGAGCACACTGAAAGGAATCAGCGAGATAGACCCGGTGTCCGGCTCAATACGCTGTCTTTTCCGCCTTCCTGAGGGTACAGTCCTTTTGGACAGCTTCTTCGAGCGGCAGAGATGGCTCTGGCTCACGACGACAGACGGTGTGTGGAGATACGACCTCATGGGAACCGGCGTGCGGAGAATCGAGCGGGATGCCGCTGACAGATTCTCCCTTTCGGGAAGCTATGTGACCTGCGCATTCGTGGATGACGGCGGCGGCGTGTGGCTCGGCACCAAGGACGGCGGGGTCAACTGGTCCGGACTCGCGCAGACCAACTTCCGCAAGCACTACACGGCTTCCGGAGCCTCGCTTGAGGGCTGCATCGTGAGCGGCTTCGCCGAGGAATCGGGAACCAAGGTCTGGGTCTCGACCGAGCAGTCCGGGCTGCTTCTCTGGAATCCTGAGACATCAGAGGTGGAGCGCGTCACCACTCCGGGCATTCCCGCGATGGTCTGCTCCCCGTGCATTGACGGCCACTGTCTCTGGTTCGGCTCGCTGCACGGTCTCTACAGGCTTGATACGCGGACCAAATCACTGAAATCCTACGGCGTGCTCCGGAAAAAGAGCGGGCGCAGCGACCCCAAGGTCTATCTCGTGCACAGGACATCGAACGGCGACATCTATGCCGGGACGACCCTCGGACTTTCAAAATATGACAGGGGGAACGACCGTTTCGAGGATACGGGAATATTCGATGGCGTGTTCCTCACCTCGATGGACGAAGACGCGAAGGGAAACCTGTGGCTCTCGTCCTTCGCGTCGGGAATATATCGCTGGAATCCGTCGAACGGAGAAATCCTCCATCTTTCGCATGACGACGGGCTTCCGGACAATAAGGTGGCGTCCGTTCATGTCGATGCCGGCGGTCGTGTCTGGGCGATAGGGTTCAGCCACGGTTTTTCCGAATATATTCCCGAAACCGGAAGGTTCTCGACCTACGACAGCTCGAACTTTCCCTCCCTCCCGACCGACGTGTTCTTCCGCTGCGTCGAGGACCGCAGCGGCTGCCTGTGGCTTGCCTCCGATTCCGGCCTTGTCCAGTTCAACCCGGAAACCTCCGGCCTGCGCCTCTACACGGAAATCGAGGGGCTTCTTGACACCAAGCTCACCAACAGCGCCCTGCGGCTCTCCTCCGGCGAACTCTGCTTCGGCTCCGACAACGGGTTCATAAGCTTCTCTCCCAAGAGACTGCGCACCGGCGGGCATCCGGACATCATCATCTCGCGACTTCATGTCGGCGACGCGGCCGTAACGACCGATGACAACCTCGACCTTTTAGACGACATAAGGCTCGACCATGACCAGAATTCATTCGGCTTCGACTTTTCCGTTCCTGATATGTCCTCCGCATCGTCGTCGTGGCTCCAGTGCCGTCTGAAGGGATATGACACGCAGTGGAGGGACATCTCCGTGTCGCGCTCCGCCTTCTGGTACAATGTCCCTTCGGGCACATATACCCTCGAACTGCGATCATCGACCTCGTCGTCCGAATGGCACAATGCCCATGTCCCGCTGAAAATAATCATCCGGCCGCCGTTCTGGGCATCCCCGTGGGGCATTGCGCTGATTGTCCTCTTCGCGCTGATGATTGTGGCCGGCATCTTTGTCGCGGTGTGGTGGAACGTCGAACGCAAGAGCCGGCAGATGGAGATTGACTACCGGCGTTCGAAGGAGGAGGAGGTCTTCCGGGAGAAGATAAACACCGTCTCGCAGATTGTGGGACTGCCGAAGAAGGACCAGGATTTCCTTGCGGAGTTTGACAGGATTGTTCGCGAGAATCTTTCCAACGCATTGCTTTCCAATGAGATAATCGCTGAGAAGATGGCAGTCAGCCCGTCAACGCTCGTGCGCCGCATCCGCCGCCTGCTGGACACGTCTCCGAACAACTATGTACGCAACCTCCGTCTTGTCGTTGCCGCCGAGATGCTGCGCGAGCCTCACGGAAACAACATTTCGGAGATATGCTACGCCGTCGGATTCTCGAATGTATCCTACTTCGCCAAGTGCTTCAGGGAAATGTACGGAAAGACGCCGACCGTATTTGCGGAGGAAATGAGGGGAAAGGGGAATGCTCCTGTGGAATCATGATGCGGATGGAGGATATAAATGTGTAGTCATGATGGTGATGGAGAATATAAGACGATGGAGAATATGAATTGAGCGCAATCATAAAGATAGTAATACAGATAAACTGATAATCAATTGAATATGAAAAACAAACTTTCATCTGTCCTCGCAGCCGCAGCCGTGCATACACTTGCCGTTGCTGCCATTCTTGCGGCTGCTTCCGGCTGTGAAAAGCCGGCGAACAGCGAAGAACCGTCTCCCGGGCCGGCACCGGAAAAGTCTGTCAGCCTCAGCCTCGGCAGCGGGACTTTAACCAAGACCGTTCTCGGTGAACCTGACGGTTCGGCCTATCCGGTCTATTGGTGCGAGGGCGACCGCATCGCCGTGAACGGGCAGCGCTCAGAGCCTCTCCACGGGGTGGGGGACAAGGCCACCGACGCGACGTTCAGCGTGTCCGGAGTCAGCGCCCCTTATGGAGTGGTCTATCCGAGCTGGATTTGCGGCGCGATGGACGGCAATTCTGCCGAAATCACACTTCAGACAGTTCAGAAGTGGATTCCAGGCTCGTTCGGCAACGGTTCGGCCGTGCTGTACGGACAGTCGGATGCCACGGACTTCACGCTCACTAACCTCTGCGGCGTAGTGCGGATTCCTGTGGATTTCGGGAAATATGAGGTTACCGACATCACGCTCACGAGTCTCGGGACACCAATTGCCGGAAAGTTCAGCCTGAACCTTGCGGACGGGAAACTGACTGCTGTTGAGGCCGGGCAGGACATCTCTCTCTCCATTCCTGAAGGCGGTTTTGCGGAAGGATCGGGTGCTGGTTCAGATGCCGACTCGGCTGATGGCTCAGGCGATGGTTCCGGCACTGGCGGAGCGGCTGGAGTCTCCGAGGCCGTCGAACTGAACTTCTGCGTGCCTGCGGGGGAATATGCCGAAGGGTTCAACCTCACGATTACCGAAAAATACGGCCGCAAGATGGTCATCGAGATGCGCGAGAACACCGCCGTGCACTCCGGGGTCATAGTCGGATGGGCGGAGCAGACCTTCGTTCCGAGCGGCGCACTGATAATCACCGACCCTGAGTCTTGGAACAGCTTCGCCGCCGCAGTGAACGCGGGGGACTACTCTTCGTGGAAAGACCCGGAGAGCGGCGAGGTCTCAATCGTTGCGAACGTCACTTCCGCCGATGAACTCACCCAGATTCAAAGCTGGGACGGCGTGCTGAACGGAGGTGGGTACATCGTCACCCGCAATTCTCTCACGAAGCCGCTCATAAAGAGCATTACGGAGACAGGCATCGTGAAGAACCTCAGGCTTGGCGGACTGCGCACCGAAAAGAGCGCCAATTCATGCGCGTCTCTTGCCGCAGTCAACCTCGGAACAGTCGAGAACTGCGAGAACAGGGCCGCGCTGACCGCAACCGTCGATGCAAACTTCACTTTCTGCAGCCTTGTCGAGATGAATGGCGGCGTGATGAAGGACTGCGTGAATAGCGCCGATTTCGAGATAAATCTGCCGTTCACTGCAAACCATCTGTTTATGGGCGGCGGCATCGCTTATCGTCCTGATGTCACACTCGCTGACAAAACGACAAAACTCGGAACATTCGAGGGCTGCCGCAATGTTGGTAACATAACCATACTAAAGCCTGCTACAGCCTCTTCGGACCTTTATAAATGTGCGGTGGGCGGCATTCTTGCCTCCGCATACGCCGGAACGACGGAAACTTTTGTCACGCTGAAGAATTGTGTTAATGAGGGCAATATAACGCTGTGGGAGAATACTTTTGGAAATAATCCGAAGACTCAGGGCGCATACTGTGTCGGCGGTATTGTCGGACGAATTGCTCCTGTTTCCGATCAGCTTGACAATAATAAGAAAGTTGTTTGCAACTACATTACCCCCGCACCGAAAACCGGGTTCTATAGTGAAATCACCGGCTGTTCCAATGTAGGAACGATAGATGTGTGCAGTTCGATTCAAAGCAATGTCGGTTCCGGACTATCAGGTGCTCGTCAGTGCCATGTGGGTGGCATCGCGGGCGTTATTGTCGGAAAGCCAGATATGCCTGCCATCCTTAAAGACTGCATCAATTCCGGACGGATGCTCTCCGGAGGAACAAACTCTGTGTGTGCCCTTGCCGGAGGCATAGTTGGAAGCACTGCTTATTCTGAGATTACATCCTGCACGAATAAAGGTTCTTTCGGACTTACGGGAAACACATTGGCAACACCTGTGAACAATAAGATAGGTGCTGTTGGAGGTATTGTCTCATTTGTTTTGAAAGTCACGCCTGTCCCGACGATAACCGGATGTGCGTCTACGGGTACTCTTCCGCCGGATGCAAATGTGGCCTCGGAAAAGGGAATTGTTTTCAAAGGGCCAATTTACGCCGCAGGAAATGCCCCGACGATAAAATAGCCTTGAAACCCGATATAGAAAAAGTCTTCAATGAAACAAGAATATATGAAAAGGATACTTATTCTGACTCTCCTCATCCTTTCCTCAGCCGCATCGGCCTTTGCCCAGAGCGTGAAGGTCAGCGGAACGGTGAAGGACAGCGACGGCAATCCTCTGCCGGGAGTCTATGTTATTGACAAGCAGGCCAAGGCCAAGGGCACCGCGACCGACGCTGACGGAAAATATGAGCTCAGCGTCACCTCCGATGGCTTCATCGAGTTCAGCTGCCTCGGCTTCGAGTCGCTGCTGGAGCCTGTAAACGGACGCGCGAAGATTGACGTCGTGCTCAAGTCCGAGTCCGCGAAACTCGACGACGTGGTGGTCATCGCCTACGGAACTGCCAAGAAATCCGACCTCACGGGCGCTGTATCAGTCGTCGACATGAAGTCGCTCGCCGACGTTCCGGCATCTTCGGTCAGCTCCGCCCTTCAGGGCCGCATCGCGGGAATGGACATGATGTCATCGACCGGAGAACCCGGAGCCGAGGCTTCCATCCAGATTCGCGGAGCGAGGTCCATCAGTGCCGGAAACGCGCCTCTTATCGTCGTCGACGGGGTGATTGACGCGGTCTCCGACCTCAATGAAATCAACCCGTCGGACATCAAGAGCATATCCGTTCTCAAGGATGTCTCCTCCACCTCGCTCTACGGCTCACGCGGAGCGAACGGAGTCATACTCATAACCACGGAACGTGAGACCTCAAGGAATTTCACCGCGTCTCTCAAGGCCTCGGCCGGCGTGTCCCGCATCATGGGCAGCCTCGATCTGATGGACGCTTCCGAGTTCGCCAAGTACTGCAACATGACGCACTACATCTCCGACTACATGAGCGGAAAGGAGACTCCATCGCGCAACTTCTACTTCTCCGAAGAGGAAATCGCAGCGAAAGGCAAGGGCACGGACTGGATTGACGCTCTCTCGCAGACCGGTGTATATCAGGACTATAGCTTCTCCGCGCAGGGCGGAACCAACATCACCCGCGCCTCGGCGTCATTCGGCTACCACAACGAGAGGGGAGTGGTCATAGGCTCCGGGTTCAGCCGCATCAGCGGAAGGGTGAGCGTCGAGACCCAGCCGCTCAAATGGCTCCGCGCCGGCGTGCGTCTCTACTACGCAGACCGCAGCACCGACAAGTCCAGCGCCTCCATCACCGGAACCAACAGCACCGCAGCGATTTACCTCAGCCCGCTGCTCGGCATCAACGACACTTGGAACACCTTCGGCTCGGAGTACGCCTCCGGAGGCTCTCCGTTCAACAACCCATACATCTGCGCCAAGCAGATAAGCCATGACGTGCGTCAGACTAATCTGAACCTGCTACCGTGGGTGAGGCTCATCTTCAACCGCTACGCCTCCTTCGTCAGCAAGTTCTCCTTCACGACCGACGGCTACAAGTCCCTGCGCTACGCCCCTTCCACCCTTCCTGTGGCACAGCGCAACCTCACCGGAGGAACAGCAACGGCAATCTGGCAGGACCGTCAGATATTCCTCAGCGAGAACACCTTCACATACGACCGCACCTTCTCGCGCCGTCACACCCTGAACCTTCTCGCCGGATTCACGGCCGAGCGCACCAACATAGACTACCGCTACTTCTACGGAGAGGGCTACATGGACAACAACGTCACCTACAAGAACCTCGGCGGGCTTCTTGACGACCGCAACACCACCAACCGCAGCTACGAGAACATCAAGACTTCGATGTCCGTTCTCGCCCGCGTGAACTACGACTACCTCAAGAAATACTACGTCACCCTCACCATGCGTGCCGACGGCGCGTCTAACTTCGCCGACAACCGCAAGTGGGGAATATTCCCTGCTGCGGCCCTGAGGTGGAACATCAGCCGCGAGGATTTTCTCGCCGGAGCATCGTGGCTCGACGACCTTTCCCTCAGGGCGAGCGTCGGACGCAGCGGAAACGACGCCATAGGCTCGTATATGTCACAATCCACCCTCACCGCGGACAAGGGAGTGTGGATGCTCGGAGACTACAGGCCGCTGGCATATTACGACACGCGCCTTAGCAACGGAAACCTCACGTGGGAGACGACGGACTCATATAATATAGGTCTCAATTTCTCCGCGTTCGGCGAAAGGGTCAATCTCGAAGTCGATGCATACGAATCGAGGACATCGGACCTTCTCCTCGCGATGAAGACGAACCAGAGCACGGGCTACGACACATATTTCACGAATATGGGAAACACCCGCAACCGTGGAATCGAGGTCGCCCTCACCACCCGCAACATCGTCACGCGCAAGTTTTCGTGGAGCACTATGTTCACGATTTCGCACAACGACCAGCTCGTCATCGACGCCGGCGAAGACCGTCTCGTGCCGACATATTCCAACTTCCGCAACCTCACCCAGCCTCTCTACGGCTATCGCGCCGGCTATCCGGTGAACTCCCTCTGGGGCTACCAGTATGCCGGGGTATGGCACAGTCAGGACGAGATTGACAGGAACAAGATTTCCAAGACTTATGTCAGTTCGGGCACGGAACAGCTCGGAATCTGCCGCTATGTGGATCAGAACAACGACGGGCTGCTCGACCAGGACGACCTTGTCTATCAGGGAAATGCCGACCCTGTGGTCTATGGCGGACTTCAGAACACCTTCACTCTCGGCAACCTCTCCCTCAAGGTCTATGCGACCTATTCCTTCGGCGGAAAGATTTACAACATCAGTGAAATCCTCGCCGGAAGCGGCTCCAGGGCATATAACAAGTACCGCTATATGCTCGATGCATGGGATCCTGAGCTGAATCCCGACTCCAACATCCCGCGTGCCGGCAAGGAGGACTACAACGCCAGCGACCGCATGATTTACGACGCGTCCTACATCCGTCTCAAGGAAGTCTCGTTGAGCTACCGCTTCAATGTCGCGAAGAAATGGTGCAAGAGCATCGTGGTGGGCGCGAGCGGGGAGAACCTGCTGCTGTGGAAGCGCTACAACGGCTTCGACCCGGACGTCTCCAC
>DJRM01000066.1:7624-18288 GCA_002440085.1 Bacteroidales bacterium UBA6360
ATTAACCTTCAGATGAACTTTTAGCCTCGGGAGGACATGGATATGAAAAAGATAATTTGTATTGCCTTGATATGCTTCGGCGCGGTCTCATGCTCGCTGAAGGAAAAGATTACCTCATACACCGAAGGGGACAAGTACTACCGCAGCGTGGAGCAGATAAAGACCGGGCTTAACGCCTGCTACTCCCCGCTCCGCCTGATTTACACGAACATGGGATTCTGGGAGATGTGCGAGTGCGATACCGACCTCATGTTCCTGAACGTCGATAACCAGATTGACGCCGTGTGCGACATCGCTCCGGCACGTCCGGGAGCCGCCTCCACTGTGTGGCAGAGGGGCTATCAGGGAGTCTCACGCACCAACTCCATGGTGTTCTACATCGACAGGGCCGTCTCGGAGGGCTACATTACGGCCGATGAGGCCGCTCCGCTCTATGCCGAGTGCGCCGTTCTCCGCTCGTTCTACTGGTATCTTCTGACCTCCACCTTCGGCGACGTGCCGTTCTACACCGAGCGCGTGACCGAGGATAACCGGGCGGCTATTGTGAAGCTCCCGAGAATGTCGGCCGCCGACGCCCGAGCCTTCTGCATTTCCGAACTTCGCGCAAATCTCCCTGCCCTTGAGGCCCGCAGAAGCTACGATTCCGGCACCGACTACCGCATGGGGCGGGCGCTCGGACTCATGCTCGGAGGCCGCCTCTGCCTGTGGAACAAGGACTGGGACGGGGCCGTGGAGTTCTTCGGACAGCTTGAAGATATTTACGGCGAGCTTTCGCAGTACCCTCTTACGGACGTGCCTTTCAGCGTGAAGTACAGCCGTGAGTCCATCTGGGAGGTTCCTAACACCTACGAGCCTAACGGACTTCAGATTGTGGGCACGCTCGCCAGCTGGACCACCCCACTCCGCGCCCAGAACATCGTGAGCGACGAGTTTGCGCAGGAGGAAATCATCTCCGACGTCTATTACGGCATCGGCATCCCTGAGCTCGGCGCACACTCGCAGACCTACACCTCTGCGCGTCCGACCCCGTACCTTTGCCAGAACCTGCTTCCGTACAGCTCTGAAGACCTCCGCTCCGGCGAATACTCCAACGACGCGGACAGGGCCCGCGGAGGCTCCGGCAACCTTGCATGGCGCTGGTACGGCTTCGATCCGGACGACTCCGGCAGGGCAGGCGAGAAGGAGGTGATGTTCTTCGGACTCCGCAGGGACGACGGCTCTTGGAACAGGATGAACTCGGCGAGCACCCCCTGGCTCGGCAACAAGTTCTGGTGTCCGGACATGCGCAGCACCCGCGACGCTAACAACTACAAGATTTTCCGCTATGCCGGAGCTGTTCTCGGACTTGCCGAGGCCCATCTGATGCTCGGGAACACGACTCATGCCCTCAGTTATCTGAACATGACCCGCAGCCGCGCCGGTCTGCCGGAACTCACGCTCGCCGATGTCGGAGGCAACACAGACCTTCTCATGGAAGAAATCCGCCGCGAGTGCGCCAAGGAACTTCTCGGCGAGTATAACCGCAAGTTCGACCTTGTCCGCTGGGGAATCTGGTACGAGCGCACCTCACAGTACAACACAGGCTCGCTCATCAGCCGCAACGTGCGCCCTTGCAACCGCTACTGGCCTATTCCGGCCGACCAGGTTGCCGCTTCCGGTGGAGTGCTGACCAATATGGAGTACGGGGAGTAATGAACGGGGCGAATAAAAAGCGGTCTGCTTCGTTGGATGTCTTGATGAAATCCTCACCATCTAATTGACCCCTCCCGTCCCCTCGAAGGGGAAGTGGTGCTCCGTGCACACTATCGCACAATGCCACCGCTTCGTTGTTCTCCGCACGACGCTGATGCGTCTTTGCAGCATCCGCCTTGCATTCCATCTTTTTTAAGATATACTCCAGGTTGTTTGCTGAATGAAAATTCTTCATGTCATAAGCAAATGGAGAAATAAGAAATAGAAATAAAATATTTGAATATGAACAAGATAGTAAGAATATCAATGGTCTTTACGGCGCTTATGGCTATTCTCGCGGCCTGCGGACGGCAGCCGGAATTCATCGAGGTGACGGAACTTGGATGCGCGGCTCCGGAAATCGCGGTCGATGCGGCCGAGGGGAGCGTGTCCTACGTCGTCATCGCATCATCCGAAGTGACAGCCGAAATCATCGCCGGCGGCGACTGGGCATCCCTCTCCACCTCACGCTGGAAAGGCGACGCTGAAGTCGAGGTCACATTCAGCGCAAACCCCGGACGGGAGCGCAAGGCTGACATCCGCCTCATCAGCGGCCGGCGCGAACTGCTCCTGAGTCTCATTCAGGGCGGAGCCGAGGACGCGACCTTCCATTTCACACAGAGGAACGTTACCATTCCGTTTGAAAACGGTGCGCAGACGGCCCGGTTCGAGACCGTCATCCCTGTCGAGAAAATCAGCGGCAGCGTCGTCTATCCCGATGGCGGCGACTGGATTGAGAAACCCCTCGCCAAGGTAAATGCGGACGGCACCTTCATCTATGCCGTCCGCGAAAACCTCAGTGACACACCACGCACCGCCATCATCGAGCTCACCTCCACCGACGATGTCGGCCGCGCCCTCACCGCACGGCTCTATGTCACCCAGGGCACTCGCGGCGATGTTCAGACCGTTCCGCTCACGGTAGGTGGACTCCGCTCCCTCACGTTCGATGACAGCGACCCTGACAACAGCGACCTCGACGCCGACGGCATAATCCTGAAGCCATACGCCCTCACCGGACGTGTCATCAGCGACAACTCCGAAGGCAACGCCGCCCCGAACGAGAATATGTCCGTAATCATTCAGGATCTCACCCTCGCCGGCAGGACAGTATATCTCCAGAGCGCGGAAGAGGGCGAAGCATACGGCGTCAAGCTCATTTTCGACTCGGAGGACGCGCTCTCGCTCAAGAGGTACGACCTCGCGACGGTTTCACTCAAAGGGCGGAAACTCATCCGCCACACGAATCCCGAGCACTACACCGTCACTGGTCTCAAGGCCTACGACATTGTTTCCGCCGCTTCCGGCAGCGAGTCCGACATCACCCATCGCACAAAGACAGTCAAAGAACTTACCGACAGCGACATAAACACTCTCGTGACACTCTCCGGCTGCGAAATTCCCGTTTCCAAGGGCGCGTTTGTCCCGATTGACAACACCCGCAGCAGCATAATCAACAAATACCCTATGCCGCTTCTCGACAAGGCCGGCAGCACGATTTACCTCCTGACCAACACCACCGCCGCATGGGCGCGTGACGGCAGGGGACTTCCGCAGGGCAGCGGCAGCGTGAGCGGAATCATAGTGAACGAGACCTGCGACAACTTCGAGTGGAACAGCACCGAGGCTGCCTCCGACACCCGTCTGGAGGACTACGTGACCGGACTCGGCAACATCGGACGTTACCAGATTCGTCCGCAGAGGCACGCCGACATCGCTCTCGATGGTGAACCGTTCACCGAAAAACTCTGCGAGTGGACCAGCTATGCCGACGTGCTCAACAAACCAGGTCTGAGCTATTCCAAGCCCGCTCTCCGCGAGATTTCCCCGAGCCAGGACTGGAGCTCCCTCGGGCCACTCTCCGGCACCGCCTCCGGAATCGTCTCCCAGACAGAAGGCCCGGCATGGTTCGGTGCCTACTGGTTCTCCGGCAACCACGCCGACCCGAAGCTCAACGAGTACTACTGGCAGATCGAGTTCTCCACGACCGGACTCACCGAGGCCAACGCCCCTCTCTCCGTGCAGGTGGCCGCGTTCAACACCGTGGGAGCCGACGTCGGAGCACCGCGCTACTGGTGGCTGAAATACTCGGCCGACGGAGAGACCTGGCACACGCTCACGGCCGACTCCTACACCGGGAACTTTGTCCAGAACACATCTGTCGGAACAGAATGGACCTACACCGTTCCTGACTATCCTAAGAACGGCTCCTACCGCCAGTACCACTGCCCGGGCGCGAAGAATATGTCCTTCACCCTGCCCGTCTCCACCGACCTTTTCGGCAAGGAAGCAGTCTATGTCCGTCTCATGCCGGCGAAGGACATTTCCGGCTACGACGGCCTTCTCCCAATTTCCTACGATGGAACGACCATCCAGAACGTGAAGCGCTCGTGCTTGTCCTATGTGGCTGTGCGATATAACAAATAGGTGTTTTTGAGTGTCAGAAAAATCTGACTCAAAAATACATGTCAGAAAATGTTAACTGAATTGAAAACCAAATGTTTATAAATATGAAAAACACTGAAACTAAAAAACGCATCGGTGAGGGGTATGCTTCGCCTGAGATGAAAACCGTGATAACCCGTCTTGAAATGGGATTTTGTCAATCGTTGAACGTAACAGGCACGGACAACCTCTATGAGGTTGAAGGCGTGTTTAAATGGGAGTAGCCCCCCCCTTTTTTGAAGACGATTCAATGGGTGCAATGTCAAACTTTTAACTCTTATATGAAGAAAATGAAACGGATATATACTATAACCACAATAATTATGACCGCGCTTGCCCTCGCCGGATGCGCCAAGGAACTTGAAGAGGACGTTCAGAAGCCGGATGCCCCACAGACTGATGATGAAACCATGGTTCTCGGTGCCGTGCTGCCGGATTCCCCAGTTTCATCAGACTCTGCTGATGCCGCTGCGCCTCAGTCCGTAGGCACCAAAACAACGATTTCCGACAACGGTGACAAGACTTACTCCGTGTTTTGGGCAGAAGGTGATGCCATTTCCGTGAACGGTAAGATCAGCAAGGACATCAACATAGACAAGGCCAACCCCAAGAACGCGACATTCACGCTCGATGTCGTAGATGCTCCGTACTGCGCGGTTTATCCTGCCGGAGCGATTGTGGCGGATTCATTTTCAGCGGAATCGGATACGCTGAATGTCACTGTCCCTCAGACGCAGGCATACAGAGAAAATGATTTTGACCAGGCTTCGGCAATCATGTCTGCATATTCAAAATCTGCTTCCGCCGGGTTGGTTTTTAAGCACACGATGGCCTATATCAAGCTGATGGTCACCAATGCAGCCATAAAGAGTGTCCGCATCAACGGGAACAACAATGAGGCAATCAGCGGCGTATTTACTGTAAAATTCTCTGAAACCGGAAATTCTTTCGCACCGAGAAAGGACGAGAAAGGAAAGACTAAGGGCAATACATCCGTGACATATTCCAATGGGGATGCTGCCATCGCGGCAAACACCCCGATGTTCATAGCAATTCCGGCTGCTGACTATCAGAAAGGTCTGACTTTCACGATTGTTGATTCAGAAAATCACTATCAGGTGAAGAAGACATCTGCTTTCACTGCAAACGCCGGCAAGGTCTATCCTACTGAGACAGAATTTGTGGCAGACGGGACTTATGTCGACGGCGGAATATATACGGCAGAGGATTGGAATAACTTCATTCTTGACTTGAATGCCGGTGATTATTCAAAATGGGTGACTACTATTGGTACAGCCAAGGGTGTTCATCTGATGGCAGACATTGATTATCAGTATAATCTGGAGGCTTCGAATACTACAGAAAAACTGGAAAATATTGTATATGGGCATGATCATACAATCACTCATCATCCTGTACGTCCGATGTTTACAAATATCGGAGAGAATGGGGGCATCTTCAATCTTACGATTGCCGGTGATACTGACACTTGGGATAATACCGGTTGGGCAGGTGTCTTTGCGACCAATAATTCCGGACAGATAAGAAAATGCAATAGTAGGGTCAATTTTAACCTTGATAAGCCGGCTAATACTCAAACTATTATTTTGGCTTCAGGTATATGCCGTACAAATAATAGTACGGGATATGTTATGGATTGCTATAACTATGGTGCAATTAACATTTCAAATCCGGACAAACCTGTCAGAATTGGTGGCGTGCTGCTCTATAATGACGGTGGAAACTTTGCACGTTGCTACAATGAGGGTTCAATCAGCGTCACGGGAGTAAATGTGGGGTGTGTTGTAGGAGGTGTAGCTTATGCCATAAGTGGAACAAGTTCTGCTCTTGAGAATCATGGCAATGTTTCTATCGATGCAAGTCTCTCTGCAGCACAGACAATTTATCTTGGCGGTGTCATAGCAAATGCCGAATATAACGGCAAATGTGTGAAACTGTCTGATTGCAAGAACACAGGTTCTCTGTCAATTCATAAGACAGGAGAGTCTGTAATGAAAGGCGGAGCAATCGGTGGTGTCGTCGCCGCGATAAATGCCGGGGTGAAAGGCACTGAAGGAAGCACATTCACAGGAATGACAAATTGCTCCAATGAGGGCTCACTTTCATTTGTCGAAGAAGAGACTGGAACAACACATTATGGATATGCTATTGGCGGTGTATTAGGACGTTGTGTTGATGTGAAAGATGTTCACTATCTCAACTCTGGCTATTATGCGATTTTGCGTGGTGCGAAAAATACTGGCGACATAATCGTGTATTCGGCGAATGGGCAGAAGGCCGCCGTAGGGAACTCAGGGGCACGTCAGACTTATGTTGGTGGACTTGCAGGATATGTTTGTGGCGTTTCCGCCTCTGACAAAGCGATTGTTAGAGGAACAAGTAACTGTACGATAACCACAGGCTCGGCTCAAGGAGGTGAAATGGTCGGCGGTCTTGTTGGCGGCGGTGCAATGCTCAGCATCGACACGAAGCCATCGGCTACTACTGTATTCAAATCCTATAAGGGAAAGCCAATGGGATATCTTGGCGCTGCTCTTGGTTGGGCTGGATCCAAAGACAATGTTGCGATTAACGGAGCGACAGCGGTGGCTACGTTTGATACGGGTACAGTGACACCATTGGCGGAAGGATTTGCAGGAGTTGTTTCAAAAGCAACACTGAATGTAACCGGTTGCCAATATCAAGGTAAAGCAGTTACTGATGCTGACGTTTACGGCGGTGGAACAAAGACAATCAAATAATAACAACTAAAATAAACACACGACAAAAGATTTTATGAAGAAATTCATTACAATTTCAGCTCTGGGACTGCTTGCGGTAACGGCCGTGAGCGCCCAGAACTCTACAGATGGTCAGAATCCTGCAGGCAGCGCGGCGGTTCAGACTACGGACGCGGCCACACCTGCAGCGACCTCCACTGTGAAGGCTTGGGAGGGCAAGATAACGATGCCGACGTACCTGCTGGACCCGGCGGAGCAGTCGCCGATCTTCGAGCGGGACTGGTCGTACCAGAGGGCGAAGCGGAGCGTCTACCCGTACCCACTGAACGACAACATGACGCGGACGCGCAAGGACGTGACCTACGACTGCCTCTACATGGAGAACGAGTACGTGGAGCTGTGCATAGTGCCGGAGTTCGGCGGGCGTCTGCTGTATGCCGTCGACAAGACGAACGGGTACGACATCTTCTACCACAACCACGTGGTGAAGCCGGCGAACGTCGGGATGACGGGTGCGTGGATAAGCGGGGGCGTGGAGTGGAACGTCTTCCACCACCACCGCCAGACGAGCCACGTGCCGTGCGACTGGCGGATAGTCGACAACGCCGACGGCTCGAAGACCGTGTGGGTCGGGGAGACGGAATACCGCCACAGGATGCAGTGGGCGATAGGCGTGACCCTGCGCCCGGGAAAGAGCTACATGGAGATCAGCGGCCGCCTGATGAACTCGACCATGGACGACAACTCCATGCTCTACTGGTCGAACGTCAGCACGCACGTGGACGAGAACTATCAGATATGCTTCCCCCAGAGCACGGAGTTCGTGACCTTCCACTGCAAGAACTGGTTCGCCCACTGGCCGATCACCCATGAGACGTTCAACGACATGGACTTCTACCGTGACGGTATCGACGCGAGCTGGTGGAAGAACCACTACATGAGCAACTCCATGTTCGCGCACGACCTGAAGGACGACTTCATCGCGGGCTACGACCACGGGCGCAACGCGGGGACGATGCTGCACGCGAACCACAACATCAGCAAGGGCGGCAAGTTCTGGCTGTGGGGTCCGAACAGCGAGTGGGACACGCGCATCCTCACGGACGACTCCGGCCACTACATCGAGCTTATGTCCGGCGCATATTCCGACAACCAGCCGGACTACAACTGGAGCGCGCCGTACGAGACCAAGGAGTTCAGCCAGTACTGGTACGGCATCCGCGACATGGAGGGCGTGAAGGCGGGGAACCGCCTCGCGGCGGCCAACGTCGCGCTCAAGGAGCCCGGAAAGGCGTTCCTCGCGGTGAACACCACCGAGCCTAAGCATGACCTCAAGCTCACGCTCCTCGGCGGCGGAAAGACCCTCGCCACCGAGAACATCCCCGACATAGCCCCGGACAAGCCTTTCAAGACGACCGTCGGCATAGACAAGAAATACACCGAGCAGGACCTCGCCATAGTTCTCACGGACGCGGACGGCAGGGAAATCCTGCACTTCACCCCGGTGAAACACGACCCGAACGCCCCTCTCCCGGAGATAGTCGAAAGGCCCAGGAAGCCGGAGGACATAGCGAACACGGAGGAGTGCTACCTCGTTGGCCTGCGCAACCTCCAGTTCCACAACCCGTTCATCGACCCTACGGCCTACTTCGAGGAGGTGCTCAGGCGCGACCCTGGCGACACGAGGGCGAACACCCAGATGGGCGTGTGGTACAGGAAGAGGGGAGAGTATGACAGGGCGGCGCAGTACCTCCGCACGGCGATAAGGCGCCAGACCCACGACTACACCCGTCCGAAGGACGCGGAGGCGATGTACAACCTCGGCCTCGTCCTCAAGGCACAGGGGAAGACCGCGGCCGCCATGGACACCCTCTACAGGGCCACATGGAACTACACCTACAACTCCGGCGCGAACACGCAGCTCGCGCAGATGTACGCCCAGGAGGGTGACTGGGCGATGGCCCTCGACCGCCTGAACGAGGCTATTGCCTACAACGGGCGCAACTTCTCGGCAAAGGTCTTCAAGGGACTCGTCCTCAGGCAGCTCGGCAGGGCCGACGAGGCCACGGAGTGCTTCAACGCCGTCCTCGCCGAGGACCCGATGAACGCCATGGCCCTTCATGAAACCATGAACAAGGAGGACTTCCGTTTCTTCATGCGCGAGCAGCCGGAGTCCTACCTCGAACTCGCCATCCTCTACTGGCACGACGGGTTCAGGGACACGGCGGTGGAACTTCTGAAGGACATCGACAGCCGCGTGGCATGGCCGACGGTGAAGATGTACATCGCGTACCTCACGGGCGAGGACAGCCTCTATAAGGAAGCCCTCGCGCTGCCTGTGGGCTACTGCAACCCGTTCCGCCTGGAGACCATCGACGTCCTCGCCAAGGCGAAGGCCGCCTGCCCGGATTCCGAGCGCCCGTACTACTACCTCGGCAACCTGCTCTACAACATCCAGCCGGACAACGCCATCAAGGAATGGAAGCAGTGCGTGGAGATGAACCCGAACGACGACCTCGCGTGGAGGAACCTCGGGTGGGCGAACTGGCTGCACACTAGGGACTACGCGGAGAGCGTGCGCTGCTACAAAAAGGCTATAGAAATCAACCCGAACGCCGCGCTCTATCTTGAGGAGTGCGACCAGGCGATGGAGGCGAACCGCACGCCGGTTCCGGAGCGGTACGAGCTCCTCAAGAGCCACCATGCGACCTGCGAGAAGCGCTACTACCCTCTGAGCCAGGAGGTTGTTCTCGGGACGTGGTGCGGCGACTACGACCGTGTGCTTGACCTTCTAGACAGCTGCTACTTCCCGACGCGTGAGGGCGTGGCGAACTTCCATGACAACTTCGTGGACGCGTGCGTTCTCGCGGGCAAGGCAAAACTCGAAAAGGGTGACGCGAAGGGGGCGATAGCGCTCTACGAGAAGGCGTTCACCTACCCAGAGAACCATCAGGTATTCCTTGTTGACGAGCGTGCCACTCACGATGCGCAGATAAACTACGAGCTGGGCGTTGCGTACGAGAGCCTGGGCGACACTGACAATGCCACGAAGTACTACACCCTGGCGGCCGACCAGGACTTCAAGCTCAAGGGCAGCAAGGACTTCCGCTACTGGACTGGCCTTGCGCTTCAGAAACTGGGCAGGAAGGCCGAGGCGAAGGCTCTGTTCAGTCAGATGGTTGCGGACGGCAAGGCTGCGGTTGTGACGGAGTACAGGAGCTTCTACGGTGCGGAGGGCACGACGGCGAGCACGACTGAGTCGAAGAACTCTGCGGCCTACTTCACTCAGGCTCTGGGCGAGCTGGGCCTCGGCCACAGGAAGCAGGCTGACAAACTCTTCAAAAAAGTTCTGGAACTGAAGCCGGACCATCTCTATGCACACGAACTTTCGGCCAAATAAAAAAGCGGATTGCTGCGTTACGCTCAACCTTTTAATCCTCACAACCGTCAAGGTTGCTCCGGTTAAAAGATTTCGTAAGCCTTGCACTCCATCTTTTTTATTCGACCTCATATACAAGTGATTTTAGACAGAAAATCTTAAAGAATGAAAACAATAAAAATACTTTCAATACTCGCCCTCGCGGCGATCCTCGCCACCGCCTGCAACTGTGAAACACCGGTTGCGGGGCGCTGGTCCGAGGAAAAGGCCAACGCCTGGTACGCCGAGCGTGACTGGCCGGTGGGCTGCGACTATGTCCCTGCCTATGCCGGCAACCAGATTCAGATGTGGCAGCCGTCCACATGGAA
>DJRM01000001.1:0-18412 GCA_002440085.1 Bacteroidales bacterium UBA6360
GCGGCATCCTTCAGCACGGATATGCTCTCGATGTCCTGAGGATTGACGGTGTTGATGTCCCCTTCCATACCGTCAATGAGAATCAGCGGACTTCCGCTGGAGCCGCTGCCGATTGTGCCGTTGCCCCGTATGTTGACGGACATGCTCTTTCCCAGCTCTCCTGTATTTGTGGTAATCTGCAGACCCGGCACCAATCCCTGCAATGCCTGCGTGGCGCTTACTACCGGGCGGGCTTCTATTTCCTTCGCCGTGGCAATCCCCACCGCACCGGTAAGGTTGACCTTCTTCTGCGCGCCGAAGCCGACGACCACCACTTCGTTCAGCGCCTGGTTGTCTTCCTCAAGCATGATGTCAAGAATCTGCCCTTCGACGGCCTTTACCTCAATGGATTTATACCCCATACAGGATATGAACAGGGTACCGCCCTCACGCACGGACAACAAGAAACTGCCGTCCAGTTCGGTGACCGTGCCGTTGCCGGGGACTCCCTTCTCCTCAATTCCGACGCCCGCGAGCGGTCCAAGCGCATCCTTTACGCTTCCGCTTACTTTGATTTGGCGTGGAGTCTGTCCGATTGAATCAGGGATGACGGCGGCCATTGCCGGATGTGACGCGAATGTCAGAAAGAGGCTCAGAACGAGCAGCAACGCCGCACCGGTCTTTAGGTTACGCCCGCAATGGGAATGAATAATGCGTTTCATAAAATATCTGTTAAAATTAAGAAACTATCTATCCATTCCCGACCGCCCTACAAATGTGATACCGAAAATTAAACCTATGGGGACGAGGATTGTCCGATCCCCGAAATCCGAGACATCGCATTATTTAACCTTAAATAATTGAATGTCAGGTAAAGACTATGCTATTGCCGCAGTTTACTGCCTACCACCGGTTCAGGGGCATGCCGAGGGTCATCTTGTGGACCTTTTCGGCGGCGGCGCTTAGGACGGACTCGTAGTCGGAGCGGCCTTCTTCGGTTCTGCCGGCAATGAGGTCGAGGTGGCGGGCGGCGTTGTCAAGGACGGTGTCGATGAGCTCGACCATCCATTCCATGTCCTTCTCCACGAAGCCACGTGATGTGACCGCAGGGGTGCCGACGCGAAGTCCTGAGGTGGAGAACGGGGTGCGGGAGTCGAACGGGACCATGTTCTTGTTCACGGTGATGTCCGCCTTGCCGAGTTCCTTCTCGGCCATCTTGCCGGTCAGGTCAGGGAATTTGGTGCGCAGGTCGATGAGCATCAGGTGGTTATCCGTGCCGCCGGAGACAATCTTGTAGCCACGGCGGATGAATGCGTCGCACATCGCGGAGGCGTTGGCGAGCACCTGCTTCTGATAGTCGACGAACTCCGGCTGCTGAGCCTCGAAGAAAGCCACGGCCTTCGCTGCGATGCAATGCTCAAGCGGGCCGCCCTGAACTCCGGGGAAGACGGTGGAGTTTATAATTTGGGACATCTTCTTCACCTCGCCCTTGCTCGTCTTTAGTCCCCACGGGTTGTCGAAATCCTTGCCTATGAGTATGACTCCGCCACGGGGGCCGCGCAGGGTCTTGTGCGTAGTTGAGGTCACGATGTGCGCATACTTTACAGGGTTGCTGAGCAGTCCGGCGGCGATGATGCCGGCCGTGTGCGCCATATCAATCATAAGAATGGCTCCAACTTTGTCTGCTATCTCCCTCATCCTCGCGTAGTTCCATTCGCGGGAATAGGCGGATGCGCCACCGATGATGAGCTTCGGACGGGCTTCGAGAGCCTTGGCCTCCATCGCGTCGTAGTCAATCTTGCCGGTGCGCTCGTCAAGGCCGTAGGAAACGGCGTGGTAGAGGATGCCGGACATATTCACGGGCGAGCCGTGGGTGAGGTGACCGCCGTGCGCGAGGTCGAGCCCCATGAAAGTGTCACCCGGCTTGAGGCAGGCCATCATCACGGCCATGTTCGCCTGGGCACCGGAGTGCGGCTGGACGTTGGCATATTCCGCCCCGTAAATCTGACAAAGGCGGTCTATGGCAAGCTGCTCAATCTTGTCGATGACCGCGCAGCCGCCGTAATATCTCGCATTGGGATAGCCCTCGGCATATTTGTTCGTGCAGATTGAACCAAGTGCTTCAAGCACCTGTTTGCTGACATAGTTTTCAGAGGCTATGAGTTCAAGTCCCGATGTCTGACGCTCCTCCTCTTCCCGAAGAAGCTCAAAAATTGATATGTCCTGTTTCATGCGGTCAAAATTATATCCTGCAAAATTAGTCTTATTTTTTATTTCTGACTACCTTTGTCGACGAAATAGTTTTCAACAACCGCAATATTATTAAGGTATGGCTGTCAAAGACAGGAAATTGCTGAACATCGAGCTTGGGCGCGTTTCCGCCGAGGACTATGGAAAACTGCCTGATTCTGGCATCGTGGCAGTGCTTGACAACGTGCGCAGTGCCCACAATGTAGGCTCCGTGTTCAGGACAGCTGACTCTTTCAAGGTCGACAGGGTCTTCCTCTGCGGGATATGCCCCGTGCCACCGTCTGCCGAGATTCACAAGTCCGCGCTCGGAGCAGAGGAGAGCGTCGGGTGGGAATATTTCGAAGACACGATGGATGTCATCGGAAGGTTGAGGAAAGAGGGATATATTATTGTCAGCGTCGAACAGACCGTAAATTCCGTAAAACTCGACAAATTTCACCCGTACGGCAACGATGTTTCCGGGAGTATTGATAAATATCATATTGAAAATGAGGATGATACGGAATTATGGAAGAATATGGCGACGAAGAAATATGCCCTTGTGTTCGGGAACGAAGTCGATGGCGTTAGTCAGAAAGTCGTTGACGCATCGGATTTTTCGCTGGAGATTCCGCAGTTCGGTATGAAGCATTCGCTGAATGTTTCGGTGTCGGCAGGCGTCGTGCTGTGGCATTTTACGCTGGAGAAGTTAAGACAAGAACCATAAACATAAAACAACTGATAACGACATGAAAAAGACAATGATTCTCATCGCGGCGGCGCTCACGCTCGCGTCATGCTGCGGCAAAAACAAGGTGGAACTGATTCCGGAGGAGAACTTCGCCACGGAGGTCGATGGAAAGCCGGTTTCCCTCTACACACTGCACGGAGGCAAGCTCACGACGCAGGTCACCAACTTCGGGGCAAGGGTGGTGAGCCTCTGGGCTCCGGACAAGAACGGGTCTTTCGAAGACGTGGTACTTGGCTACAACAACATCGAGGACTACATCCACAATCCGGGAGAAAGATTCCTTGGAGCAGTGGTCGGACCTTACGCGAACAGAATTGCCGGCGGGACATTCACTGTCGGCGACCAAGTCTATAATTTTCCGCTGAACAACAACGGGCAGACTCTTCACGGAGGACTCAAGGGCGTGGACATGCTCGTGTGGGACGTGTGCGAGGTGACGGATTCTAGCATCGTGATGCACCTTCTGCATCCGGACGGGCTCGACGGTTTCCCGGGTAACATCGACATCCGGCTAAGCTATCTCCTCGACTCAGACAATCAGTTTGTCATCAACTACACCGCGACGACTGACAAGGCGACATATTTCAACATCTCGCACCATCCGTTCTTCAACCTCAAGGGCGAAGGCAACGGGACGATTCTCGACAACGAAATGATTATCAACGCATCGGCATACATTCCGATTGACGAATACTCGATTCCTTACGGCGAGATTGCGCCGGTGGAGGGCACGCCTTTCGACTTCCGGAAGATGCACACAATCGGTGAACGCATAAACGAGATGAACGAGCAGCTTGCGCACGGGGCAGGCTACGACCACAACTTCTGCATCGACCGCAAGACAGAGAAAGGCGTGGAATTCGACGCTTCCGTCTATGAGCCGAAGAGCGGCCGTTTCCTCGAAGTCTTCTCAGACCAGCCGGGCCTCCAGTTCTACAGCGGCAACTTCTTCGACGGAACTACCTGCGGAAAATACGGAAAGCCGCTGCGCTACCGCGAGTCCATCGCGCTTGAGACGCAGCACTGGCCGGACTCCCCTCATCACCCGAACTTCCCTTCGACCCTGCTTGAGCCGGGGCAGACCTACACTCAAGAGTGCATCTACAAGTTCAGCGTCAAATAGGCATCGATTGATTCCGAGATGCAATAAGGTTGCAGCACGGAGTTCATAACTTTGCAGCCGTCAAAAGAGTCCGACACTCTTTTGACGGCTGTTTTTGACCGATAATTAAAACATTACAGATATGGACAAGAAAAAACTCTGGAGAATCAGCGCGGCGGCAGTGCTGCTCGCAGGGGCCTTCGCGGTGGAAAAGACGACGAGCCTGCCGGTGTGGCAGCTGCTGCTCATCTATCTGATACCCTATCTGCTGGTCGGCTATGACGTGATTGCCGAAGCCGTCGAGGGCCTTTTCCACGGAGAACTTTTCAACGAGGACTTCCTGATGTGCATCGCCACAATAGGGGCTCTCTGCATCGGATTTCTTCCGGGCGCGGAGACGCAGTTCCCGGAGGCGGTGTTCGTGATGCTGTTCTTTCAGGTTGGCGAACTCTTCGAGGACTACGCCGAAGGACGCAGCAGGGAGTCGATTTCGCATCTTATGGACATCCGTCCGGACACGGCGAACGTGCTGCGCGGAGGCGAGGTCGCGACGGTAGCGCCCGAAACGGTGGAGGTCGGCGAGACCATAGTGGTGAAGCCGGGAGAGAAGATCCCTCTTGACGGAACCGTGCTGGAGGGAAGTTCAAGCCTCAACACCGTGGCGCTCACGGGAGAGAGCCTGCCGCGTGATGTCGTTGCCGGCGACGACGTGATTTCGGGATGCGTGAACATTTCCGGACTGCTGCACATAAAGGTGAACAAGACCTTCGGCGAATCGACGGCGTCGAAAATCATTGACCTCGTGGAGAACACGGGCGAGAACAAGTCAAAGAGCGAGACATTCATAGCGAAGTTCGCGAAGGTATATACCCCTATTGTGGTGACGCTCGCGTTTGTCCTCGCCTTCCTGCCGCCGCTCGTTTCGGGCGATTTTTCAGAAAGCTTCCCGACATGGCTCCAGCGCGCACTGACCTTCCTTGTGGTGTCATGTCCATGCGCCCTCGTGATTTCCGTCCCGCTGACATTCTTCGGAGGCATCGGCGGTGCGTCAAGGAACGGCATTCTCGTCAAGGGAGCCAACTATATGGATACGCTCTCGAAGCTCGGCACGGTCGTGTTCGACAAGACCGGCACCCTCACCAAGGGGCAGTTCGAGGTGAATGCGGTGCATCCCGACAAATTCGACGAGACTCAGCTGCTGCACCTTGCGGCACACGTCGAGCGCTACTCGACCCACCCGATTGCGGTTTCTCTCAAGAATGCCTACCCAAACGAGCATGACGACTGTACGGTTGAGGATGTGGAAGAAATTTCCGGACACGGCATCCGTGCAAAGGTGAACGGGGACATCGTCTGCGTAGGCAATACGAAGATGATGGACTCCATTGGGGCGAAATGGCATCCCTGCCACAAGGTAGGAACGATAATTCATGTGGCAGTGAACGGGGTATATGCCGGGCACATAGTGATTTCGGACAGGGTGAAGGAGGACTCCGCCGCCGCGATTGCGGATCTGAAGTCGCTAGGCGTGAAGAAGACGGTGATGCTCACGGGCGACCGCGAGGAGGTGGGCAAGGACGTGGCGACGCAGCTCGGACTTGACGAGTACCACGCGGAACTTCTGCCTGCGGACAAAGTGAGCGCCGTCGAGAAGCTCATTGCGGAAAAGCCGGCGGGCACGACGCTGGCCTTCGTCGGCGACGGCATCAACGATGCCCCGGTGCTCGCCCGCGCTGATGTCGGCGTAGCGATGGGCGGCCTCGGCTCCGACGCCGCCATCGAGGCCGCCGACGTGGTCCTGATGGACGACAAGCCGTCGAAGGTCGCCGCGGCCATCCGCATATCCCGTCACACCCTGAAAATCGCCAATGAAAACGTCTGGTTCGCGATTTCAGTCAAAGTAGCGGTGCTCGTGCTTGCCGGATTCGGGCTCGCCACGATGTGGATGGCGGTCTTCGCCGACGTCGGAGTCACCGTCCTCGCCGTCCTCAACGCCATGAGGACGCTGAAAACTGCATAAGCCGGACATCTGGATCATCTCATCACCCGAAAATCCGCAAATGTTAGAAGATGTTTACGTCAGAAATCCGAGATTTCGACGATGTGGTTCAGAATGGCATAGACCGTGAGGCCGGCGATGGAATTGATGCCTGTCTTGCGAGCTATGTTCTTGCGGTGGGTGACGACGGTGTTGATGGAGATGAACAGGTCGTCGGCTATTTCCTTGTTGGTCTTGCCATGGGCCACTGCGGCGAGGATTTCCTTCTCGCGGGAGGAAAGCACTTCGGAGTCATCGGACTGTTCTTCGCCGGAGTCATCGCTGTTGAGAAGGCTGAGGACGAGGGGGTTGAAAAGCTTTTCTTCAACGCGCATGTGGTTGCGCATATCTGCCTCCATCGCAAGCAGATGGTTCAGCATATTGTAGCGTGAGGCATTCTCGCCGTTGTCGGGAAGATATTTTATCACAATGTTCTTGAGGTCGTCAAGCTTTTCGAGGAACTGCGTGTGGGTTTCCTCGGATTCCACCTCATAGTTTCCGCTCCCTATGCTGTTGAATATCTTTTCCTCATGTTCAAAATGTGCGTTAAGCTTCTCCACGAGTTCGTCGAAGAACTTGTTCAGCGCGTCCGCGAAAGAGGTGCCCACCTCACCGAGCATCGTGTGGATGAGGCCATGGAGATGGGGGACGGAAACATGGGAGTAATATTCGTGGGACGCGCGGATGTAGTCGGCAAGATGTGCCACATCGCTGCGGTCAAGACCGGAAAGCTCCGGAACATAGTCAGGATTGGAGAAGACGTTGGAGATTTCGATGAACAGCCGCTCCGGAAACGAATGATTCCGGCAAACCTCGCTGATTGTCGAGTCGCCGAAGCCGAGTCTGAAATGAAGCCTTTCGAGAACCGACAGCATACGGTTGTCCGAAAGTATGTCCGCCATCTTCATATTCGCCGAGTAAGGAAGTATATTCTTCATATTTGCAGATTTCTTCTAATCTGCAAATATACGGATTATCCTGCATAACTGTGCATTCCGCCGAGAAGGAAGTTCACGCCGAAGTAGGTGAACAGCACCGAGACGAATGCGAGGAGAAGGAAAATGTGATATGCGCACGGCTTACGCAAGAAAGGAATGTCGCTACGGTGGACGGCTACTGCATATATGATCAGTGTTATGAGCGCCCATGTCTCCTTAGGATCCCAGTTCCAATAGCAGCCCCAGGAGACGTTCGCCCAGAATGAGCCGGTGATGATGCCGGCGGCAAGGAAGAACACGCCGAAATAGAGCAGAAGCATAGAGATGTCGGTGAGGCGGGAGGAGACGGAAGAAACGGATTTCCGCACCGGGGTCGATTCTGATGCCACGGCGCCATACGGTTCCACAGAAAGGTGCCTGCGTTCAATCGCTCCAACGCAGAGCCCGGCCGCGCTGTTGACCATAATCACGGCAAGGATTGCATAGGAAAGCATCATCAGGGAGACATGTATGCTCAGCAACGGAGACTGGAGAACCGGGACGAGCAGAGTCACTGCCGGATTCGCCTGCCCCATTGCGGCGACGAGAAGGGCGAGGGCGGAGATTATCAGCGCGAACGGCTGCATCAGGGAGAAACGCCCGCCGGCAAGAAGACCCGCCAGCAGCACGGTCCAGGCTATAGACATCATCGTCTCCGCACCGTTGGACAAAGGAACATGCCCGCCCACAATCCAGACAAGCGCGAGCATGAGCGAAAGGAATGTGAACAGCACAGCTTCGAGGACAACTGCTGCAAGACGGATACGTATGCCGGTCTCACGCTGCCGGGCAAGGCAGGTCACGAACCATCCGAGCAGTGCAAGTCCGACAAGAAGATAGACACCCGCTATAGGGAAAAGCGGAGGGAAGCTGTTGTAGAGTCTTTCCGCACCGAGACGGAAAAACGAAGGCAAGGTGCCTCCGGCCTGTTTTTCCTGAAATTTCTTCAGCTTTCCAAGAGCAGCCGCGAGACCGTCCTCATCCCCGGTAATGACAAGTTCCCCGATATAATTCATACCCTTTCGTATGAACAACCACTCGTCGTCCGGGATGTCGTTCGGAAGAGGGTCGTTCTGGGCATACCAGCTCACTCGCCCGAGCGAATCAGGCACCGGATAGAGTTTCAAAAGCTCACCCGAAAAAAGAGAGTTCACTGTCTGCATCCTATCCTGTGCGTCATTCGCGCCGCGCCTGTGTTTCTGCGGCACGTCGCGCCATGAACTGCCATAGAACATCCATCCCGTAAGAACCTGCTCGTCAGTAAGACCGTAAACATCGGAGTTTCCATAGAGCTTCGCACGGAAATCCTTTGCGACGGTCTGGAGCGGACATACGCGTCCGTGATAGAAGACATAGAGTTCGCAGAACTGGGAGGCCGTTTCTTTTGAAAGAGTTTTCGGGAGCCTGTTTCCGGCAGCGTACGCGGTCGTTCCCGACACTCCGACAAAAAGCAGGACAGCCGCAGCCATGCCGGCGACCTTCCGTGCAAGAGCACGCAATTTCTTGTCAGTGAAGAAGAATATGATGAATGCAAGAAGAAACAGAGCATAGCCGGCATAGACGAGTCCGATTCCAACAGGGTCGTGCGCGACGGTGAAGGTGGAGCCGAGTTCATCGCTGTCGTATGTCGTCTGATAAAGACGATAGCCATCATACGAAAGTATATGATTCATGCTCACTTCCGCGGACTTCACGCATTTTCCGCCGATTAGCACGGACACCGACGACCTGTAATCCGACGGCGTATCCGTTCCCGGATAATACTCCACGGCAAAATCGTCGAGCCTGAGCCCGAAAGGCAGCGAAAGTTCACCTTTCTTGTTTTCGGAATATGACGTCGCGATGTCCCCGACACGAACGTGAAGCATCCCCTTCCTCGCGGAAAGGGATGTCACAATCGCTCCGGCAACAATCAGCAGCAAGGCAGCATGAAGTGCCAGCGCCGCCGGCCTGTTAACCAATTTCTTCAGCATTTTCAATAATTTTTCGTCATTCCTCAAAAAACAGCGGAGTCAAGAGGGGCTGACTATATTGATTCTATAAACTTAACAATCGCATCCCTATCCTCCTTCGACAATTCGCGGAACGCCTCGACGGACTTGCGCGCATCGCTCTGAGGATCGCCGTGCCACATGATGGCCTCGATGACGGTGTTGGCGCGGCAGTCGTGAAGACGATCCTCACCACCGTTGACAAGAGTGCTGAGGCCTCTTCCCCAAAGCGGTGTGGTGCGGCACCAACCGGTGCGGATGTCATTCTTCATGTTGAGACGGTGCTGAACCATGTCGGTGTAAGGCCAGATGGTCTGATGAGGATAGCGAGGAAGGCGGTCGTCACCGTCCTTGAAGAAGCCTGTAGGGTCTGTGAAGTTGTCCTCGCCGGTCGTCCAGCTCGGACGGTGGCAGTAGGCGCAGCCGATCTCGGAAAAGAGTTTCTTTCCTCTCTGAACATCTTCGTCGTCAAGGTCGCGTGCGGCAGGAACAGCAAGTCCCCGGTGCCATACCATAAAGTCGGTGTAGTCGCTGTCGGACATTTCCGGTTCTATGTCCGTGCCCATCAAGTAGTCGTAGATGTCCTGCTCCACTCCCGCGTCAGTCTTGCGTTCAGGAAAATAATCATAAAACTTCGCCTGAACTTCCTTGTCCTGAGACGCGACCTTGGCGTAAGTCGCAGTCATATAGTGTGAAGGCTTTTTACTGCGTGTCACGTTGGTGATGTTCCAGATGGCGTTGGCACCAGCTGCGTCCTGAAGCGGACCGCGTGAAAGGGCGTAGGTAAAACGGAGAGGATGGTTGGTGTTGCCATAGAGCTTCACCCACTCACCGTTTGCAAAAATTGCAGGATTAAGTTTCACACCGGCCTTCTCCTCTGCGGCATACTGCGCCTTGAGATCATCATCGTCGATGGCATCGAGAAGCCCGGTGCCGTAGATGCCGATTGTCGATTCCAGACGTACGCGCACATTGCTGTGGTCAACAGGAGTGGTCTTGCCGTTCTTCGTCACTTCAAGCGGAACATAGTATGCGTCCTCCGGAATAGTGACTTCCGGATATATGAGCCTGTAGGTTTCGCCGTCAGGGAACATGTTGTTCCATTCGTCCTTGTACTCCGGCCACTCTATCACAATCTTGCTCTCGTCAAGCGGAGCCTTGAACGGCTCGACGGCGAGGGTCTGCGGCATGCCGGTCAGAGAACTGAGGTAGGTGTCGGTCTCGTCGGTGATGACGAGAAGGTAGCCGTTGCCCATTTTGTCAGCGCGATACTCACTCTGGCGACGGCCGTGTCCGTAGTTAGGATGACAGTAGAGACATCCGCGCCGCACCATAAGCGGACCGAGCCCCTTGAATGCGCCATCCTTGTTCTGATTGAAATCTCTCTCAAAAAGCTGTTCGCCGTTCTTGAAAGCCTGAACCATGCCCTCGCTCTCGACCACAGGAGTAGGCTGCTCGTAGGCGGAAGCGCTTGAGTTGAATGCCGTTCCGAGCTTTCCTCCGGCATACCACTCGTCGCTGAGTTCAGTCTTGCCGGGCTTGGGCGCAGGAACGTCCGAAGACTTGTCGCAGGAGGCAGCCACAAGTGCGAGTGCGGCAACATATAATATCTTTTTCATAATTCCAGTTTTAAAATTTGCATAACAATCCATTCGGAGTAATCGAATAAAAAGACGGAGTGCAAGGCTTGCGGCGAAGCCCAAACCGCAGCAACCTGCCGGTTGTGAGAGTTTGGGCGGGGAACGTAATGCAGCAAATCCGCTTTTATTCGGTTACTATTACTGCTCGATGAGTACCTGACGGGCTGCCTCAAGGGCGTTGTTCAGGTCATCGCAAGCCTTAATTGCAGCATACACCTTCGGATCCGTGTAGTTGTTGACAAACGGGCGCGGCATGGCATCAATGGCCTTGAGGCAGTCATCGATTGCGGCAATGAGTTTCGCGTCCGTGTCCCTGTCAACGCTCGCGATGTAGGCGCTCACGGAATTCGTCTCGGCTGAGGTCGCACCGAACTTGCCGAAATAGGCGTTGCGGACGCTGACAATGTTGTCGTAGAAGTCGGTGATTGAGTTCCAGGAATAAGGCGATTCGATGTAGTTCACATCATCACCGGTATATGGCTTTCCTATTTTTGAAGTGCCGACCTCATCGACGATGTCCTTGCATCCCTCTATAATCTGCTCGCTGCCGGCTGTAACTGATGTCCAGAGGCTTCCGGTCTGACCGCTGAGTTTCATCTGACGGCCAAACTCATCGAACAGCTCCACCTCAGCATCTTCAAGAATGGTCTGTTTCTCTTCCGTCACATTGTCGAGTCCTGCCCATGCCGCCTCCAAGTGGCAGGCGCTCACGGTAAGGTCAGCAGCAACTGCAATGGCATACTTAACCTCTTTGTCAGAAATGTCCGAAGCCGCGCGCTCTTTCCCCTCGCGGAAGATTATGTATTCAAGACCATGAAATCCGAGCAGGCCGCCATTGAAATTCGGAACATATTTATCGATGTTATCCATCATGGCATCATTGTTCAGAACTCCGTCAAGTGCGACCTTATCAAGCGGCCAGGTGTCGATGTGAGGATCAATCCCATATTGTGAAGCGGCTCCGAAAAGGAATGCCTCACTCCATTCCCAATACTGACGGGCATTCTTCCACTGCTTGCAGGCCTGGGCGACAAGAGCGTCGGTCTTCGTTTCCGTAAGGGACTCAAGAGTTGCCTGAAGCTTTATGCACTCGTCCGCAAGAGACTTGTAAGTCGGGACAACAACCTCATCCACGAACTGTTCATTCACCTTCTGGAGCCGGGCATCCTTTGCGGAATCGTCACCCAGTCCTGATTTCTCGCAAGACACCGCTGCGAGAGCGACTGCGATTGCAGCAGCCAATTTCTTTGAAGTTTTCATCTTTCTATGAATTATTTATGACTTTTCTTGTGAAACGTGTTCTCGAACCAACCGGCGAACGCGATTCCGAGAGTGACGGACGGCTCGTTGTTGAACGGTCTTTCGTAGAATCTGTGGGAATATTCCGCCTTGATGATAATTTCGTCAATCGGATACCAATTGAAGCCCACGGCGATACGGTGCTTCCCCACCCAAGGGTAGTCGGAGATGCCGTCGGCTACCTTAAACATCGAATCATAATATTCGTAATGCGCGAAGACATAGCATTTGTCGTCAACCTTTTTGAGAGGATGAAGAAAATCATATCCGACCTCAATGCTTCCCACAATGGCGTCCGAACCTACGGAATTGCGGTGGGAAGGCGATGCAGCCGACATATTGTTCTTATTGAACGCGGTGATTTCCGCCGAGTTGTTCAGATGGGCATAGTCGAAGACTCCCCTCGCCATGACGCCGTGCCCCTTGTAGTCGAAGTCAACGGAACCGATGAAGACCTCTCCCCTGCAGCCCTCGTATTTCTTGTTCTTGGTGAGGGAGTTGCTGAAACTGCCTCCGACATAGCCGCTCAGGCCGAGACGCAGTCCCTTCACGGAACGATTGTCGAGACGGAACGCCCCGGCGTAGGAGTTCGCAATCTTGAACTCATAAGGAGAACCGGCACCGCCCTGAATGAAGTTTTCCGTACTGAAGCGGTCGGAATCAAGCCCAGGAAGAAAAAGAAGCTCATATTTCCACGACTTGTTCTTTCCGAACTCTCCCCAAAGTTCAAGACCGGCCTCATGCCACGTGCACGGAAAAATCGTGTTCTCGCCTTCCTGACGATAGCCAGTGAAAAACTCGTTAGGAAGATGGTGGCCGTTCGTGAGCCCTACCGGAACGATAATCATTCCCGCACGGACATTGAATGCCGGGTGAATAACTTTCTGAATCCATGCCTGCTCAAGGGCGACCTCGCCTCCCCTCTCTATTTCGCTCTCGTACTCTCCGGTCTCATCGGCTTCAAGTTCCACCGCGCTCTCGGTTCCGCCGTGCTCAAACTCGATTTCAGTCCCGAGGCTCCAGCCCTTGCCGAAGTCGTAGCCGAGATTAATGACGAAATGCGGAATGTCGAAACGTCCGTGGCTCTTGTCATCGGCATATTTTTCGGGCGTTATGTACCTCTGCCATGCGTCGCTGTAGAAATTTCTGGTGTACATTGCCTCGCCATACCCTCCGATGGTGAGCCTCTGCGCGGACAATGACAAGCCGAGCAAAAGGAATGCGGCCGTCAGGATAATCTTCTGTTTCATATTGGTGTTCAAGTTCTTACCACACAAACAATGCGGATTCAACCACGTCTTGTAAAAAACGCTGCAAAATTACACCGGCGCACCGCTGGGGTCAATCACAAAAAATCGGTAATTCCAAACGTGGGAATAACAACATTTGGGTATTTGGCGACAGGAAAGACTGTTTCACTTGCGGCAAAAGGATATTTCCACTATTTTTGTCGCCGGAAATTTTCGAAAGACGGACTCCAGCGGAAATGGAGTATCATAACAAGCATGAACTTTACTGGACTTATCATAGGCGTAGCCGCATTCCTGATGATAGGAATGTTCCATCCGATTGTAATCAAGGCAGAATATCATTTCGGCACCCACTGCTGGTGGGCATTCCTCATCGTGGGGCTCGCCGCAACCGCAGCATCTCTCTTCACAGAGCACTATATATGGTCAACCCTCCTCGGCGTGTTCGCATTCTCGTGCTTCTGGAGCATACTCGAAATCTTTGAACAGCAGAAAAGGGTCGAAAAGGGCTGGTTCCCGGCAAATCCGAAAAGAAAGGATGAATATAATTTCCGGAATGCGGACAAGACCAATATTCCTGATTCTGAAACTCAGGAGGGCAAAAAATAGTTTCAGCGGGACTTAGAAGTTGTTTTAATTTTTCTCACATTTATGCCAGGCTCCGGACTGGGTGCAGACGTATGCGGCAGTCTCGACAGCCGTCTCATGGGCCTGCGGAATGCTCAGGCCGCGAATAAGCCCGGAAATCAGAGTTCCCGTGAACGAGTCTCCCGCGCCGATTGTGTCATTCACCTCAACTTTCGGAGTCGGAATCTCCGAAACCTTTCCTTCCGGCGTATAGACAGAACTGAACTCCGCACCTGCGGTGAGCACGAGCATACGGAGACCATACTCACAGATGAATCTTGCCGCCAACTCATCATATCCCATATCCCCGAAGCCGAACAAGCCTTTCAGCAAGTTCATTTCGTCATCGTTGATTTTGAACACATTAGCAAGACGAAGCGACTCCGCAATCAGTTCTTTGGACCAGAACTTCTGGCGCAGGTTGATGTCATAGACCTTCCAGGCAGACTCGGGAGCGGCCTTCAGCATGGCCTGAGTCGTGGCGCGTGAGACGGGGCTGCGCTGCGCGAGCGTTCCGAAAGTGATTGCCGAGGATGCGGATGACTTTTTGAGAAGTTCTTCAGTCAGAGGAATATAGTCCCATGCAACGTCTTCATTGATACGATAGTCCGGCTGGCCGTTGTCGAGCAGGACATCAACGGTTCCCGTAGGATGGTCGACCTCGGCAACAAGCAGTTGTATGCCGTTTTCTTCCGCCACGGCAAGCAGTTCACGACCAAGTTCATCCCTGCCTACGGCACTCACCGCCCAACCCTCAACCTCGTCACATGACGCGTGGTAGGCAAAATTCACAGGCGCGCCGCCTGCACGTCTCCCTGTCGGGGTTACATCCCACAGGAATTCTCCGACCCCTATTACGATTTTCTTTTTCATATTAGTGACTGTCAATATAATATTCTTGATACTTTTGCATTACTTCTGTCCGAATCCACGCGCGACGCCTTCAAATTTCCTGCCTTTGGCTTCAACTTGATCAATCAATCGTTATACCCCACCTAATCCGCGACTAATGTTACATCTGCATTTTTCTCATCTATCGGACAAAATTTTGAGTATCTTTGCGCCCGTTTTGAAATAAAGGTACAAGATGAATATTCTCCGCATGAGGCCGGAGGTTGATGAACAAAAAAATGAAAGACAAAAAGGAGATTTGGGGACATCTGGCATGCTTCACGACCTACACTATTTTCGGAATTAACGTCGTGACATGCAAGGACTTGACAGCAGCTCACATTCTGTCGCCTGTGGGGCTGTTCAGCCTGAGGGCACTTGGGGCGGGCGTGCTTTTCTGGCTTGCGTCGCTGTTTTTCCCCCACGAAAAAGTCGAGAAGAAAGACTATCTGAAAATATTTCTGGCGGCCTGCCTCGGGTTTCTCGGCCCGCAGCTGACCTTTCTCTCGGCGCTGCCGCAGATTACGCCGATGACCTGCTCCATTCTGAGTGCGCTCACGCCGATTTACACCATGTTCATCGCAGCGGTGGCGGTCAAAGAACCGATAACACCGCAGAAAGCCGGAGGTGTGTTGCTCAGTTTCGCGGGCATCGTTTTCCTTATTCTTAACAGCACGGGCAGCGCGTCCGGAAGCGCGAGCAATTCCCTTACTGGCATCATCCTTATGATTTTCAACGGGATTTTCTTCGCGCTCTACCTCGGCATATTCCGCCCGTTGATTCAGAAATACTCGGCGGTGACATTCATGAAATGGATTTTCCTCTTCACTTCACTCACCACCCTCCCCTTCTCTGCAAGAGAACTCGCCGGCCTCGACTGGAGTCAGTTCAACGGACATCTCGGAGCAGATCTCACCGTGCTTGTGCTCGGAGCCACGTTCATCTCCTATTTCCTGCTCCCCGTCGGTCAGAAAAATATCCGCCCGACCCTTGTAAGCATGTACAACTATTGCCAGCCCATCGTGGCCACCGCGATAAGCATCTGCATCGGCATGGACACAATGAACTGGCAGAAAGGCCTTGCCGCTCTCGCCTGCATGGCCGGAGTTGTTCTCGTAAGTTTCAGCAAGAAACGCGGTGACGCAAAATAGCAGCAGTCCGGCTTCTGCCGCTCACTATTTCAGCAGCCGGTTCAGCAACTCGTCCAATGATTTTTCATCTGTGACCTTGGCGTCCACAAGCTCGCCGCGGCTGATGAAATAGGAAGTAGGCAACTTTGTGATGTTGTACTGACCTATATACTTTGAATTTGCACCCTGCGAATCGCATACGCTAATCCACGGGAGGTTCTGTTCTTTGACGATTTTAGCCCACCCTGTCTTGTCGAGGTCAAGCGCGACTGAATAGATTTCGAGTCCGCGACTGTGGTACTTGTCGTAGAAGTGCTTGAGAACATCGAGGTTGAAGCGGCACTGTTCAGGGTCAGAGGATGTCCAGAAATGCAGCATCACTAGCGGGGCGTTTACCTCGCTAAGCTTCACCTTCTTCGCGTTTATGTCCGGGAGCTCGATGTCGAGGAACGATACGGCTTCGGCATTGCGGATGTTGTGGAGCAAAGACATATAATCCATTCTCCTCTTTGCCTCATCGCGCAAAGCCTTGACATACTTTGACTTCGGATACACGGTTTCGAGAGAGTCGGCGACATTGAGCATCAGTATTCCGTCGGTTTCCTGTCCAAACACAGGAAGTTCGCCGGAAAACGACTGCCAGAAAACGGGCACGACCGTGAGAGAATGACTATTTTCAAGGACATAGCGCACTGAATTGCGGTAGTAATCAACGTATACCTGTCCGAGGGCGCGCTTCGCCTGTGATATTTCAGCGTCGGCAACCGCCCTGTCAAGATCGTATGAAAGGTCAGCCATCTGCTCGGATGCCGTCTTGAAGTCCGCATCTATCTTCTGCAGACGCGCGCAGTCCTCGGAACCGCTGACGCTGTAGCCGCCAAGCGAATCGAGAGACACCGCCACATTGTCTCCCCTGTCAAGGAGGAGGGAGGCTATTTTTTTCTGCCCGTCATAAAGGTAGACAAACTCAGGCTGCCCGTCTTCGAGAGCCACCTTGCAGACAGCCTTGCCGGACTTCCCGAGATTTAGAGTGTCAAGAACAGAGTACTTATTGACGTCAAGGGCTTTGATGACTATGTCGCTGCCGGAGTTTCCGGTAACGGTTATCTTCGCTCCGCGCGTGCAGCCGGAAAGCAAGGCGGCCGCAATCGCCGCAACAGGCAGGATTCTGTAAGATTTCATAAGTTCTTCAAAATAAAAAAGGACGACGTCCGAACTTTCCGCCGGTCATCATCCCATTGAATTAAAGTGCATTAAACTCACGGTATATGTCCGCCGCAATCCGCGTCATTTCCTCGGGACTCACTTCCACGTGTTTTCCGAAGGCCATGTCCGACTCCTTCTGAAGCGGAACGAGATGGATGTGCGTATGCGGGACTTCCATCCCGAGAACCGCCACACCGATCCTCTTGCAGGGAACAGCCTCTCCAAGCGCCGTCGCGACCTTCTTTGCGAACTTGCACAGGCCGACATACGTCGGGTCATCGAGGGCAAAGATGTAGTCGTTCTCAACGTCCTTGGGAATCACGAGAGTATGTCCCGGAACCATCGGATTTATGTCGAGGAATGCATAGTAGTTGTCGTCCTCCGCGCATTTGTACGAAGGAATTTCGCCTTTGGCGATACGTGTGAAAATCGTCGGCATATTATGATATATGTAAACTCTCCTTAAAATGTATGTGGACTCCCCACATGAGACTCCGGATTACAGAGTTATGTCGAGAATCTCGAACTTTATTATGCCGGAAGGCACCTTCGCCTCCACGACTTCACCCTTGGAGTGCCCCATCAGAGCCTTTCCGATAGGTGTCGTTGCTGCGAGCTTACCCTTTGTGAAGTCCGCCTCAGACTCACCGACGAGAGTAAATTCCATCTCCTTGCCGAGCGAAAGGTTCTTCACGCGCACCTTGTTCAGCATCTGCACCTTGTCCGTGCCAATCTGCGACTCGTCGATGACGCGCGCATTCGCGAGCTGATCCTGAAGTTTCGAAATAGTAAGTTCCAGAAGCCCCTGAGCCTCACGTGCAGCCTCATATTCAGCATTTTCGGAAAGGTCTCCCTTGTCTCTAGCCTCCGCAATCTGAGCGGAAATCACAGGACGCTGCGCAATCGCGTCAGCCAAGTCCTTCTTGAGTTTGTCCATACCCTGCTGGGTAAGATAATGAATAGCCATAATTATTTCTTTTTATTGTTATATACTACCAAAAACCGCCAAAGACGGCGAAGACCGAACTCGTCCTCGCTGCTTACGGCGACATTAAAATAAACAGAGCCCCGCCTTCAACGGGCGGAACCCCAACTACTTCTGCAAAGGTAGGCAATTTTTTCATCGAAGCAACAAATATTCTCGAAAAAAAGACACGAACCGGCAGGAAAGTACACCAAACCACACCTTGGTTGAGTCGATAAAACGGATACGGATTCATCGAGGAAAAACAACTCTCTACTGTTCACCAGACTTGTCGGGTTCGGATTCGGGCCAGTCAAGGGGCTGGAACCAGGTGTACC
>DJRM01000001.1:18424-21924 GCA_002440085.1 Bacteroidales bacterium UBA6360
AGCGACCCCACTGGCGGGGAGAGTCGCTGTGGGCATAGCTGAGAAACTGCTGCACTCCGACACGGACATGACCGCAGCCGTCGCCGCTCATCCCGGCGTTGATTACGCCCTTGCGGAGGTCACCCTGAACGAGGTCGCCTTTTGTGAAAGTGATGCCGTCCTCCGATTCCCAGACACGGATGCGGCTTCTGTCTGTGTTGCGGCGTTCCGCGTGGATGGCGACGAACTTCTGGCTCTTCTGGATGAACTTCACCTCGGTGTGGTCTGGATTGCTGATGTCGCTTTTGTCGAGGGCTACTCCCCTGTACTCAAGACGAGAGGGCCAGTTGCCGTCCTTGGCGGATGCGGTTGAGACCCGTGTGGTCGTGCCCTGCCGGTTCTGCTCCACAAGAAAATCATTGTATGAGTAGTAGAGATAAACCACATCGTCCTTCACCACGATGCAAGGCTCTCCCGCTCCGAAAACCACGCCCTCATGGCCGGGAACAGGCTCATAGTCGATGACAGGCTGCGGGTCGTCGCCCCAGCAGTCTCCGCTCCATTTCTCCCACGGGCCGGTCGGAGTGAGGCCGCGGGCGATGTAGAGGTCGTTGTCGTAGCCATTCGGCTCCTCAGTCGAGGTGTAGGCAATGTAATAGTACCCGCCCCATTTTGCCACGCCGGGATCACAGACTGAGAATGCGTCGCGCTTTCCATCCGAAGGGAGCAGCGCGTCCGCCTCGTCAGTCCAGGTCTTTCCCCCGTCGACCGAGTGGCGCCATGTTATCTTGTCCCAGAAGTATTTCCCCGAGCCGTCGGAGGTTATGCGGCATCGGAACTGCCCGTCAGTCACCTCACCGCCAGCAAAGGAAACGGCGTCCGTATTCCCGGACGAACCGCCGTCAGTGCATTTCCATATTCCTGACTTTTCCGTCCCGTCACTCATCACCCAAAGATAGGTTCCGGCCGGGAAAGTCTCGGTGTAGTCTTCCTTTTCTGTCCGGTAGAGGCTCAGCCATGCGTTGTCGGCATAGTTCACGAAAGTCTTGGCAGCCATGGCGTTGCCGCTGACGGTCGTCGCATAATCCGTGTCCCAGGCGTAGAGTTTTAATGTGAACCCTTCAGTCGTGCTGTTCCAGGCCGGGCATTGAAGGGATATGAAGCCGAAATCCCTGTCAGAGGTGAATTTCTGTGCAAAAGTGCCGGAAACACCGAGCTGTGCGGCCGTCTGGCTGTCGGATACGGGGATGCTGACATTCGTACCGTAATAGTCACCGGGCGTCGCGAGCCATATATCTATCGAATTGTCGTCGTTTATGATTATCGACGGGCCATAGCGATAGTTAGGCCCGGTGTATATGTCCCAACCGTCCCGTGCGAGTGGATAGACATCGACGGGATTGGGGTATGGGCTGTGACCGATTATCACGTCTGCCGGCCTCTCAGCCGGCTCACAGGCGGACACGAATGCAGCGACAACTGCGGAGACGGCCATCGCCTTGAGACATTTCTTTATAAAACTCATATTCAAAAAAAAAACGGATGAACTAATACCTATATTATTCTTTTTTTTCATCGGTCATGCAGTTCCACGGAGACCCGCCCGTTTCGAGGAGAGAATGTCCGCGTGCGGTCGCCGGACGGAGTGTGTTCAGTGAGGAGGATCTGGAGTTTGCCTTTCGAAGTGCGGGAGACCGTGAGGTCGAAGTCGGAATTAAAGGCGCGGATGTGACGCAGTGCCATCGAATCCCAGCCGGAAGGAAGCGAGACGTTCATAGTGAAGCTCCTGAGACCGGTCGGACGGATGCCGAAGAGACCTTCGGTGATGACGCGGCAGTAGAGGCCGCTCTCGGCCGAGAGGTGACGCTGGGAGCCTTCCGGCCAGGCCTCGACCGCATACGGGACGTGATCCCCGAGAAGGCGGCGGGCAGAAAGGCGGTGCAGGATGCCGAGAGCCTTGTCCGTGCTGCCTGTATAGAAGATGCCCCGGAGGGCGTAGAGTGTGGCCCTGTCCCAGAACACGTCGCTTCCCTGCTCGGTGAGGCAGCCGTTCTCAGTCATCAGTTCAGGTCCCGTGAGGGCTGCGGAAGTTCCGGCGGCGCGGGTGTCCAGACCTGCAATCAGCGGCATGCAAATCCAAGAGCGAAGGAGCGTGTTGTCCTTGTAGTAGCGGTAGGTTTCATAGCCGGAGACCGTGCCTCCGAAATAACGCTCTATCGCGGATGCCATTTTCCGTGACCTGCGGAGATAGTCCGTTGTCTCTGACTGGCTTACGCCGATTTCCTTGCCGAGATATGATGCAGAAACGAGAGCATCGTAGTAGAGCGTCGATGTGCAAAGGTTAGCGTCTCCTGACTCGAAGCGGTTTTCAAGTTCGTCAGTGTCGGAAGCCACGACCCCGTCGTCGTTAATCTGGCGTCGGCAGTATTCAAGACACCACTGAATCAGCGGCCAGAGCTCACGGGCCTCTGCCTTGTCACCCCTCGCGAGGGCATAGCGGGCGGCTCCGTAGGCAATCATGGCAGCGTCGCCGCGGTCTCCGCAACCGTCCCAGATGTCCTTGCCCTCGGCGATGACTGAACTCGGTATGGCCTTGTAATCCGGCGAGGTGAAGCGCGCGAAATGGCGAAATGAGTTAAGAGCGGACTCGTTGCCGTTGGCGTTGCCGAGATAGGGAAAGAACGGGTCTATGTACTCGGCCTGGTCGTTCGCCCAGATTGCCGCATAGTAACTCTCGCCGCCAGGGCCGTGCATCAGGCCGCCCTTGGTGCGGAAGATGCTTTCGGTCGCGCGGATTTTGGCAAAGCGGAACATTTCGTTCAGTACAGTGTCTGGAGTTTCGAGGATGAGGTTGTCCCCAAGGCTGCCGACGAATGTCTGACGGGCGGCAAATTCCGCATCAACATCCGGATGCAGCGGAGACTCGGCAGGGACGGTGCGCGCCACAGGCTCCGAGCCGGCAAGCAGAAGAGAGGTCACGACCCCGCCCTCGCGATAGGCCTGATATATGACGGTGAAAGTGCGTTCAGTGCCCGGAGCCATCCATGCGGTTCCGCTGCCGTCAATCTCGGCGCGGACAAGATAGACGCCATCCACTCCGGCACAGCGGTCGGTGGAGGCCACCTGACAGAACTGCGGAACGGTCACCAGAAGATTGTCTCCCGTAACATTGCGGAGCTTAAACCGCTCATAGACAGCGGGAAGGGTCGTTGAAGGGAATAGCGTGCGGGTCATCTGAATGCAGGCAGTCTCCGTCGTTCCGGAGCCCACGCCTATGAAATCATTTGACTTTGACCATAGACTCGTCACCTCAACCATCCCGTTTATGCGCACAGAATCCACCCGTTCGCGGATAAGGCTGCGCCCGTTCACCGCAAGCAGCGAGGGGATGTCGGCGGCGATGCGGAAATTCATCGACGCGTGAGTGTTGTTGGGAACCGTGCGCAGCATCGGGAACACGAGCGACTTTTCGCTGTGGAATGTCCTGTCTGCACCAACGCCCCAGCGCAGCACGCAGGAGA
>DJRM01000081.1:0-12681 GCA_002440085.1 Bacteroidales bacterium UBA6360
CAGGTTGCTGCGGTATTCATCTTCACCATCCGCCTTGCATCCCATCTTTTTCTTCATCCCGCTTGTCTCGCATATTGTATAAGATAGGCTGAACTGACTTTTAAAATATTGGCTGCCGCCGTCACAAGATTTGGTGACGGCGGCTTTTCAATATACCTAAATGTTGTAATTGCGGCCTGCCGGACATAGACCTACCTTTGCAGAATAAATCAGAGTAGTGTCTATGTCATTTTCCGGCGTCAAATATGGGGCGGTGTCAGTCTTGTTCGTGCTTGTCCTTTTCGCTTTGCCGCTTTCGGCTCAGGAAACAAAGGATGCCTGGCCGGCGGCCAAGCCAGACACGGCCGATGTCGCCGCGATGCACTTCAACCTGCACGAGGCCGTTGTCACCGCCACCGAGTCCCACAGCGTCGTGAACTCGTCGAAGATAGGGGAGGAGGCCATAGAGCACATCCAGCCATCCAGCTTCGCCGACCTGCTTGAGCTGCTTCCCGGAGGACGCGCCGAAGACCCGATTCTCGGAGCTCCGCAGACAATAAACCTGCGTGCCGCCGCATCGCTTTCCGACGACAACTACTCGACCTCATCGCTCGGCACGAAGTTCCTCATCGACGGCATCCCGCTGAACAACGACGCCAATCTTCAGACGACTCCGGTCTGGAGCAGCTACGGCAGTTCCTTCGTCAATGCCGGAGCGGACATGAGGACCATCCCGACCGACGACATCGAGTCAGTCGAGATTGTCCGCGGCATCCCCTCCGTCGAGTACGGAGACCTCACCAGCGGAATGGTCAAAATCAAGCGCCGTCATGGCGGGCGCGACCTCAGGGCACGCTTCAAGGCCGACATGAAGAGCATGCTGTTCTATACCGGCAAGGGCTTCGAGTGGGGAAAGCGCGACAAACTCACTATGAACCTCGATTTCAATGTCCTCGACTCGAAGAACGAGCCGCGCAACCCGCGCCAGAACTACCGCCGCTTCACCTTCAGCTACCGCGTCGGCAAGAACCTCTCACTTGACCGTTTCCAAATCACGATGAACGGCAACCTTGACTACACCGGCTCCTTCGACACGCGCAAGGCGGACAAGGACCTCGACTTCGGCGACTGCGGCCCGATAGAGACATACGACTCGAAATACAACCGTTTCGTGGCCGGCGGGGAATTCAATCTCCGGAACAAGGATAACGGATTCTTCCGCAAATTCTCGCTCACGGTCTCCGCAACGGGGGAATATGACCTCATCGACCGTTGGAAATATGTTGTTCTCGCCTCCCCGGTGCCCCTTTCAACCTCGCTGGACGAGGGCGAGCACGACGCCGTGACCGTGCCTTACAAATACGAGGCGACCCTGAAGGTCGACGGGCGGCCGTTCTACGCCTATATCAAGGCCTCGACCCTCTGCTATGCCGGCACCGCACACACCGAGCATGACTTCCGCTTCGGACTGGAATGGAACCTTGACAAGAACTTCGGCAAGGGCGTGATTTTCGACCCTCTCAAGCCATTTTCTCCGGACATGAACGTGCGTCCGCGAAATTTCAGCCTCATTCCTGCCAACCATCAGCTCTCAGCCTACGCGGAGGATAACTTCACATGGACAGCCGGACGCTTCCGCATCGAGGCGATGGCCGGACTGCGTGCAGGGATGATGCTCGGGCTCGGAGGCCGCTACGAAATCAACGGCCGGCTTCATCTCGACCCGAGGCTGAACCTCCGCCTGAATTTCCCGGAGTTCACGCTCGGCGGCGAGCCTTTCAAGTGGGCGGTTTCCGCCGGAGTCGGACAGCACACCAAGCTCCCGACCATGGCTCAGCTCTTCCCGAATCCGATTTACAACGACATAACACAGTTCAACTATTGGCCGACAGATGAGAGCAAGCGTCGTATAAACCTGTTCGTCAAGAAGATAGACCCCACGAACTACGGCCTTTCTGCGGCACGCAATTTCAAGTGGGAGGTCCGCACGGACGCGCAGTGGAACGGCTGGTCGTTCTCCCTGACATATTTTCAGGAAGACATGACCTCCGGATTCCGCAACAACAGCTCCGACTACACCCGCGTGATTTATAAGGACTACGACGAGAGCGCGGTCGATAAGGACGCGCTGGCCGGACCTCCGAGCCTCGAAAACCTGCCGTATCAGCTTGACACTCTGCTCGTTTCATACACGTTCGTCACAAACGGCAGCCGCACGAAAAAGGAGGGAGTCGAATTTACCCTCGCGACGAAGCGGCTCGATGTTCTCAGGACTAAGCTCACTGTGAACGGCGCATGGTTCCGCACGAGGTACATGAACTCGCTTCCGCAATATTACCGTCCTTCGGTGGTCGTCTCCGGCAAGACATATCCATATGTCGGAATTTACGAGGACAGCGACAACTATCTGAGGGACAGCTTCAACACGAATTTTACCTTCGACACCCAGATTCCCCGTTTCGGACTCATATTCTCGACTTCCTTCCAATGTCAGTGGTTCACGGGAAATCAGAATGGGTGGCGCAACCCGTATCCTCTCGCGTACATCGACAAAAACCTTGAGACACACGAATTTACGGATGAATCGGTGAAGAACGGAGTGCTTTCCCTCATGATAAAGCCCGAGCGCGACGAGTCCATTTTCCTCTATAACCGAGTGCCCTTCAGCATGAACGTGAATCTGAAGGTGACGAAAAAACTCTGGCGCGACCGCCTTTCGATTGCCGTGTTCGTCAACAAGATTCTGGACTATACGCCGTCGTACATAACGAGGATGGGAGTGGAAATACGTCGCGAGGTGATGCCTTACTTCGGAATGGAACTGAACTTCAGGATATGATGCGGTGAACGAGGGTATGAATATGATTATGAGATGATTATGAATATGATTGGACGAATGGTGGGAAATATAGGGACAGGACATTGCCTATATATTCTTGCGGTTTCCGTGTGCGCTGTGATGTTTTCGGGATGTACGGAATATGACGATGCGGGGCTCTTCACCTCGCTGACGCTCGAAACGGAGCTTCCGGACGGAGCCAAGGCTGTGCTCGTGACGGCTGACAACAGTCTCAAGGGAACGTTCATCCGGAATGTGAACACTCTGCAAAGCTTTGATTATCCGGCATTTGTCAACGGGCGCTGCACCTTGAGGATTCCCCGTGGAGTGTATATGCTCTCGTTCGACGGAACTGCAACTCTCGACGATGGCTCGAAGATTAAGGTCCGCTACGCCGGAAACAACACCTACGAGTCGGCGGTCACTTTGTTGGAGGAGAATGAGAAGATGGTTCTCAAACTGACTGTTCTGAAATGAGATTTTTGAGTGTCATATCAATGGTTGTGGCGGCAGTTGCGACACTGTCCCTGCCGGTCTGTGCTTCTTCTGTCCATGGCTACTCGCCGACAGCCAGTTCTCAGGCAGCCCGTCAGCTGTCTCGTGCCGCGTCCGACTCGCTCTCTGTGACTCTGCGCTCGTTTGAGACGGATGCCCCTGTTGAGACCGTGGGGCGTGAAATTTCGGAGCACAACACCGCCTCACGGCTTTTCGCCCGCCGCCATTCCATGACGGAGGTCGAGGCGCGGTTCAACTGGCGGCAGGAAAGCTCGGCGGTCCTTGAGCCTCTCGGCGACGCCGCCATGACGGGGGAGTTCAACGTCCGCTCTCATGTCGTCCTGAACGACCGCTCCGTGGCTGTAGCCGGAGCCGACTATTACAACGGGGTGAAGCGCAATGTCCGCTGGAACTCCGTCTCCGACTACGAGCTGCTCGCGCCCTATGTGATGGCCGATTCTCTCGGAGGCGACCTGCGCACTTCGCAGTACTCGTTCTACGGCGGCTATGCGATGCGCCACCGTCGCTTCAACTGGGGAGTCGGCGCCGGCTACCGTGCCCTTCACGAGTATCGGCAGGTCGATCCGCGTCCTCGCAGCGTCGTCTCTGACTTTCATCTTGACCTCTCTGCCGGCTGCCTCTTTGATAGCTACCGCCTTAATGCCGACGCCTCCCTGCGCCTCTACCGTCAGTTTCAGGAGGTCAGCTTCATGAACGAGCGCGGAGCCAACACCTCCGAACTGCATTTCACGGGGCTGGGAACCCATTTCGAGCGCTTCGCCGGATCGGGCGACTACTGCGCGACGCGCTACCGGGGAACCGGATGCGACGTCGCCCTCTCGCTGATGCCGCTGCATTTCGGCAGATTCTATGCGCTTGCGGGATATGCCCTGTTTGACGTGAACCGCACACTTGCCAACCAGAATAAGGTGCCGATTACGAGGATGCTGCGGCATCGGGGATATGCCTTCCTTGCGTATAGGGGCGGTTCTGACTCCTTCGAATGGGGCGTTTTCGCCGACGGCGGAGCGGAGCTGTCCGACGGACGGGAGAACGTGATAGACAACGGGTTGGGAAACATTTATAATGTTCTCTACGCGATGCCGATGTACCGCTCGCTCAAAGCCGACGCCGATGCCGGAGCTGTGCTGACATGGCGGCGTTCCGGAGGTCGGGACTGGTCTCTGCGAACCCGCGCCGAATGGCTGCACTGGAACTCCTCCTACCGCTACCCTTCAGGCTCCCTCGGCTTTGATCGGCTCGGAGGCACATTGGGGGCTGTGGGGCGGTGGTTCATCAATGGAAAATGGGTAGTTGCAGTGGAGTTCGGAACCGGAGGCTACGGCAGCGCCCGAGGCGGTCTGGCTCTTCCGGAGGGACGCTGCGAGGCAAAGGTTGCGGCGCATTACGAGAGTATGTACGAGCATCTGAACGACGCCCTTGTCCTCGCCGAAGCCGGCTTTCGCGTGCAGCGTTCCATAGGTTCTCGAACTGCGGCATATCTCCGCACAACCTGCCGGCACTCGTTTTTCCTTTCGGGCGAAAACCGGGGCACCGGACTTGTTGCGATTGGATTATGTTTCTGATTATCAGTTATAAGGACATGATTGTTTGAATTTGTAGTTATTATATAAAGCTTTAATTTTTAGTATTTTTATGAAAAAGATTTTATTTGCTCTTGCAGCCGCGCTTGTCGTTCTTGCCGGCTGCGAAAAGGAAGAGGAAAAGTTTGTTCCTCAGCTCAGCGTTGACAAACATGAACTCCCGACCGGCTTCGAGGCGGCAGAGCTGTCGTTCGCAATCACCGCGAACTGCGCGTGGACCATCACCACCGATGCCGGCGAAGGCGAGACTTGGTTTGAAGTGACCCCTGCTGAAGGCGACGGAAACGCTGAGGTGACGGTCAAGGTGAACGCCAACGAAAACGAGAAGGGCAGGACAGCCGTGATTACAGTCAGCTACGGCCCGGAGGAACTTGCGCAGCACGAGGATGTTGCCCTTGTTCAGGAGGCTGAGCCTGTGCGCCCGGAGGACAGAACCGAGGAGGACGTGGCGGTGCGTGCCCGTGGCGGAGAGAAGACGCTCGCGGTGAGCGCAAAGCACTACACTCTCTCGATTTCCGAGGGTTGTGACTGGATTTCCGAGGTTTCGCGCGATGTCGATTCAAAGTCACTTACGCTCAGCTTCTCTGCAAATCCCGGTGACGACTACCGCGATGCGACCGTGCTTGTGCAGAACGGCGACGGAGAGACGGTCAAGACCTTCAATGTAAAGCAGAGCTGGCGCAATATCGAGTCTGGCGAGCTGCTGATTGAGGAGATATATTTCTCATCCACTCTGATTCCCGAAACTGGCAAGACAGACAAGGTTAAGGGAGACCAGTATTTCCGTTTGACCAACAACTGCGACGAGACTCTCTATCTGGACGGTCTTATGATTATGGAAGCCAAGTATCCGACTCTTGTGAATTACGAATTCGCCGACCCGATTAAGGATAAGTTCTGTGGGGTAGGTACAGTCTATTGCATACCAGGCTCCGGCGACGATGTCCCTTTGGCTTCAGGCAAGTCCCTTATCATCGCGAATAACGCTCAGAATCATAAGGAGACGAATCCAGACTCATTTGATCTCTCCAATGCGGATTTCGAGTGGTTTGACACTTCCACACTCGCCTCGCTTCCGGACATTGACAATCCGGATGTGCCGAATCTCGACATCTGGTTCACCTATACTAACACAATCTGGATTCTCCATATTCAGGGCGCACAAGGATGCGCCATCGCCCTTCCGCCGGCATCTGTTGATAAGGAAAAGTTCCTTGCGGACTATATCTGGGACGGCGAATATGTTAATCATACACAGGCCGGTGATTTCCCAATGTCGATTTCAAAGGCATACAAGGTTCCTAACGATTGGGTGATTGATGCCGTGAACCTTTCGGTTCTTGAAGGCGGCTTCGACCTGTCATTTGACTCTTCTCTTGATGCGGGCTTCACCTATTGTTCCGAAAAGAAGAATGACAGCACTAAGTACAATAAGTCAGTGCGCAGAATCCGTTTGGACGACGGCCGGCTTGCAGACACGAACAATTCGACCAACGACTTCACTCCAAGGGCTGTTCCGACTTTGAAGGAAAATCCGAACTGGAAATAGTCTGATTTTATCGAAATATTCGTAATTTTGCGCCGTCCGCCTTTCGTCTTGGAACAGCGGGCGGCGCATTCCTTTCGGGAAATGTGAAAGTGGCAAGGCTTGTTTCTTTCATATTTTCAATGCGGAAATGTGAAGCCCATGAGGCGGGATTGGAGACTGATATTCAAGAAAACAGGTACAGGTTATGTCATCGGGTACAAAGGACGTCGCGCTTGTGCTCTCCAGCGGAGGGCCGCGCGGATTCGCCTACATAGGCGCAATCGAGGAACTTGAAAGCAGGGGCTACAACATCACCTCTGTGGCGGGCTGCTCCATCGGCTCGCTCGTGGGCGGAATCTATGCCGCCGGCGGTCTTGAGGATTTCAAGAAATGGCTGTTTCAGCTCAACAACTACAAGCTGCTCTCGCTACTGGACGTGTCGCTGAGCAAGAGCTACCTTGTCAAGGGCGAGAAGGTCATCGAGGCCATCAAGAAGGTCGTTCCGAACGTGAACATCGAGGACCTTCGCATTCCGTACCGTGCCGTGGCTACCGACCTCTACACCGGAGAGGAAGTCGTCTTCAGGGAAGGCCGGCTGTTCGACGCGATCCGCGCCTCGATTTCCATCCCTTCGCTTTTCCGACCGGTCAAGTACGGCTACCACACGCTCATCGACGGCGGTGCGGTGAATACGGCTCCTTTCAGTATCGTTCCCCGCAACGGACACGACATCCTCGTCTCGTTTGACGTGAACCAGCTTGATTCCCAGAAGATTGCCGGGTATGTCAAGGAACTAGAAGATGCCCGTGACGCCGATCCTGAACTGCATGAGGAGATTGCCGCCATCCTCGCTCCAATTTCATCGAAGAGGGGGCTTTCGCTTCTCGACATGGTCAAGACAGTCGGTGGAGAGGCGCAGCGCGTGTTCAAGGAAGGACGTTCGGCGGATGAAAAAGTCCGCCAGCTCAAGGGAAAGGCTGTCGCCGAAAAAATGCCGTTCATCGTCGAGGACGACAATTACTACTCCATCCTTTCCCGCACCTTTTCCCTAATGCTCCGCACGATAGCCAGTCTTCAGCTCCAGATGTACAAGCCGGACATTCTCGTCAAGATGAGCTTCGATTCCTACAGCACCATCACCGACTACGCCAAAGGCGAGGAAATCGCCGAAAAGGGGCGTGCTCTGATGGCCGAAGCCCTTGACCATTACGAAAAACAAAGATAGTCATAGGCTCGTCGCCTATGACTATCCTACGGACGGGAAGAAGTATATTGGACCGCGTCCAATCAAAACATTACCGCTTTTTCCGGTAATGTTTTTTCACATAGACTTTCTTGCCGTTTACCACTCTGAAGTGTCCTCTGACAAGAGTCTTTTTGCGGGATACTCCTTTGTTGTCTGAACAAAGTTCTTCTCCCAAACAGATCTTTATTTGGATTCTCATTTAACAATTGGTGTTAATGGCGTTTTGGTTGGAATTTGGGATTGAGTTGTCATGTACATCCGCCCGTTAAAACAAAACAGGGTTTGAATTCTTTTGAAATTCTTACCCTGTATTTAAAATCTGCTGGGAAACTTGCCAACTCCCCGCCATGAAAATCCGTCACAAAGATAGGGATTATTTTTTATTTACAACATCTTTTACGAGAAATTCATAAATTTTCCTGTCTGGCTGTCGGGGCAGGCGCGGACTTCGGCGGGTGTGCCGGAGATGACTATGGTTCCGCCTTCGGAGCCGCCGCCCGGGCCCATGTCAATGATGTAGTCGGCGCTGCGGATGACGTCGAGGTCGTGTTCTATGACTATGACAGTGGCTCCGCGGTCGATGAGCCTGCGGAACACGCCGAGAAGCGTCTGAACGTCGGACGGGTGCAGGCCTATGGTCGGCTCGTCGAAGACAAAGACCGAGTCTTCCTGGCCGTGTCCCATTTCGCTCGCGAGCTTGAGCCGCTGCGCCTCGCCGCCCGAAAGGCTCGGGGTCTCCTCTCCGAGAGTCAGGTAGCCTAGTCCCAAATCTTTCAAAACATTGAGCCTCTGGCTCACGAGTTTTAGGTCCGCGCAGGCGTCAATCGCATGGTTGATGTCCATATCCATCAGTTCAGGCAGCGAATGCCATTCCCCTGCGGCATTTTCGCGCTGCACCAGGCTCGCCTGTCTTGAGTACCGCGAGCCCCGGCAGTCTGGGCAGGGGATGTTGACATCGGGAAGGAACTGGACGTCAAGGCTGATGACTCCTGTCCCGTCGCAGGTCGGGCAGCGCAGCTTTCCGGTGTTGTAGGAGAAGTCCCCGTCCTTGTATCCGCATTTCTTCGCGTCCGGCGTCTTGGCGAAGACCTTGCGGAGCTCGTCATGGACATTGGCGTAGGTTGCCACTGTGGATCGGACGTTTATTCCGATGGGGGAGGCGTCGATGAGCTTTACCTGCCTTATGCCATCGGCATCGACGTCAAGGACATGAGCGGGAAGTTTCGCTCCGCTGATTTTGGCCTGAAGTCCCGGAATGAGGCTTTCCAGCACCATGGTCGTCTTTCCCGAACCGGAAACGCCCGTCACGACAGTCAGTCTGCCCTTTGGAATATGCACCTCAAGCGGTTTTACGGTGTGAATCGCTGCTGTCCGCATTGAGATTGTGCCCTTTGCGAAGAGATTTGTTTCCGCTGGACCATTATTCCCGACCATCACGGATGCGGCTCCTGAAAGGAACGGCCCTATCCGCGATGCCGGATTCTTCTCAATCTGCTCAACAGTGCCCTGTGCTATCACCTGCCCGCCATCGGCTCCGGCTCCCGGTCCCATTTCAATCATCCAGTCTGATTCCTTTAGAATCTGCGTGTCGTGATCGACGAGGACCACGGAGTTCCCGTCGGCAATCAGGTCGTTCATCACTCCGGTAAGCCCCATGATGTTAGCCGGATGCAGACCTATGGACGGCTCGTCAAGTACATAGAGTACCCCCGTTGTTCTGTTGCGTACAGCGCGTGCGAGTTGCATTCTCTGTCTTTCTCCGGTGGAGAGAGTGGCCGCGCTGCGGTCGAGCGTCAGGTAGCCTATGCCGAGATCGAGCAGCCTCTTTGCCGTGTCAAGGAAGGACTCGCAGATGCTTTCGGCCATCGGCCTCATCTCCTCCGGCAGCGTCTCAGGCACGCCGCGTACCCATCCGACTATTTCCGAGAGCGTCATCCTGCACGCATCCGCCAATGAGATTCCCCTCAGCCTCGGGGCACGCGCAGCGTCCGAGAGCCTTGTGCCATGACAATCCGGGCAGACATCGCTTCGGAGGAATTTTTCCACCCGCTTCATTCCCTTTTCGTCCTTGACCTTGGCGAGGGCGTTCTCGACGGTATAGACGGCGTTGTAGTAGGTGAAGTCCAGCTCGCCGGCCTGATTGCTGTTCTTCGGGTGATAGAATATGTGCTTCTTCACGGCAGGGCCGTGAAATACAATATCCTTTTCCTTCGGAGTCAAGTCCTTGAATGGCACATTGGTACGCACTCCCATCTCTCGGCACACGTCGGTCATCAGCGACCACATCAGCGTGTTCCACGGAGCGACGGCACCCTCGTCAATCGAGAGGTTCTCATCCGGCACAAGCGTGCTTTCATCCACAGTCCTCACTGTTCCGGTCCCGTCGCAGGTCCGGCAGGCTCCCTGGCTGTTGAACGACAGTTCCTCCGCAGACGGTGCATAGAAATGCTCCCCGCACACCGGACATACGAGTTCCTGCCCCGCAGCCACTTTCAGCGACGGCTCCAGATAGTGCCCGTTCGGACAGCGGTGACTCGCGAGACGTGAGAACATAAGCCGCAGACTATTAAGTAGCTCCGTGCCTGTCCCGAAAGTACTTCTTATGCCTGGAATCCCAGGCCTCTGGTGCATTGCAAGCGCCGCCGGGACATAGAGAACCTCATCGACGAGCGCCTTCGAGGCCTGAGTCATGCGCCTGCGCGTATAGGTCGAGAGCGATTCCAGATAGCGCCGCGACCCTTCAGCGTACAGCACCCCGAGTGCCAGCGATGATTTCCCCGACCCGGAAACGCCGGCTATCCCGACGATGCGGTTAAGCGGCACATCGACATCTATGTTCTTGAGGTTGTGCACTCTCGCGCCTCTCACCTCAATCTTCTGTGGAATATCCCTTTCTTTCATGCCCTTGCGTGTATTATTTATTGCCTTTGCGGCTTACTATATTTGACATATTTTCCTGCCGTGACATATTTTTCGCCCCGACGCCGCTCCCTGTTTCCGATTTCATCAAACCGGCGGCGCCGAGGCGGGCATAAAGTACATCGCCGCCAGCACTATGAATATCAGAGAGATATAGATGATTTTTCTGTCGTTCTTATTCTGTTTCATTTCAATAATTTCTTTGTCTGAGCATTTACGAATGCGTCCTGTTTTCGGCATACTGCCGCTGTATGATGAAATGTTACCGGCCGCCAGAAAACGGCGCCACCGTCCGTGTCCGGAAAGACTCTCGTGCCTTGCGCGCATAGAGACGGAGTATGTCTGAGGGTATGCCGCAGTCAGGCGAGGACACGAAATCACGCGTGCGCGCCTCGTCCTTCGCGAGGGCGGTGGCGAGCAGCCATGCCACGGCCATGCGGACATAGTATGGTTCGTCAGGTTTCAGTCCCATTCTCCGCAGTGACTCAAGCGTGCGCCCGATGGTTTCCGGTGTCAGAAAACAGCACATCATCATCACGATGCCGACCCTTCTGGTGAACTCCCCGCGCGACTTGAGCAGCTTGCTAACATAGTTCCACACCTTGTCCGCAACGGCAGGCTTTCGAGCCCACTTCGCGTTGCAGCAGAATGTGTCGCACACGGCCCAGCTGTTCACCGCCGGCAGAAAATCATCGACCAGAGACAGCCTTTCTTCAATGCCGCACTTCATTTCGTCGATCACAAGTCCCCAGATGCTGCGTTCCTCATGAGAGAGCGTGCCGACGGTCGATTTCCAGTCATCGAGCCATTCCCGGGCATCATCCCGGGAGGCAATGGCTTTTGCTTCTGCCTGCATTTCGGGTTTGTGCATTCCGAGCACGACGGTTTCCGGCCCCGGAGTCACGATTCTCACATGGCCTTCGCGGTAGTGCGCGTCGGCCTTGAAGCGCTCACACACGAGCGGGAGATATTTCGTTTCCCTGTAAATCGTGTCGAACATCTGCCTCAGACGTGTCTCGTCGGCGATGAGTCCGCGAAGCTCCGCAAGGCGTGAGGCGTTGTCCGACTCGGGAATCCAGAGCTTTAGGTAGCCGCCCTCGGCGTATTTTGTGTGAAGATGTTCAAGAATTCGCTCCCACATCTGCCGGCGGTTCATCTCGGGGTAGTGGTCGAATCCGTAAAGCACGGTTCTGCGGATCACGGTCTCCGGGTCAATCTGCCTGTCGGCCTCTGCGATGATGCGGCCATAGACGCTGCGCGGTGGATTCTTTCCCGATGCGCGATGGTCTTCCGCAGCCTCGGCCGCAAGTTCAATTTCCTCCTCGCTGAACCATTGACGCAATGCGCTGTCCTCTCGAATCTTGCGCCCTGACACGATATGGTGGTTCTCGCGCCCTTCGGAAAGTCCGAGGTCGTGATATGCGGCCGCAAGGTAGAGAACCTCCGGTTTCACGGGGTAAAACTTCGCCAGTTCCTGACTCCGAGCAATCACGCTCCGAACATGATCTTCCCGATGCGCAGCGTCAAACTTCGCATACTGAGGGATAATCTCCCTCTCCACATATTCCTCAAAACTTTCCATATTACGGATATTTCTGCAAAATTATCGTAATTTTCAAAATACATTTTGAAAAATTGCATCCAAGTTCAAAATGGCACTTTGAATTTGGATGCAATCTTGACAGAAAGCCTTGTTACTTAAAATTTCACTTCTTTCCAGTCGCCGCAAGGGACTTTGACGGTGCGGATCTTGTCGCCGCAGCGAACGACAATGCTGTCGGAGCCGGATGCGTTGAGGATGTAGAGACGTTTGCCACGCGGGGCGGCATCAATGACTGCGTTGTCCTGGTAGACTGCAACGATGCGCTCGGTGTCGCTTTCGGCCTCAATTACCGGGTAGCCGAGTTCAGGATGATGAGGACGGAACTCGCTCCGCAGCAGGGTCTCCTTGTGCTCGTCAGTGAACGCCATCCACCTGCGCATGACCTCAAGATGCTCCTCAGGAATATCCCTCAGCATTGCAGAGTATTGGATGACTCCGAATATGGCGTTGATTATCGCGCGTCCGACA
>DJRM01000081.1:12695-14549 GCA_002440085.1 Bacteroidales bacterium UBA6360
TGACATTTTCCGGAGTTTCCGCGAGGTTCCATTCAATCATGTCCGAATGAACTGCCGTCGTGCCGCTCGTGAGCCTGAGCGATGCGATTCTCATCCTGTTGTCCTTCGCGTTTCCGGGACAGTCGGCGGCGCGGAACATATTGCCGTACTGTCTGATGGCCGGACCGATGTACTGTTGCCTGAACTCAAGAAGAATATCCGGCTTTATGGCTTTCAGGGCGGATGTAATATCCTTCATCAGCACATTCACCGCCTCATTGACGTTCATTATGTCGCGTCCGGCATAGTTATCCTTCACGGCCGGATCCTCTCCACGAAATCCGAAACTGTCGATGAAGTCGAGCTTGAAACCGTCCAAATTCCAGTCCTTCAGCGCAGTCACATAGAGATTCACAAGATGCTCACGCACCTCAGGGAAACGGGGGTCGAGCACACAGCAGTTCATTCCCCAGTCTGTGTAGAGGTATTTCCCCTCAAATTTTTTGTAGGCTTCGCTGTTGAATCCGACGAAAGGAACGCTGTACCAGATCATATATTTCATTCCCAGTTCATGCACCGCTGCGACGTGCGCGGCCATGTCAGGAAATTTCTTGGGAGTCGGCTTCCAGTCCCCGCAGAAGGCATAGCCCCTGTTTCCGTCGTCAGTCTGCCATCCGTCGTCGAGAATCACCGTCTTCATCCCGAGCCCAGCGGCGAGCCTGCACTCCTGCTCCACGTCCTTTTCGTTCACATTCTGGTGGAACTGGTACCATGTCGAGTAGAGCGGCTCGAAAGCGGATTCAGGAGCGTTGAGGGCGTGCATCCCCTTTTCTTCCATCATCCACTGAACTCCGTCCTGAATGGTCTCGCCCCAAAACACGCGGCGGCCGTCAAGCAGAATCTTTGTCTCGTAGTGACTCATCGGCGCCTCGGCTTCCCTAAAAAAACGCAGCTCCGAACAGACATCGCAGCCCTCCTCCATCACGCCAAGCGCGGCTTCCACCCGTCTGAACGTTTCGCTGCACGCTATTGTGAGGCAGTTGGTGTCGTTGTCGTCGAAATATTCATAGAGCGGCATTCTGAACGCGAGCGCGCTGGAGTTGTTGCTGCCGCCCCAAAACGGGTCGAGGTGGGTTCCGCAGGAGACGTCCGAAGTCCATGTGTTGAACACGCCCTTCTGCGGGAATGTGAAATAGACGTTGAACTTAGCCGGAGTGCACGGCTGAGGGGCGTCCATCACGATGCTTATGACTTCCTTGCCCTCCGTAGACTCTACAGAAGCGGAAAATTTCCATTCGCCCGGATTGTCAGAGACTATAACGATTTCATCGACAATCGAACTCTTGAGCACCGGAGCGACGATTTCGCCCTTCGACGCACAAGGGTTGCTCTCCCAGGACTTCTGGGCGTAGGAAAATGATGCGGACATGACAACAGCCGCAATCATGGCAAGAATTTTCTTCATTTTTTCTATAATTTGTCCAAAGGTACGAAAATATCGGAAACACTTCAAATCATCCCTACACGAACCATCTCATATAATTGGCGAACCCCCATCTGCGACCGCAATTATTTTCGTAGAATCAATGGTGTGGTGTTACTATGTTTCTACTACACAATCATATAACATATTCTATCTCGCAAAATTGAAAATTTATTGATTTTGCGAAGTTGGGATTTAAGGAATATCTTTTCAGAGGCTGCGATAAATCATCAGCTCTTTCCTGTTTCCTTCGCCTCCTCCGCCCAATGCAGGACCTCGAGACGCTCCTCGTCCGGTGTACTCGATTTATAGCAGTCCAACCATATAGACAGGAATCATTACTGTCTCTCCATCCTTGTTCAGATCCTTCGTGTAGATAAGATACCTGTTGC
>DJRM01000048.1 GCA_002440085.1 Bacteroidales bacterium UBA6360
GGAGTGAACATTTCCTCCGCGAGCCGCACCGTCGAGAAGTGGGTTGTCGGGTGATGTATAGTTCGTGGCGTCAAGAGGGGTCGATGACTTGTGTCAAAAAACTAAAGTCTTAAATCATATTGTCCGCACGGCGACGAAATTATATCCCGATATTTGTAATAATTTAGGTGTTTTCAATGCCTCGACAACATGATTTAACACTAAGGTTTTTATATGACAAAATTTCGCACCTTTCTTATTTCTACAGTTCTTCTGCTTTGCGGAATCTCCATTTTGAACGCACAGGAGTGCGATGAGCGTGTCAGAACCTACATTTCTCCGTCCCGCGTTGTGTGGCAGAGCGACGAGGGCGTGCGGCTCGCCGATGTCCTTCTGAAGCCGGGCAATGGGCAGGCCTACTGTAACAATGACACTCCGGAGTCGTACTGCCTCCTGACATCCTCAGAGGAAGTGCATCCGGCGATACTTCTCGATTACGGGAAAGAACTTCATGGTGGGCTTCAGCTTGTCACCGGCCCAATCGGCGATCCCGTTCAGGTTCGTGTACGCTACGGCGAGTCCGCGAGCGAGGCCATGTCCGAAATCGGCGGCAAGGGAGGCGCGACAAATGACCATTCCATACGCGACCAGATAATCACCCTTCCGATGATGGGTGCCGTGGAAATAGGAAACTCCGGCTTCCGTTTCGTTCGCATAGACCTCGTTGACGACAATAGAGAGCTGAAACTCAAGGAAGCCAGAGCCATATCCATAATGCGTGACATCGAATATTCCGGTTCGTTCCGCAGCAGCGACGAACGTCTGAACAGGATATGGGAGACCGGCGCCTATACGATTCATCTGTGCATGCAGGAATTCCTCATAGAAGGCATAAAGCGCGACCGCCTCGTCTGGATGGGAGACGCTTATCCGGAGGTGATGACTGTCGCCGCGGTTTTCGGCTACAACGAGGTGATTCCCAAGACTCTCGACTGGATGCGTGAGATAACACCGCTCCCGAAGTGGATGAACGGATTTTCGGCGACCTACTCGATATGGTGGATGCTCTGCTGCCACGACTGGTATAGGCATACTGGTGATTTCAAGAATCTTCTCGAGTCTCGTGAATACATTGCAGGACTGCTTCGCCTTCTCATCTCCAAAATCTCCCCTGACGGGCGAGAAAATCTGAACGGTCCGCGTTTCCTTGACTGGCCGACGGAAGGCAATAAACCGGCAAAGGATGTCGGAATCCAGGCCCTTATGGTACTTGCTATGCAGGCCGGGCAGGATTTTGGAGACATATTCGATGATCCTCAGCTCAAGAAAGAATGTGCCGCTGCGGAAAAGCTTCTTACCAATCCGGCGAAAAAACTCTACTCCGAGTTTCTCAAGTCCGGCGTGGCTCCGGATGCCCCCGGGTCGAAGCAGGCGGCGGCCCTTATGAGCCTCGCCGGGCTTACTGACGCGAAGAAGGCCGATCGCGACATCTTGAGTTTCAACGGCGGACACGGCTTCTCTACATTCTATGGCTACCTGATGCTTGAGGCGATGGCGAAAGGCGATGACTACAAGGGTGCTATGGACGTCATTCGTGAGTATTGGGGCGCGATGCTCGACCTCGGCGCGACGACTTTCTGGGAGGACTTCAATCTCGACTGGCTTCCGGACGCTGCCGGCATAGACGAACTCGTTCCGGAAGGCAAGAAGGACATTCACGGTGATTTCGGCGCCTACTGTTATAAAGGTTTCCGCCATAGCCTCTGCCATGGTTGGGCGGCCGGCCCTACGGCGTGGCTCAGTCGCCATGTGCTCGGAGTCGAGATTGTCGTGCCGGGCTGCACAAAAGTTCGCGTAACTCCGCATCTTGGTGATCTTGAATGGGTTGAGGGTACATTCCCGACCCCGTATGGTGCAATTCGCGTCCGCCACGAGAAACAGCCCGACGGCAAGATTCACTCGGAAATATCCGTTCCCGACGGCGTGGAACTTCTGTAGAATGTGATCCCCCCTGATTAAGTTTCTTATATGACACGAAAATTTCTTATACTGCTTTCATTGTTCTCGTTTTGTGGTGGTTATTGCTCGGCTCAGACGAATGGAGTCGACGCGGAGGACATTGCGACTCGCCGCCATATTTCCGAAAAGATGCCGATGTCCACCCGTACCCGTATTGTGGACTCACTGCCTCACATAGGCCTTCCGTACCCGTTCAGCGTTCCGCAGGCCCAGGGCACGACATTCATGGACCTTTTCTATTGGGATACATATTTCACAAACCTCGGACTTCTGAGTCTCGGGGACTTGCAGCAGGCGAAGAACAATGTCGATGACATTCTCTTTCTCGTCGAGAAATACGGATATATGCCTAACGCCGCAAACACGGGGCTGCTGAACCGTTCACAGCCTCCGTATGCGAGCATGATGGTGCGCGATGTCTATGAAAGGACCGGAGACAAGGCTTGGCTGCGAGGGGCAGTGGAGACTCTGAAGAAGGAATATGACTTCTGGATGACGGAAAGACTCACCCCGAACGGGCTGAACCGCCACTACAACAGCGCGAAGCGTGCTGAACTGCTTGGTTTCTACCGCTATCTCTGCTCCGATCGGTTTCCGGAGATGGATGTTCCTCGCACTGACGACGAGAAACTGAAAATCGCCTCGAATTTTCTTTCGGAAGCCGAGACCGGATGGGATTTCACCCCGAGGTTCGGCGGCTGTGCAGCGGACTGCAACCCGGTGGACCTGAATGCCAACCTCTATCTGTATGAAAAGAACTTCGCGTGGTTTTATCGTGAACTGGGGCTGAAGGGCGCGCGGACTTGGGACAAAAAGGCCGCAGCGCGTTGTGCGCTGATTCAGAAATACTGTTTCGAGCCGTCAGACGGCCTATTTTACGACTACAACTATGTCACAGAGCGGCGCAGCGATATCTTAAGCGCTGCTGTTTTCAACCTTCTCTGGGCAGGCATCCCAACGGACAAGCAGGCGGCGTCTCTCGTTAGGGCGCTCGGCAGACTCGAATGTGCTCACGGCATTGCCGCGTGTGAGGACGGAAGCCGCACCGCTGATTTCCAGTGGGATTATCCGAACGCCTGGGCAAGTTTCAACACTTTGGCTGTCATCGGGCTGGACAAATATGGCTTCAAGCTTGAATCCGGGCGGGTTGCCGCGAAATATCTTGACTCTGTGAGTTCGATTTATGGCGGAACTGGGCAGCTTTGGGAAAAGTACAACGCTGTCACGGGGGACATTGACGTCAAGAGCGAGTATGCGATGCCTGGCGACTTTATGGGCTGGACGGCTGGGGCCTTCCTCGTCTGTTACGACTATCTCAAGAGCCGTAACGTTGATTTAGAGTAAAAACAGCCCGAACAGACACCCACCTTACTCTTCCGCAGGTTTCCAGCTGCGGTATTTCTCTGGTATCTCGACCACGGGAGGGTCTTTCCAGAACAGCGACCAGTAGAGCATCGGGAAGTCGCCGTCCTTCCACAGCTGCACCAGCTCCTCCACCTGCGCGTCCTCGCCCTTAGGGTCGTAGGGCTTCTTCATGTCCTCGTCGAACATTCTCGCCACGCCCTGCCAGAAGCCGGCGGTGATGCCTCCCTTGTAGCCGCGAATCAGCTCGTATGACGTATGCCCGGTCTCGCGGTCTATCAGCTTCATAATCAGCATCCCCTGCGTCACGGTGAGGTTTCTCATCTGCTTCTCGAACACTCCGAACAGCTCCTTCTGCAGGTGGTTGATGTAACGTTCTTTCCGTAGCCCCGTCAGGTGGTTCGTCGCAATCACGCTGTCCGTCTCCTCCACCATCCTCTTCGCCACGAGCGCGTAGGGATAGGCCTTGCTGAAATTGTGCACAAGCCTGTAGTATTTCCGCCACTCCTTTCCCTTCTGCTTCGGCATTTTCTGAAACACGCGGGCCGGGCGTATGCTGTCATAATAGACGGTGTCCCCCTTCTCCACAGAGTATTCCAACCATCCCCCGGGCCTTTTTGACCGCTCCTGTGCATCCGAACTCAACGACGATGCCGCGCCTCCGAACACGAAGACGGCAAGAATTGATATGAGCCGGATATGTTTCATTATATTATATGTATGCGTTTGTTGTGTATATGCCCGCTTGTTTCGGAATTTCCGCATATCCTGCAAAAATAATCATTTCCCGCGTAGTGTCGTCAATCGGAGCTGAAAATATGCGCCCCGGTTTTTGTTCCGTCCACTCGTCGATGTCGTTTTTCGTTCGGTCGAAAATGAATGAATATATTTTTCATTAATCTCTGTAATACTTTGAGAATGCAAAAGTTAATATGCGAAAAGTGCGGTCAAAAAAGTTTGAAATTTTCTATGAAAAAGTTGTCGTTTCAATAATTTTTCGTATCTTTGCAGTCCCAATTTTGAGGGGTAGTGTGCCCAACTGTCTATCGCTCAATGTTTTAAGGGGAAAGGTTGAATAATTTATAATTCAAAAGTAATAAGACAATGTTACAACCAAAGAAAACAAA
>DJRM01000127.1:0-7495 GCA_002440085.1 Bacteroidales bacterium UBA6360
TGTTACAACCAAAGAAAACAAAATTTAGAAGGCAGCAAAAGGGCCGCATGAAGGGTCTTGCCCAGAGGGGCAACCAGCTTGCGTTCGGTTCTTTTGGAATCAAGACCTTGGAAAATTGTTGGCTTACAGGTCGTCAGATTGAGGCTGCCCGTCAGGCGGTGTCCCGTTACATGAAGCGTGAGGGAAAAATCTGGATCAGAATCTTCCCTGACAAGCCTTACACAAGGAAGCCTGCCGAAGTCCGAATGGGTAAAGGTAAGGGTAATCCGGAGGGATTCGTATGCCCTGTGACCCCGGGCCGTATTCTCATTGAGGCCGAGGGCGTTCCGATGGAAATCGCCAAGGAGGCGCTCCGTCTCGGTGCTCAGAAACTTCCTGTCACGACCAAGTTTGTGGTTCGCAGGGACTATGTCGAATAATTTAATGGAGAGCAGAAAGTTATGAAAATCACAGAAGTACGTGAAATGTCGGTTGCAGATCTTCGTGACCGCATCGCAGTTGAGAAAGCGAACCTTTCTACAATGAAAATGAATCACGCCATCTCTCCGTTAGAGGATACGTCAAAAATCAAGAAGGCACGGAAGGACATCGCGCGCATGATGTTCGTCCTTGCAGAAAAAGAGAAACAGGACTAAATTTGAATTCTCATGGAAAGAAATCTTCGCAAGGAAAGAATAGGTGTTGTGGTCAGCAACAAGATGGACAAGTCCATCGTCGTTGCCGTAAAGACAAAGGAAATGCACCCGATGTACGGCAAGTTCGTCAAAAAGACCACCAAGTTCGTTGCTCATGACGAGAAGAACGAGTGCAGTGTCGGTGACACTGTCCTCATCATGGAAACCCGTCCTCTCAGCAAGACAAAGAACTGGAGATTAGTTGAAATCGTAGAAAAAGTTAAGTAGCAATGATACAGCAGGAATCACGTTTACAGGTGGCAGACAACAGCGGTGCGAAGGAAGTCCTTTGCATCCGTGTTCTGGGTGGTACCCGTCACCGTTATGCAAGAGTGGGCGACAAGATCGTTGTTGCAGTCAAGAGCGCTATCCCTGGCGGTGACGCAAAGAAGGGCTCGGTATCAAAGGCTGTGGTTGTCCGCACAAAGAAAGAGATTCGTCGTCCGGACGGTTCATACATCCGTTTCGATGACAATGCTTGCGTTCTTCTCAACAACCAGGGTGAGGTTCGTGGAACACGTATCTTCGGCCCTGTCGCAAGGGAGCTTCGCGAGAACTATATGAAAATCGTTTCACTGGCACCGGAGGTCCTCTAATTGATTTAGCATTATGAAAAGAATTAAAAAAGGCGACACCGTATTTGTAAATGCCGGTAACGACAAGGGCAAGACCGGCAAGGTGCTCGAGATTCTCACGGAGAAGAACCGTGCCATCGTCGAGGGCATCAACATCGTGTCAAAGCACACCAAACCAAACGCAAAGAATCCTCAGGGAGGAATCATCAAACAGGAAGCTGGAATCCACATCTCCAACCTTCAGCTCATCGACCCTGCGAAGGGCGGCGCGACACGCGTGGGCTTCAAGATCAAGGAGGATGGCACTAAGGTCCGTGTTTCCAAAAAATCAGGAGAGGAGATTAAGTAATGGCAGCAAAGAAACAGACAGCCGCTCCGGCCGCTCAGACAGTACCTGCAGGATATGTCCCTGCACTTAAGAAACTCTATAAGGAGGAGATTATCGAAAAGCTCACTAAGCAGTTCGGCTACTCGACTGTTATGCAGGTTCCGAAGCTTGTGAAGATTACCATCAACGAGGGTGTCGGCGACGCGACCGGCGACAAGAAGCTCGTTGAGGTTGCACAGCAGGAACTCACCGCAATCACCGGACAGAAGGCAATCGTGACGGCTTCAAGGAAGGATATTTCAAACTTCAAGCTCCGCAAGGGAATGCCTATCGGAACGAAGGTCACTCTCCGCAACGTGAAGATGTACGAGTTCCTTGAAAGGCTCATCCGCATCTCACTTCCGCGTATCCGTGACTTCAACGGCATTTCCGAGAAGATGGACGGCAAGGGCAACTACACCCTCGGAATCAAGGAGCAGATCATATTCCCGGAAATCGACATCGACAAGATTACCAAGATTCTCGGAATGGAGATCACTTTCGTGACTACCGCCAAGACCGACGAGGAGGCTTACGCGCTTCTTTCCGCATTCGGTCTGCCTTTCAAGAAAAATAACAAATAAAGACACATAAGATGGCAAAAGAATCAATGAAGGCTCGCGAGGTTAAACGCGCGAAGTTGGTTGCTAAATACGCCGAGAAGAGGAAAGCTCTCAAGGAAGCCGGTGACTGGGCAGCTCTCGACAAGCTCCCTAAGAACTCAAGCCCTTGCCGTATGCACAATCGCTGCTCTCTTACAGGAAGGCCGAAGGGTTATATGAGGATGTTCGGCATCAGCCGTATCCAGTTCCGTGAGATGGCAAGCAACGGTCTCATCCCGGGCGTCAAGAAGGCAAGCTGGTAATAACAGAGACACAATTCATTACAATATTTATTAACAATTCGGATATCGGGCACCTTACGGGTGTCGTGAAATCCCACTAAAGGATTTAAAAAATGACTGATCCAATTGCAGATTACCTTACAAGGGTTCGCAATGCCTACGCGGTAGGCAAGAAGATCGTTGAGGTTCCGTCTTCAAAGATGAAGCTCGCAATCACCAAGATCCTCTGCGAGAAAGGTTACATCCTCAGCTACAAGGTGGTTGAAGGAACTCCTTTCAACACAATTAAAATCGCTCTGAAGTATCATCCTCAGACAAAGACTGCGGCAATCAAGCACATCGAGCGCATTTCAAGGCCGGGCCTCAGAAAGTATGTCGATGTCGAGAACATGCCGCGTGTCCTGAACGGACTCGGAATCGCGGTTATTTCAACCTCAAAAGGCGTCATCACTGACAAGGAAGCCAAGGAGCTCAACGTCGGCGGTGAGGTGCTCTGTTATGTTTATTAATCTAAAAACTGAAGAATAATGTCAAGAATTGGTAAATTGCCTGTACACCTTCCTGCCGGTGTGACCGTAGAGGTCGCTGCCGGAAACGTGGTTAAGGTTAAAGGACCTCTCGGACAGCTCAGCCAGAAGGTTGATCCTGACATCACTGTCACCGTAGAGGGTAATGTAGTTAAACTGGCACGCCCGACAGATCTTCCTCGTCACCGCTCGATGCACGGTCTCTACCGCGCTCTCATCCACAATATGGTGGTAGGTGTTTCAGAGGGTTATACGGTACGCCAGGAGCTTGTCGGCGTGGGTTATCGTGTTGAAGTTGCCGGTCAGATGGCAGTCTTCGCCCTCGGTTTCTCCCACGAGATTCACTTCCAGCTCCCGGCCGAAATCAAGGCCGAGGCCGAGCCGGTGAAGAAGGGTCAGAACCCGGTGCTCGTCCTCAAGAGCTGCGACAAGCAGCTTATCGGACAGGTCGCAGCCAAGATCCGCTCATTCCGCAAGCCTGAGCCATACAAGGGCAAGGGTATCAAGTTCGTCGGCGAGACGCTTCGTCGCAAGGCCGGTAAATCAGCAGGCGCTAAATAATAGGAGGACTAAGTTATGGCATTGAATAAGATTGAAAGAAGAAAAAGGATTCACTACCGTATTCGTAAAGTCGTTAATGGTACTGCTGAGAGACCGAGAATGGTTGTATTCAGAAGCAACAAGCAGATTTACGTTCAGGTTGTTGACGACTTGAAGGGCATCACCCTCGCGGCTGCCGCTTCAAATGACAAGGAGCTTGCCGTTGAGTGCAAGGGCAAGACCGGTGTCGAGGCTGCCGCAATCGTCGGAAAGAAGATCGCGGAGCGTGCCCTCGCCAAGGGAATCACCACGATTTCCTTCGACCGTGGAGGCTACCTCTATCACGGACGTGTTAAAAGTTTGGCTGATGCTGCCCGTGAAGGTGGCCTGATTTTCTAAAAAATTGAGACTATGGCAAATACAAATGTTAAGAAAGTAAAGACATCTGACCTTGAGCTCAAGGACAGACTTGTTGCCATCCAGAGAGTGACCAAGGTCACTAAGGGTGGTCGTCACTTCAGTTTTGCAGCCATTGTTGTTGTGGGTGACGAGAACGGCGTTGTCGGTTATGGTCTCGGTAAGGCCAATGAGGTCACTACAGCAATCTCCAAGGGTTTAGAGGATGCGAAGAAGAACCTTGTGAAGGTTCCTGTTCTCAACCACACTATCCCTCACGAGCAGGAGGCAAAGTTCGGCGGCGCGCGCGTCTTCATGAAGCCGGCTGCCCCTGGTACCGGAGTTAAGGCCGGCGGTGCGATGCGTGTCGTTTTCGAGTCAGTCGGAATCCACAACGTCCTCGCGAAGTCAAAGGGTTCTTCAAACCCTCACAACCTCGTGAAGGCTACCGTTGCGGCTCTCACTGAAATGCGTGACGCCTACACTGTCGCAGGACTCCGCGGCATTCCTATGAGCAGAGTGTTTAAAGGTTAAGGAGGACTGAACTATGGCAAAAGTAAAGATTACTCAGACTAAGAGCAGGAGCGGTGCTACAAAGAGGCAGATTGCGAACCTCGCGTCACTCGGAATCCACAGGCTCCACCAGACCGTTGAAGTCGAGCTCACCCCTGTGACCAAGGGAATGCTTGAGAAGGTTCTTCATCTCGTTACCGTTGAAGAAGTAAAATAATTGGAGGGACAGAATATGAAATTGAATAATTTGACACCTGCAAAAGGTTCCAAGGGAAGAGAGAAGAGAATCGGACGCGGTGAGGGCTCAGGACACGGCGGAACATCAACCCGCGGTCACAAGGGTGCTCAGGCACGTTCGGGCTACTCTCGCAAGAACGGATTCGAGGGCGGTCAGATGCCTATCCAGCGTCGTCTTCCTAAGTTCGGATTCACAAACCCTACACGTGTTGAGTACAAGGCAGTCAATGTCGCTGTCCTTCAGGCAATTGCCGAGGAGAACAAGATTGAGGTCATCACGCTCGACACTCTCAGGGATGCCGGATATGCCGGAAAGAATGATCTCGTGAAGGTCCTCGGCAACGGCGAACTTACTGCCAAGGTTGAGGTTTCTGCAAACGCGTTCTCCAAGAGCGCCATTGCGAAGATTGAGGCTGCCGGCGGAAAAGCTAACACAATCGAATAGCAATAATGAAGAAGTTTATTCAGACAATCAAGAACATCTTCAAGATTGAGGAACTCAGGAAGAGAATCGGCTACACGCTTCTTCTCATCCTTGTCTATCGCCTCGGAAGCTTCATCGTGCTTCCGGGCATAGATGCTTCCCAGCTCGCCAAGATGCAGGACTTCGCCCAGGAAGGTCTCGTAGGTCTCCTCGACATGTTCTCCGGCGGTGCGTTCGGAAACGCCTCAATCTTCGCGCTGGGTGTGATGCCGTACATCTCGGCTTCCATCGTCATCCAGCTTCTTGGTGTTTTCGTCCCTTACTTCCGCAAGATGCAGATGGAGGGCGAAAGCGGACGGAGAAAGATGAATCAGTACACGAGGTATCTCACCATCCTGATTCTCTGCATCCAGGGTCCTGCCTACATGGCCGCTCTTCACCAGCAGGTTCCTGCCAGCGCATTCGTGGCTGTCAATCAGCTCGGCTGGTCCAACTTCTGGTTTAATCTCGTTTCGACAGTAATCCTCATCGGCGGCACAATGTTCGTGATGTGGCTCGGCGAGAGAATCACCGATCGCGGAATCGGCAACGGTATCTCCCTCATCATCATGGTCGGAATCATCGCGCGCCTTCCGTTCGCGCTCGGCGCCGAGATTTCAGCGAAGTGGGGCAATGCTGTCGGCGGAATTCTTCTTCTTGTAGTTGAACTGATCGTTCTCTTCTTCGTGTTTGTGGCAGCCATCGCGCTGGTGCAGGCCGTGAGGAAGGTCCCGGTTCAGTATGCGAAGAGGGTTGTCGGAAACAAGCAGTACGGCGGCGTCCGTCAGTACATCCCGATGAAGATCAACGCTGCCGGCGTGATGCCTATCATCTTTGCCCAGGCTCTGATGCTCTTCCCGCTCATCTTCTCAAGATTTGACGCGACGAGGGGACTGGCTGCCGTGTTCAGCAACTACACGGGCTTCTGGTACAACTTCGTGTTCGCGATTCTCGTCATTCTCTTCACGTATTTCTACACGGCCGTGACTGTCAACCCGACGATGATGGCCGAGGAAATGAGGAAGAACGGCGGGTTCATACCGGGTGTGAAACCGGGCAAGAAGACCGTAGAGTACCTTGACTCAATCATGTCGAGGGTTACTCTTCCGGGTTCAATTTTCCTTGCCCTGATTGCAATTCTCCCGGCATTCGCAATGATGCTCGGAGTCAACAACAAGTTCGCGGGCTTCTATGGAGGCACTTCCCTCCTGATTCTCGTCGGAGTCGTTCTTGACACTCTCCAGCAGATTGAAAGCTATCTTTTGATGCGTCATTATGACGGACTGATGAAGACCGGTCGTCTGAAAGGACGTTCAGGTATGTAATTCGATAAAGTTCATTGGAAAATGGTTGCGCCGAAAACAGAGGAAGAAATAGAGCTGATGCGCGAGAACGCGATTCTCGTCTCAAAGGCATTGGCGGAAGTCGGTAAGGTGGTCGCTCCTGGTGTGACAACTCTTGAGTTGAATAGGGTGGCCGAGACTTTCATCCGAGACAACGGAGCTATACCAAGCTTTCTCGGGTTTGACGGTTTCCCGGCGGCGCTCTGCATGTCCGTAAACGATGTCGTCGTGCACGGTTTTCCGTCCGACTACGTTCTTAAGGACGGTGACATCGTTTCTGTGGATTGCGGGACTTACTACAGAGGATACAACGGAGATTCGGCCTACACTTTTCCTGTCGGGGAAGTGGACGCCGAAACTGCCGAGCTCCTCAGGGTGACGAAGGAATCCCTCTACAAGGGCATTGCGGCGGCGGTTGACGGGGCACGCGTCGGCGACATAGGACACGCGGTGCAGTCGTATGCGGAGTCGTTCGGTTTCGGTGTTGTCCGTGAGCTTGAAGGCCACGGAATCGGCACTCAGATGCACGAGTCTCCCGGCATTCCGAACTACGGAAGGCAGGGACACGGCCCGAAGCTCAGAAACGGAATGACGATTTGTATCGAGCCGATGATCACGGCAGGATCCAGAAACGTGTATTTGGACAAAAATGGTTGGGCAGTCCACACGGCGGATCACCGGAACGCGGCTCATTACGAGCTTACGGTTGTTGTCCGTAAAGGCCACGCGGAGCAGCTTTCGACCTTTGAATACATCGAGAACAGTGTTAAATTTTAATGTGATATTTTATGCCGAAACAATCAGCAATCGAACAGGAAGGCGTCATCATCGAGACTCTGCCGAACGCTATGTTCAAGGTGGAGCTTGAGAACGGTCACGTCATCATCGCCCACATCTCCGGAAAGATGAGGATGAACTACATCAAGATTCTCCCCGGCGACAAGGTGAAAGTCGAAATGTCACCTTATGATTTATCAAAAGGAAGAATTTCTTTCAGATATAAATAAAATCATTAG
>DJRM01000127.1:7565-9506 GCA_002440085.1 Bacteroidales bacterium UBA6360
CGTCTCTACGTGATCTGCAAGAAGAACCCGAAGTTCAAGATGCGCCAGGGATAATCACTGATTTGTTAACAATTTAAGCATTAAGAATAATTATGGCAAGAATAGCCGGTGTTGATTTACCTAACAACAAGAGGGGAGAGATAGGTCTGACCTATATCTTCGGAATCGGCCGCAGCACAGCAAGGAAGATTCTTTCTGAGCTTGGCATCGATTATGACATCAAGTGCGGTGACTGGAACGATGAGCAGGTTGCGGGCATCCGCAGCGTCATCTCCAACGAATACAAGATTGAGGGTGAGCTCCGTTCAAGCATCCAGATGAACATCAAGCGTCTGATGGATATCGGTTGCTACCGTGGCATCCGCCACCGTCTCGGACTCCCCGTCCGCGGTCAGAGCACCAAGAACAATGCCCGTACGAGAAAGGGTAAGAAGAAAACCGTTGCCAACAAGAAGAAGGCAACCAAATAGTCGATGAATTATGGCAAAGAAAACAACAACAGCAAAAAAGAGAGTTGTAAAGGTTGACGCTTGCGGCGAGGCTCATATTTCATCAACCTTCAACAACGTAATCATTTCCCTGACCAACAGCATCGGACAGGTGATCAGCTGGTCATCAGCCGGAAAGAGCGGCTTCAGGGGCTCAAAGAAAAACACTCCGTATGCAGCCCAGGTAGCTGCTGAGGATTGCGCAAAGACAGCTTACGACCTCGGTCTCCGCAAGGTAAAGGCTTATGTCAAAGGCCCTGGTGCAGGACGCGAGTCCGCAATCAGAACCATCCATGGTGCAGGTATCGAAGTTACAGAGATTATTGACGTCACTCCTATGCCGCACAACGGTTGCCGCCCTAAGGGACGTCGTAAGGTTTAATGTGTAACAATCTAAAGCAAGAATTACTATGGCAAGATATACTGGACCAAGTACTAAAATCGCGCGTAAGTTCGGCGAGCCGATTTACGGAACGGATAAGGACTTTGAAAAGAGAAATTATCCTCCGGGACAGCACGGTCTCGCAAGCAAGCGCAAGAAGAAATCCGAGTACGGCACTCAGCTCAAGGAGAAGCAGAAGGTTAAATACACTTACGGCGTCCTTGAGAGACAGTTCCGCAACACTTACGAGAAGGCTTCCCGCATGAAGGGACAGAAGGGTGAAAACCTCCTCTTCCTCCTTGAGTCACGTCTCGACAACATCGTGTATCGTCTCGGCTTCGCTCCGACAAGGGCGGCCGCAAGACAGCTCGTTCTCCACTGCCACATCACTCTCAACGGCGAGGTCTGCAACATTCCTTCCGCTACGGTTAAGCCGGGTGACACAGTTGCTGTGCGCGAGAGGTCAAAGAGCCTTGAGGTAATCACCGCCAGCGTCGCTTCCGCCGCGAAGTATTCATGGCTTGAGCTTGACGCAAAGGCGCTTACCGGAAAGTATCTCAACGTTCCCGTACGCGAGGAAATCCCTGAGAACATCAACGAGCAGCTTATCGTCGAGCTTTACTCCAAGTAATAATTAAACACCCAAAAAGCAATTATGGCAATCTTAGCATTTCAGAAACCGGACAAGGTGATTATGCTTGAAGGCACCGACACCGTGGGCCGTTTCGAGTTCAGGCCGCTTGAGCCTGGCTACGGACAGACCATCGGTAACGCCCTCCGCCGTATTCTCCTGTCATCATTAGAGGGGTTTGCTATCAACTCAATCAAGATTTCCGGGGTTGACCAGGAATTCGCCACAATTCCGGGCGTAGTTGAGGGAATGCAGGACATCATCCTGAACCTCAAGCAGGTACGTTTCAAGAGAATGGTGGACACGGTTGATTCGGAGGTGGCAAACATCGTAATCAGCGGGAAGCAGGAGTTTACCGCTGAGGAAATCTCAAAAGGATTGTCTTCTTTCACGGTGTTGAACCCTGACCTTCACATCTGCTCTCTCGAACCGTCCGTGAA
>DJRM01000127.1:9579-37207 GCA_002440085.1 Bacteroidales bacterium UBA6360
GAGAACACTCCTATCGGAACCATTCCGGTGGATGCGATCTACACCCCTATCCGCAACGTGAACTGGACCGTCGAGAACTGGCGTGTGGAACAGAAGACCGACTACGAGAAGCTGAACCTGGAGATTGTGACCGACGGGTCCATCACTCCAAACACGGCTCTTCAGGAGGCTGCAAACATCCTTATCTATCACTTCAAGCTGTTCACTGACGACAAGAAGCTCACTCTTGAGAGCACCATCGAGTCGGACACAAAGGAACTTGACGAGGAGTCGCTTCACATGAGGCATCTCCTCCTGACCAAGCTCTCCGACATGGGACTTTCAGTGAGGGCGTACAATTGCCTGAAGGCTGCCGACATCGACACCTTCGCCGACCTTGTATCCTACTCAAGGGCAGAACTCATGAAGTTCAGGAACTTCGGACGGAAGTCGCTCAACGAAATCGACCTTCTGGTTGACAAGATGAAGCTTTCATTCGGCATGGATGTTACCAAGTATAATATTGAACAAAAGAAAAAGAACGTATAAAGTATGAGACACAATAAGGCTTTCAACCACCTTGGTCGCAAGAGCGGTCACCGCAAGGCTCTCCTCGCGAATATGGCCACCTCTCTCATTCTCCACAAGAGAATCCAGACCACTGTAGCCAAGGCAAAGGCTTTGCAGATGTACGTTGAACCGCTCATCACAAAGTCAAAGGACGATACTACCGCATCACGCCGTACCGTTTTCAGCTATCTCAAGAACAAGGAGGCCGTAACGGAGCTTTTCCGCACCGTTGCCCCTAAGATTGCTGAGCGTCCGGGCGGATACACAAGGGTTCTCAAGACAGGGTTCCGTCAGGGTGACGGTGCCGACCTTGCAATCATCGAGCTTGTTGACTTCAACGAGGCGGCTCTCGCTTCCGCTCCTAAGAAGGAGGCCAAGAAGACCACCCGCCGCAGCCGCGCCAAGAAGGCAGAGGCAACCGAGGCAGCTCCGGCAACCGAGGCTCCTGCAACTGAAGCTCCTGCAGCCGAGGCATAGTCTGAAAATCTTCAACACAGAAAATCCTCCGAAGTCCCAAACGGATTTCGGAGGATTTTTTTTGCCTTCGGGGGGGGGTATTAAAAACTTTTCTATCTTTGCAGTCCTTAAAAATGAGTTGATGACGGATGAAGACTGCGGATGACAAGGAATTTGTTGACGGGCTCAAGAGGGGTGATGCCGAGGCGTGGCGTTGCCTCTTTGTTCGCTACTATGCTGTCTATGTGCGTTTTGTGGGCAAGATTGTCGGCGACATGACTGCGTCAAAGGACATTGTTCAGAATGTCTTCATGAAGCTTTGGAAGAACCGCGACAGGCTTGATCCGGAGACATCGGTAGAGAGTCTGCTGTATGTGATTGCAAGAAACTCGGCCTTCACATTCTTGCGTGACCGCAAATCTTTCGTTTCTGTGGAAGATTCTCCTGCGTCATACAGAGCCGGTCTTTCCGTGGAAGAGGAACTGCTTCTGGACGAACGTCGGAAATTGCTTGACGAGGCCGTGAAGTCACTTCCGGAACAGCGCAGGAAGGTGATTGACCTTAAACTGGGGGGGGGTACCAACCGTTCAATCTCGGAAGAACTCAAGCTGTCTGAGAAGACGGTTGAGCGGCATGTCACGCTGGCGCTCGGCGAGTTGAAGAACAAGGTTCGTTCATAAGCGTGCCTTAAGATTCCGGAGCGACCTGAAAAATCTCTGAAAATTTCAGATCCCGATTGGGGGATTCTCTCCCTTTGCGAGTTCATTATGTGTTATGAACTCGAATTTCGATAAAAATATCAATGAATTCCAGGACTGGCTTCTGGAGAATGAGGACACCCGGCAGGGCGATGTTGTTCTTAAGGAACTGCTCAGGCAGGCGGAGAGCGAGGCTTCCGGAAAGGACGCTTCAGAGGGCGCAGCAGCATTCTCGGAATTTGCGGAGCGGACGGACATAAGGGGCGGGAAACGGAAACCGCGCCGCGTGTTGCACATTGCCGCGAACATTGCCGCTGCCTTGTTTATTCCGGTGATGGCCGCGTGCCTGTGGCTGGCTTTCGGAACCGACGGCGAGCCGGAGGCGGTCTGGAGCGAACTCTCGACGGCATACGCCGAGAACGCTTCCGTGGAACTCCCTGACGGCACTTCCGTTAAGCTCGGTCCGTGCAGCCGTCTCATATATCCGGACCGGTTCACCTCTTCCGAAAGGAAAGTCTTCATCAGTGGCGACGTCTTGTTTGACGTCACGAAAGACCAGGGAAAGAAGTTTATAGCGGTTTCGGACAACATGGACGTGATTGTCCATGGAACACGCTTCCATGTGTCTTCTTTCATGGATGCCGGCAACGACGAGGTGGCTCTTCTCAGCGGCTCGGTCGAACTCAGCATGCACTCCGACGGGACATCTGTGAGGGTGGTTCCGGGCGACATCATACGCTATGATAAGGAAAATGGAAGCGTGCGGCGTCTGCGCTTCGATGTCAATAGCTATGAGCGCGTCCTGGACGTTGACGGTCTGCAGTTCGTTGATGCCACGCTCTCTGAGATTGCCGAGACTCTCTCTCGCCGCTTCAAGGCTGAGATTTCGGTGGAGGACAGCATCGCCGGGGAGAAATACTACGCGTCATTCATAAACGGGGAGAATCTCGATGAGATACTGAATGCCCTCAATGTCGAGAGGCATTTCAGGATTAATCACAATAACAACAAAATAAAACTAACTGCAAGATGAACCTGAAATTCTTTGTCAGGACCCTCATCACATTATTGGCTGCTGTTGTTTTGTCGTGTGCGCTGGCTTCTGCCCAGGGCATATCGCTGAACATGCGCAATGCCACCGTGTCGAGGGTGATCGCTGAAATCCAGTCCCATTATGGATATTCAGTAGTCGTCAAGTCGTCAGGGATAGACATGGAGAGAAGGATTTCCGTGTCGGTGACGGATGTTGACGTGGAAACAGCCGTGAGAAAGGTTTTCGAGGGACAGCCGGTGTCGGTCAGCGTCAATGGCCGCACTGTCGTCGTCTCCGAGAGCCGTGTGGCGGACAATAAGGCTGAACGGCCGGACGGGCGCTTCACGCTGAACGGAACCGTTAAATCAGCCGACGGCGAGCCTCTGATTGGTGCCGGGATTATGGTCAAGGGACGCCCCGGGGCAGGAGCCGTTGCGGACATTGACGGAAACTTCAGCGTTGATGTTGCCATGAATGAAAGACTTGTGGTCTCGTTCATGGGCTTTACTGATGCAGAGGTGCCAGTCATCGGGAGAACCCCGATTGACATAGTGCTCTCCCCAGACAATCAGTTCCTTACGGAGACTGTGGTCGTCGGCTACGGTACACAGAAAAAGGTGAACCTCACCGGAGCCGTGGCTGTGGTGGACGGTGACAACCTGCGCAACCGCAACGCCGCCTCCGTGGGCGAGATGCTTCAGGGCGCGATGCCTAACGTCACGGTCAAGACCTCTGGACGCGCAGGTGACGAAACGTCGGTGAACATCCGTGGAGTGACATCAATCGCGTCGTCGACCGGTCCGCTCATCCTCGTTGACGGAGTGGAGGGAGACCTTCGTGACGTGAATCCGAACGACATCGAGTCCATCAGCGTGCTCAAGGACGCTTCTGCGTCGGCTGTCTATGGAGCCCGTGCCGGCTTCGGAGTCGTGCTCGTGACGACAAAGAACCCTTCCGAGGAGAAGATAAACGTCTCCTATAACGGCAAGTTCACTTTCGGCACAGCCACGGTATCAACGGATTTCGAGACAAGGGGCTACTACAGCGCCTACATCAACGACATGTTCTTCAGAACCTATCAGGGCACGCCATATACAACCTACACCGCGGAGGACTACCACGAGCTGTGGATACGCCGAAATGACAAGGTGGAGGATCCGTCAAGGCCGTGGGTGGTCGAGAAGGGCGGTGTCTACAAGTACTACGGCAACTTTGACTGGTACAACTACATGTTCGACAACACCCGTCCGACGCACGATCATAACCTGAGCGTGTCGGGTCGTGCGGGAAGGGTGAGCTTCCTCGTGTCAGGCAACTTCTACGACCAGACTGGAGCCAAGGCCATAAAGCCGGACCGCTACACGCACTATACATTCCGCACAAAACTCGGGGTGAAGGTCACAGACTGGCTCGAAATCACCAACAATACCAACTGGTCGAGCCGAAAGCAGTCGTTCCCTGGAAGCTCCAGCTCGTTCGGCAGCTACTTCTCGAACGCCTGGAAGCACGCGCTCGCGAGCATAGTCCCGATAAATCCTGACGGCACATACGTCTATTATTCATCGACGAGTCCGACCTACACGGTGACGGACGGAGCCCATGCCATCGCCGAGTACGGCAAGCATGACATGGCGGACAAGAACACCGAGCTGCGGACCACCTTCGAGGCCGTGATAAGGCCTGTAAGGCAGTTTGAAATAAGGGCCAACTACTCCTACACGGATCTGCTTTACTATGCGTTCAACCGTTTCGTCGATGTTCCGTATTCCCGTATCCCCGGCAAGATTCTCTATATGTCCGCATCCTCGGACGTTGCGAAGGACAGGATTCAGGAGAGCTACAACACCACCCGCAGGAACGTGTTCAATGCCTATGCGACCTACGGAGACGTCTTTGCCGGCAAGCATGACTTCAAGGCCATGGCCGGGGTGAACTACGAGTATAAGTACTACAAGAACAACTACATGCGCCGCTACGACCTGCTGAGCGAGGAGATTTCCGACTTCAATATCGCGGTCGGCGACAACATCTACACTCGGGGCGGTCAGAACGACTATGCGGTGCTCGGATTCTTCTACCGTCTCAACTATGCCTACGCCGACCGCTACCTCGTCGAGACCAGCGGCCGCTATGACGGCAGCTCGCGCTTTGCCAAGGGACGCCGCTTCGGATTCTTCCCTTCATTCTCGCTCGGATGGCGAATCAGCGAGGAACCGTTCTTCAAGAACGCGAAGAGCGTGGTCAATAACCTGAAACTCAGGTACTCCTACGGCTCGCTCGGAAACCAGAGCGCTGTGGGATATTACGACTACATCCAGACAATCACCACCTCAAGCCAGCTCAACTACCGTTTCGGCGAGGGACAGAAGGTCTATTACGCGAACGAGTCGGATCCTAACGCATCGGACATATCATGGGAGAAGATATATACAAACAACCTCGGACTCGACCTCTCGATGTTCAGGGGAAGGCTCAATTTCAGCGGAGACGCATATATCCGCGACACGAAGGATATGATTATGCAGAGCCAGGCACTTCCGTCGACCTACGGTGCGGCCGCCCCGAAGAACAACTCGGCGGATCTGCGCACCTACGGATATGAATTCACAGTTTCGTGGAACGACAGTTTCGCGCTTGCCGGCGACGACTTCAGCTATGGAGTAAGCTTCGGTCTGGGCGACAATGTCTCTTACGTCACGAAATATGACAACCCTAACAGGACGCTCGCGAGCCCGTATGTGGGACAGAAACTCGGCGACATCTGGGGCTACCGCATAGGCGGACTTTTCGCGACGAACGCTGACGCGATGGCATATCAGGTGGATCAGAGCGCCGTCAATGATATGATTAACACTGAGATAGTGGATAACGGACTCCATGCCGGCGACCTCAAGTTTCTCGACCTCGACGGGAACGGGAAGATTGAACCGACGACGTCCGCGGACGACATAAAGGACATGGTCATAATCGGAAACTCCCTTCCTCGCTACAACTTCAGCGGAACGGTGAATCTCGGTTGGAAGGGCATCGACTTCTCGATTATGCTTCAGGGCATAGGACGCCAGAACATGTATCCGAGCACCGAAGACCTCGCGTTCTGGGGCCCGTATTCCCGTCCGTACACCTCGTTCATACCGAAGGACTTCATGAGCAAGGTCTGGTCGGAGAGCAATCCTGACGCATATTTCCCGAGACCGAGGGGATATGTCGCGCTCAAGAGCAACCGCGAGCTCGGGGCGGTCAACGACCGCTACCTCCAGAACGTTGGCTACTGCCGTCTGAAGAATCTCACCATAGGCTATACACTTCCGAAGAAGTGGCTTGAAAGGATGCGCATGACCAAGTTCCGCATTTACTTCTCGGGCGAGAACCTTGCCACGGTGACTGCGCTGAAGAGCCGCTACATTGACCCGGAGCAGGCCTCGTCATCCCTTTCCTGGAAGAACGGGAGAGGCGCCGGGATGGTATACCCGTATGCACGGACATTCACTTTCGGACTTGACATAACATTTTAATTCGGGAGGGCAATGTATATGAAAAAATCAATGATAAAAGGATTTGTATCCGTCATTTTCGCGTCGGCATTGCTGAGCTCCTGCAATCTTCTGGATCTCACTCCGAAGGCCGCTGTGACGGCGAAGACATATTTCAAGAACGAGTCGGAGCTGGAGCTCTATGCCAACCGTTTCTACAGCGACATCCTCCCGGGAGGAAGCAACATCTACAAGGAAATCGGCGACAACATGATCTGGATTCCGCTCGCGAGCGAGGTCAGTCTCACCCGTACCGTTCCGGAGACCGGTGGGGGCTGGTCGTTCGAGGCACTGCGGCATATCAACTTCCTGCTTGAGAACATAGGCAATTGCGACGATCAGGCGGCCGTGAGAAAATACACGGGTGTTGCGAAGTTCTTCCGAGCGCATTACTACTTTAATATGGTGAAGCGCTTCGGTGATGTTCCTTGGCTTGACCATGTCCCCGGAACCGATGATCCGGATCTCTACAAGCCGAGGGATTCGCGCGATGTGGTGATGGAACACATCATCGAGGATCTTGACGAGGCGATAGAGCTTTTCAAGAAGGAAAACAGCACGAAGGATCTATATCATGTGACCTGGTGGACCGCGCTTGCGCTCAAAAGCCGTATCTGCTTGTTCGAGGGTACATTCCGCAAGTACCATGGCCTGGCAGATTCCGAGAAATGGCTTCGTCTCTGCGTTGAGGCATCGAACACCCTCATGACGGCATCTCGCGGCTACTCGCTCTACACCTCCGGCTCGCAGCCTTATCGTGACCTCTTCACCTCCGACAACGCAAAATCCGTAGAAATTATTCTCGCAAGGGACTATGATCAGGCGTCTTCGCTTGCCAATTCGGTTCTGAACACCTTCAACACTCCTGGTGAAGGACGCTGCGGTTTCACCAAGAAATTCGTCAACAGCTACCTTATGGCCGACGGGACGAGATTTACGGACAGGCCGGACTATGACAAGCTTGAGTTTGTCTCCGAAGTGTCGGGACGTGACCCTCGTCTCGCCCAGACCATCAGAACCGCCACGGGACTGAATTTCGCGAACTGCATAACAGGCTATCAGCCGCACAAGTACATCCCCACAGCGAGCCTCAACTCCAACGCGGCTTCCTACAACGACCTGCCGCTCTTCCGCATGGCCGAGGTCTATCTCAACTACGCGGAGGCAAAGGCCGAGCTCGGAGAAATCACCCAGAACGACCTCGATATTTCCGTGAACAAGATTCGCGGGAGGGCGAAGATGCCGGTGATGAGCCTCAGCGACGCGAACGGTGCTCCTGACCCCTACCTCAGCTCTCCTGAGACCGGCTACACCAACGTCACCGGCGCGAACAAGGGCGTGATTCTCGAAATCCGTAGGGAGAGGACGATTGAGCTCGTGCTTGAGAGCCAGAACCGCTGGTGGGACCTCATCCGCTGGAAGGCAGGCGCCAGCATAGGGCAGAAGATAGAGGGAATATATATTCCGGCCGACAAGATGGGCAAGGCCTATGACGTGAACGGCGACGGCACGGCTGACATCTGCGTCTACAGCGGCACACAGCCGTCAGTGAAGGAAAATGTCACTTGGTTCAACATCGACAAGGACTACAGGCTCTCCGACGGCGCTTCCGGAAAGATAATGTTCTTCTCCGACGTCGTGAGGACATGGGACGAGGAGCGTGACTATTTCTATCCTATACCGAAGGAGGACATAATCCTGACGGGCGGGAAAATCGAACAGAACAAAGGATGGTAGTAAAACAAATGTGTATATATGAAAAGGATATATGATATATCGGGATATGTCGTCGCGGCGTTGCTGACGCTCATGCTGGCACTGTCGTGCCACTATAATCCGCTGGATTCATATTCGCGGATACCGCCGGACAGATCGGAGGAATCGGATGACGACAACGGCGGGCTCGGAGGAGCGTTCGCGTCCGGCTTCGGAACTCCGGAATCGCCCTACATCCTCGCTACGGCGAAGCACGTGGCGAATATGCCTAAGGCTCTCTCTCCTGAGGAGATGGTCTACTTCAAGTTGTCTGCGGACATTGACATGAAGGATGTCGCATGGGTCCCGTTGAACAATGCGGAGCCATATAGTCTCTTCGTCGACTTTGACGGCGACGGTCATGTCATCAAAAACCTCAGCTGCAAGGGGCAGAGCTACTCCAGCTTTTTCGGAATCCTCTGCGGAGAGTGCCGTAATGTGGGATTCATTGATGCGACAATTTCCGGTTCCAACGCCTCCGGAGTCATTGCCGGCTACCTTGGAATCCGTTCGCCGAAGAGCAGCAACTTTGTCGGAAGCGTGACCGGCTGCTATGTCAGCGGTTCCGTCAGCGGCGCTCCTGCGGGAGGCATTGCCGGAATGACGGGTACTGCATATTCTCCCCGCTTCTGTGAAATCAGCAATTGCTACTCTGCTGCGAGAGTAAGCTCATCCGGAGAGGGCGGCGGAATTGTCGGAAAGATGCTCGACGGCGGCGCGGTGACGAATGTGTATGCCACAGGAAGAATCACTGCAGACAAAAACTGCGGAGGGATTGCCGGATATGTTTCCGGCAGCTCGTATCTTCAGAACGTGGTTGCATGGAACAGCGCCGTTTCAGGTTCCGGGAGCGTCGGGCTTGTGAGCAGCAACGGACAAGGGTACTCGGATGCCTGCACCTATGCCAAGACTCTCACTGATCTTCAGAACCCCGACGGCAAGACGGACGAGGAACTTCGCGGTGTCGTGGCCGGCTGGGGCGATCCGTGGGCAACGGACGGCGCCGCTGCCAACGGCTATCCGGCATTAGGGTGGCTTGCTGCCCGTAAGGACATTGCGGACGTCTGCGGTCATGTCAAGGGCGAGAACCCGGACGCGCCGATAACACCGGAGGAAATCAAGGAAGGCTCCGGAACCGAGGCTGACCCATATCTGCTCAGGACGGCAGGTCAGGTGTTCAATATCAAGTCTGTCCTCAAGAAGGGGGAGACTGTCCACGTGCGGCTTGATGCGGACGTCGATCTGAAGAAACAGAAATGGACCCCGCTCAATTTTGAAGATCCTTATGACCTCGGAATCCACTTCGATGGCGGAGGACACAAGATCGCGAATTTCTCTTGCTACGATGCCACGAATTATGCAAGTTTCTTCGGCGTGCTCAACGGAGTCTGCGAGAATGTGGAGTTTGTTGACGCCACGGTGCTCGGGGTGTCGGGCAATTGCGGGCTTCTCGGAGGGTGGCTCGGAACAAATGGCGGCATCAAGGCAGAAGTTTCCAATGTGAAGGCAAACGTGACTGTCACCAATGAGGCTGCCGGAGAGGTTCACACCGGAGGCCTTGCCGGAGTGGCGGCAAACGCGACGCTAAGGGACTGCAGCGTTTCGGTGAATGTGATTTCTGATGTCATTCATGACAAACAGAAGGCTGCCTGCGGCGGAATACTTGGAAAGACGAACGCCGGGGTCACGATTTCCGGGTGCAGCGTCAGCGGAAAGGTTACAAACAACAAGGGCAAATATACCGGCGGCATCATAGGCTGGGAGTCTGTCGGCGATGCCAATGTGACGGGCTGCGAGGTGAAGGCAACTGTGAGCGGAGATCGTGAGCGTGTCGGCGGAATCATAGGACATTTCCAGGGCGGAGTCATCAGCCGCTGCCTTTTCAGCGGTGACGTGAGCACGGGAGACCGCATAGCAGGCGGTATCGTCGGCCTGTCGGAAGGCGTCCGGAAAGACGGCTCGGATTCGGAGATTTCAGACTGCATCAGTACCGGCTCGGTGATTGGCAAGTATGTTCTTGTCGGCGGCATCGCGGGCGATGTCTTGAAGAAAACGGTTGTCACGAGATGCTTGTCCGATGCTCGGGTTGAGGGACAGGCTGCTGTCGGAGGACTTGTCGGAAGAGCCTGCGGCGGCGGATGGAAATATGGAGAAACCTTCGGAGTGAAGGTTACCAAATGCCTCGCATGGAACGGCAGTGTCACCGGGACACGTAACGACAATGACTATGCTGGTGCCAGCGGGAACGGTGCTGTTATAGGCTTCACCGCACTGAACAACACGCTGGAGGACTGCCTGCGTAAGCCTGGTTTTGTTCTCAAGGCTAACTATTGCAGCGACCTCTACGATCAGGAAAACGCTGGCCCGTCTTCACCGCTCGTGATAACCGGCACTCCTGCGGGATACAACTACATCTATCCATACCATGGGAAGGCGGCCCCAGCAGGCTCGACGGCCTCAAGCGCGGCTCAGTCCCTCGGCTGGGACACGTCAGTGTGGGATTTCTCGAAGGCGGTTCCTTCTCTGAAAAAATGACTCTTTACGATAAGCGCGAGCGGTCCACGTCTGCGTGAGACCGGCAAACGCATGTTTGCAATATGAAGATTTTCAAATAATTAATATGAACATGAAAACACTCAGAACAAGGTATATTCTTTTCTCCCTCATCATATTTATTGCCGGTTGCGGGAGCTGCGCAAAGCCGCAGGACAATTCGGCGTTCGTGCCCGAGGACAGCGCACCTTCTGTCGCCCAGACGGAGGAACAGGGGAAATGGTCCGAAGTCAAGGTTAGTGACGGGCTGGTCTATAAGTCCTTCAGAGGGCATGACGACATTTCGGGGGCGGAGCAGATTGTCTCAGTGCTTGACGTGGATCTCAACTCTGACAGGTATGAGGTGAAATTCGACTATCATGAGCCGAGCTGCGCCACTTCCGCGACAATGAAGAGACTTGGCGCTGTCGCGGCAGTGAACGCGGCCTACGAGAACGGTTCGTGCTACATCAAGGTCGACGGCGTGGTCAAGTTCGATATCCCGAACGAGACGGTGATGAGCACTGGCGTACCGCAGTGGAAAGCTGAGGCCGCCGTCTATTCCGACGGGAAGCAGGGCGTGAAGATAGAGTTCTCCGCGAAGGACTGCAACCGCAATGTAGATAAGACCCGTGCCGTCTATAACAAGCGCACGGAGGCGAACATCTTTTCCTCTGCCCCGATGCTCATAGACAATTACGAGACTGTCGGTGCCAACTTCGTCCCGGACGGCTACACACAGGAACAGCTTGAGACTCTCAATTACGAGAATCCCATCCGCCATCAGGGCGTGCGGCATCCGAGAACTGCCGTTGCGCTCACTGCGGACAATCATTTCCTGATGGTGGTCGTTGACGGACGCCGTCCTGATATCGCCGAAGGAATGAACGCTCGCGAGCTGACATTCTTCCTGAAGGAGAATTTCAATCCTCAATATGCCCTGAATATGGACGGCGGCGGCTCCTCGACCCTCTGCATCGCGGGTCAGGGCGACTCGGACACGCATGTGGTGAACTATCCTACCGACCGCGGCGGCTTTGACCACTCCGGCGAGAGGAATCTTTCCACCACGATTCTGATAATGGACACTAAGAAGTAATATTTACCGGCCGTCCGATGCGAGGCTTTGGTTTTCGGGCGGCCATAAAATAGTAGGTTTATGAATATCAAGGTTTTAGAAACTGCCGAGAGGGGATATTCCCGTCCGGAAATCAATGAAGTGAATCTTTCCGTCGAGGGCGGGTTTTGCCTGTCGTCGCAGTTGAAGGATTTTGAGGAAAACAGAATTTACACTGAAGAATTTTAAGCAACATGGACATGAGAAGACATTTAATTGACATTTTTGCGGCCGCTTCCATGGCCGCGCTCTCTGCCGTTTCCTGTGCGAAAGAGACGGAGCCTTCCGGGAATGGAGAAGGCGATAAGACGAAGAACAAGATTACCATCACGGCATCGCTTCCGGAAGAACTCGACACTAAGGTGGCATTTGCGGAGGGCGAGTCCGCGCTCAAACTTTCGTGGGAGACGACGGACGTCATACGCGTCATTTCGGAAACCGGCAAGTCGGAGACATATTCCGTGAAGGAAATAAACGGCAAGACGGCGACTTTTGAGGGCAATGAACTCGAAGGCACGAAGTTTACGGCGGTATATCCCGGAAATTATGAGACGACCGATGCTCTCGGAGCGCGTTCATACACCGGGCAGGTTCAGGCGGGCAACGCATCCACGGCGCATCTTCAGCTCAACGCCATGGCTACGGAACTTGCGGATATTCAGAATATTTCATTTACCGGAGAAAATGTGAAACTCAATGGTGCGGTGAAACTTTACATGAAATTGCCGGAATATGTCACCAAGGTGAACGGCGTTACGCTTTCCGCAGCATCGGAGATTTTCTTCACAGACAATGCCGGCTCTGCGAAGACGAACTCGCTCGGAGTGTCTTTCGAGAATGCTGATGTTCCGGCCGACCATGTGTTTACAGCATATATGATGTCATCGTGGACGGAAACGGTCATCGCGAAGGGCACGGAACTGACCGTTACTGTCGTGGCGGACGGCGTCTCTTTCAGGAAAGTTTTTTCTGTCACCGATGACATCAGTCTGGCTGGCGGCCATGTGAATACAATCCAGCTCAATGACGGGAACTGGAATGCTGTCCTCGAAGGTTCCGGCACCGAGGCTGACCCTTATAAGCTCAGCACGACCTTCGACCTTTTGGCTATGAAATCCGTGCTCGTGAAGGGGCAGACGACGTATTTTAAGCTGATGAACGACATCGACATGGCTTCAATCGACAATTGGCAGCCGCTGAATCCGGGGTATAATGCCAGCGACGACCCAAGCAAACCTTCTTGGGCCTACAATCTTGGCATTGATTTTAACGGAGATGGGCATACGCTTAATGGACTCAAGTCGAAGAACACCTCATACGCAAGCTTTTTCGGGGTACTCTATGGTAATTGCTATAATGTGAAATTTGTCAATGCGACAGTTGAGGCAACCGGAAATACCGGCTCTGGCATTATTGGTGGTTATATCGGGACTGCTGGGCTGCCTGGTTATGTTCATGATGTCACGGCAAGCGGAACTGTCACGAACAATGCTGTCGGGCAGCCGGTAGGTGGTTTGTGCGGCACGGCGCGTGAGGCGACAATCGAGAACTGTCGGCTGGTTAATGTGACTGTGACGAACAATGTCAAGAGCGAGTCTGTAGGTGGTTTGTGTGGTATTATGCGTGGAGCAACCGTTAGGGGATGCGAAGCTGATGTAAAAGTTATAAATAACTTCGGTGATGGCACTACAGGAGGAAGAACCGCTGCTGGTGGCGTGGCTGGAAGAACAAATGATAATACAAACATAATCTCCGGTTGTGTCGTCAGAGGCTCTGTTGAGATCACTGAAGGCACCTCGAATACTTACACCGGTGGAATTGTCGGTTATGAAGTCAAGGCAGGGGCGCAGATTACGGACTGTGATGTCTATGCGACGGTCAAGAGTGCAGGAGAACGTGTTGGCGGAATCGTCGGGCATTATCAGGGAGGCACTTTGTCAGGCTGCAAGTTCTATGGAGAAGTGAATGCGGCGTCACAATATGCTGGCGGCATAGCCGGCATCGTGTCTGATGCAACCACAATTGAAAAATGTCTTTCAGCTGGTACGATTATCGGAAAGGACCGATGCGGCGGAATTGTCGGAATGAACGAGAATACCTTGACTGTACGCCGGTGTGAGTCTTCGTCCACGATAAAGTGCTCTAATGATGTCGGAGGTATCCTGGGCATTGCACCGAACAACAAGGTTGCGACCGTTGAGGACTGCGTCTTTTCCGGGAATATGACTGCCGGGCAGAGAGCCGGCGGTATAGTCGGCGACCTTGGCTCGGGCTCTTCTGTATCAACGTGCTATGCGTCAGCTTCTGCTTCGATAACCGGTTGGTGCGGAGTCGGCGGAATCGTCGGAAGAGCTGCCGGGATTAGCTGGTCAACAGACTCGGCGAACTATGATAACGTAATAGAACTCTGCATCGCATGGTTTGACAACATCACTGCAACGCGCGAGAATGAGGACGGTGCAAGTTCAGGTATAATTGTCGGTTTCACTGGAGTGAGAAATACTCTTAGAAACTGCTACAGAAATCCGACGACAACTCTGACTGCCAAATATTGCAGCGACGTGTATGACCAGCAAAATGTCGACGACACAATGCCGTTGCAGGTAACGGGTTCGGCGGATGGACACACCTTCATATACCCATACCATGGCATTTCCGCTCAGTCCTCATCGGCTTTGGACTATCCTTCTGCCTCGGAAGTGGCACGATCCCTCGGCTGGAGCACCGATGTATGGGTTCTCTCCGGCTCCGAGCCGTACTTGAAGTAAACAGACCATTCTTGTGAATGATTTCAGCCGCCACGGGTCGCAAGTCCCGTGGCGGCATTATTGTGGCAGGTACGTGCTTTACCGATAAATTGCTATCTTTGTCGTCGGACTAAAAAATGACGGTTATGGGTATGAAAGAACTTCCTATCGGAGTGCAGACTTTTGAGGACATCGTGTCCGGAAATTATATTTATGTGGACAAGACCGGTCTTGTCTATCAGATAGCCAATAAATTCAAATATGTATTCCTCAGCCGTCCGCGCCGTTTCGGAAAGTCGCTGCTGTCATCGACTTTTCATTCTTATTTTGCCGGGGAAAAGGAACTTTTTGACGGTTTGGAGGCCGGCAGGCTTGAGACTGAATGGGTGAAGCATCCTGTGTTTCATTTCGATATGTCAACAGCAAAGCACATGAATGAGGAGCAGCTGCTTGAGGAGCTGGACAAGAAGCTGGATGCCTATGAGCGGATTTATGGACGGGGAGAGAAAGATGTCCGCGTGAACCAGCGTCTGGAAGGACTTGTACACCGTTCCGTCGAACAGACTGGAGAGAAAGCCGTCATTATCATAGACGAGTATGACGCTCCGCTTCTTGATGTTATGAACGACAGGGAACGGTTAGTGCCCATGCGTCAGATAATGAGGAATTTCTACAGCCCGATAAAGAGTCTCGACCCCTATCTGCGCTTCGTTTTCATAACGGGAATAAATAAATTCGCGCAGCTCAGCATATTCAGCGAACTCAATAATCTCAAGAACATATCCATGCTCCCGGATTTTTCCGCGGTCTGCGGAATCTCCCAGTCGGAGCTTGAGCGTGATTTCACCGATCAGATAGAGGCTCTTGCCGCAGCGGAGGGCGTGAGCTATGAGAGGGCGCTGGAACTTCTGAAGGAAAACTACGACGGCTACCATTTCTGCGCCGGTTCTGAAGACATATACAATCCGTTCAGCCTGCTCAATGCCTTTTCTGACAGGCGTTTCGGAAGTTATTGGTTTGAAACGGCCACTCCGACTTATCTGATAGAGAGACTTGAGCGCAAGCCCCTTGACGAGCGTGAACTTGACAGGATGGAGTATGTCTCCGTCAATGAGTTCAATGTGTCTCCGGAACTCACGGACAACCCGATACCTCTTCTCTATCAGACCGGCTATCTGACCATCAAGGACTATGACCGCAGCCTCGACAGCTACACTCTCGGCTATCCGAACAAGGAAGTGCGCACGGGATTCCTGGACTCGCTGCTGGCCGGCTACAATGGCAACAACCCGTCCGGTTCCTCTTTTGTGCTCCGTTTCAATGCCGCCTTGAGAAAGGGAGATGTTGATGAGGCGTTGTCGCGGATGCAGTCGTTTCTCGCGGGGATGCCGAACGACCTCGAAAACAAGACGGAGAAGCACTACCAGACGATTATTTATCTGATTTTTTCCCTGCTGGGCTACCACATCCGCACTGAAGAAAAGTCGGCGGTTGGGCGTGCGGATGCCGTGTGCTGGACGGAGGATTCAATCTATGTCTTTGAATTCAAGGTTGACAGCACGGCGGAGACTGCCCTGAAGCAGATTGACGACAAGGGCTATATGATCCCGTATCGTTTCGAGGATGGCAAGCGTCTCGTTAAAGTCGGGGTGAACATATCCACCGCGACAAGAACCATCGACGGCTGGGCGGTTTCTCTCGTATAGTGACGTCTTACTTCCTTGGCCCGATGAATCTGTCTCCATTGAAATGAATCATGTGAGCCGGGGTGTCGGCAAGCCAGACTTCTGTTTCCCACGCAATCTCATCAATATATTTCTTGAACTCTTTGGCATTCGGGAATGCAGTGACATACACGATTCCATAGGGGCAGTCTTTTGTAAGCTCTTCCAGCTCAATGACGCGTTTGGCTGACATTGGGCCATGTGAAGTCACGACTTCAACCAGAAACAGCCATTCCCTCTTGTCATTGCTGATTATTATGTCAGGAAGTTTCGAGTGCTCAGTAACTGGAAGTCTTAGAGTCTCCAACCTGCAATTATCTATATAAAGGTTCTTATCCTCGGTGTCGCCGATGTAAAGCAGTCTCCCGCCGGGCGCAAAGACAGGTGCAAATTCTTCAACTACGGCTGCCTGCACTTCATTGTGCTCGCCGGGCGAGAGATAGTATTCGTTTCTTTCTATGACAAGAGGGATGCGATGCAAGTCCCTCTCTGCCGCATATTTATCGTGGGAAATTCTATACTCGGCGGCGAATTGCTGCGACTTGCTGCTCATTGCTTAATCTTAAAATAGCCCAGGACCAGGTCATTGATATAGTCCATGGAGTAATTGTTTCTCAATATAATCCGACGTCCGATTTCTTTGATGTCATCAAGCGGAGGAAGGGGCATCATTCGCATCTCCGTTGCACTCACGTTAATGTTCCCGTTGAAAGTCCGGAAATATGTGTCGAATATTTCACTATTCAGCAGGGCAGTGAGTCCCATAACTTCATCGCGACGGAGGCGACCTTTCGGTCTGTAAATATAATTCAATTTGTTTTCAATGCCAACGGACTCATGCTGTGTCATATTCCCAAAATATGGGGCTGCAACCAATCTGCTTCCGTCATCCTTTGAGCTGAACCGTCTGAGCAGCACATAGTTACTGTTTGGCAGGAGTGATGCTTTCGTGGCTTGCGACATTTTGATGTATTGTCCTTTCCCCTTTTTTCTGATAGGGTGGTCACACAGCATTTTCACTACATTATGGAGCCAGTAGAGCGGAACAGTGTCTTCTTCAGGTTCGTTGACGATGTATTCTGAAGCTCGGAATGCCACAACAGGACCTGTGGAAATCTGTATACCGTATTTCTCCATGTTGCCGTCCCAAGACCTGAACAGGTGAAGTGTCGCTTCATCATGTTCATTGACCGGGAGATAGACGACTTTCTCTTCGGATGACAGATTCACAATCTCCGTTGCGGGATATGTTTTCACGGAAGGGGAGGACAAATCTCTGATGCCTTGGCTGAATGAAACCGTAATGTCTGTTTCTCCACCTTTTGGATACATGCTCATGATTACAAGTTCCTGCAACACTTCATCTTTAGAGAATGTGTCTTTTCTTGTGTTGAACAGATGAATGAGGCTGATGTGCACGTGTTTGAAGAGAAAGTCCCGAAAAGACTTGAAATACCTTCCGGATGCGAAACTTCGCGGCGTGATGAATATCATTTGGCCGTTCTTTTTCATCAGCATTGCGCAGAGTGCCATAAACAAGGCGTAGATGTTTGTCTGCCCGTCCACTATGCCGGAACACACCCGAGTATGAATGTCGTCCTTGGCGAGTTTGAAATAAGGCGGATTGGATATGATTAAGTCAAATCTCTCGTATTTGGATGCATTTCCAAACAATGTGTCCGAATCATTCAGGCATCCGTATTGTTCCAGAATGAAGTCGCTCTCATTCAGTTGGTATTCTATATTGGCACCTCTGCTTTTACACCATTCCCGTAGATATGAAAGAACCTGCTTCGTCAGTGGAATGACATTCTTGTCTGTTTCATATAGTTGGAGACAGATGTGGCACGGTTTGGTATTCTCGATTATGTGCTCAATCAGCGCGCAGGACAGGATGGCCAATCCGCAACCGGGATCCAGAATGGATATGCCATCGCTATGTTTCGCGGTGTTTGCAAGCCCGGCCATAAATGCCGCTATTGGATACGGCGTGAAAAACTGTCCCTTATGCTTCTTTTTGTCCTGCTTGGAGACATCGGCATATTCCCGTCCCACTCTTTCCGCGAATTCTGAGGGACGTTCGCCGGCATTTGCCGAGATATGATTGAGTTCAGCGACCATTATGACTGCATACCTTGCAAATGTACGGATTTTTAGTCGTATTTATACTTCTGTTTGTTTGAATAGTGACAGTGAGGCTCAGGCGTGCGGGATGGCTACGGAGTCGCGGAGGATGGTCTCGGTGGAGAGTTCTATCTGGGAGCCTATCTTGCGCTGGCCGCGGATGCTTTCGAGGAGCAGCTTGACTGCCATCCGACCCATTTCCTCGACCCTCTGGCCTATGCGCGTGACGGCAGGGACTAGGTAGTCGAGGTAGATGTTGTTGTCGAAGGAGACTATGGAGATGTCCTCCGGGATGCGCAGGCCGGCCTCGCGGATGGCCCGGATGGCTCCGAGACCTATGGTGTTGCTCAGGGCGAAGATGGCCGTGGGTCTTTCCGGCGAGCCGAGAAGCAGCTTGGTCTCAATATATCCGTTCTGGACCGTGAAGTCGTTTCCGACAATCCGTTCCTCATCTTCCAGTCCGGCCTTCCGGAGAGCCGCCCTGTAGCCTTCTATGCGCCGGCGGTTCGGGGTGGAATCGAGATTCCCCTGGATGCAGGCAATCTTCCTGTGGGCGTTGCGCAGCAGGATGTTCGTGCCGTCGAAGCCTCCCTGCCAGTTGTTCGTCGCCACGTATGGCAGGCGCGAGTCCTCGAAATAGCGGTCCACAAGTATGACCGGCGCGGTCTGCGCGTTGATTTCCTCAAGAAACTTCGGGTCGGAGCCGCAGGGGACTATAATCATTCCATCGACCTTCCTCGACACGAGGGCGCAGACCGAGTCTTTCTGCGCCGCCTCGTTCTCCATGGTGTCGGTGACTATGGTGGTGTAGCCGCTTTTCTTCGCCTCGGCGACTATTACGCTCGTGATTTCCGCGAAATAGGGGTTGGAAATGTCCGGGACTACGAGCCCGATGGTGAACGTCCTTCCCTTGCGCAGGTTTTGCGCGAGAATGTTCGGAGTGTATCCTATATCATCTGCAGCCTTTCTGATTATTTCCGAAGTCTTTTCGGAGATTCTGCCGTCCTTCGCCTTTCCGCTCAATACCCTTGATACAGTGGATGTTGAGAAGCCGGTACGCTCGGCGATGGTTTCAAGTGTGGATTTCATTCCTTTGGTGTTATATGTGATTATTTCCAGCGAATCTACGACATTTGCGCAATAAAATCAAATTTCTTGTGCAGAAATTTTTCGCTGCCTAATGAAATTTATTGCCATGTATGCGATATTTTTCCTTGTTTTATGAATATTTTTGCGCAATCGTTTGTGCCAAGAGATAAGGGATGACCTAGCATACCGGCACAGGACGGGAATGAGACCGGATAATAATAACACGCGAAATAATGGGAAAAATCGTTGTAATAGGCAGTGCGAACACTGACCTGGTAATCAACACATCACGCATACCGGAACCCGGAGAGACCGTGCTCGGAGGCCATTTCATGATGGCTGCCGGTGGAAAGGGCGCCAATCAGGCGGTCGCCGCGCAGAGACTCGGCGCCGACGTCACTTTCGTGGCATGCGTTGGGGATGACCTTTTCGGAAAAGATTCTCTTGAGGGATACGACAAGGAGGGAATGAACACGTCGTTCGTTTCTGTGAAGGAAGGCGTGCCTTCAGGGGTGGCCTCCATCTTTGTGGACGCTGACGCGGAAAATGTGATAGTCGTCGCTCCGGGAGCGAATTCCGAACTGGGAAAGCCTGAGATAGATGCGGCGGAGAAAGAAATTGAAAGAGCCGACTTCGTCCTCATGCAGCTTGAGACCCCGATGGAGACCGTCGAATATGCGGCTGCACGGGCGTTCGAGGCGGGCACGAGGCTCGTTCTGAATCCGGCTCCCGCCGCTGAACTTTCAGACGCGCTCCTTTCGAGACTCTGGCTCCTGACCCCGAACCGCACGGAGGCCCAGCTCATCACGGGACTTCCTGTGACAGACGAGGCGGAAGCAGCGGCCGCTGCTGAGGCGCTTGTTGCGAAGGGGGTGAAGAATGTTGTGATAACCCTCGGCTCTAAGGGTGCGTATGTGCTCTCTGAGGATTTCAGGGGCGTCATTCCTGCAAACCCTGTCAAGGCTGTCGACACCACTGCGGCCGGAGACACCTTCAATGGTGCCCTCTGTGTGGCGCTTTCCGAAGGGCGCAGTCTTCAGGATGCATGCCGTTTCGCGGCGAAGGCCTCCGCAATCTCCGTGACCCGCGCCGGAGCCCAGCCGTCGATACCATATCGTCGGGAATTGGAGGAGTAGGACCGTGGAAAGTCAGAGACTATGAGAATGTCGAAATGAATAACCCGCAATAATGAAATATCAACAAAACTAAATTTGATACTATGTTCATCGCAAACAGTCAATTTCTGGCGGTCATCCTCTGTTTCATCACAATGCTCTGCTGGGGCTCGTGGGGAAACACGCAGAAAATGGCCGCGAAGAGCTGGAGATATGAGCTCTTCTATTGGGATTACGTGATAGGAATGTTCCTGTTCTCCCTGATTCTCGCCTTCACCCTCGGCTCATTCGGTTCGGAAGGACGGCATTTCATCAATGACCTTGCCCAGGCCGACATCAACAGCATCGCATGGATTCTTCTCGGAGCCGTCGTTTTCAATGTTTCCAACATTCTTCTTTCGGCTTCGACAGCCAAGGCGGGAATGTCGGTCGCTTTCCCTCTCGGCGTAGGGCTCGCTCTCGTCGTGGGCGTCGTCAACAATCTGATTTTCCATCCGAATCCGGCTACGAACGTGCCTCTCCTGCTTGTGGGCGTAGCTCTTGTCGTGGTCGCGATTGTCTGCAACGGCGTCGCTTCCGGCAAGGTCGACAAGTCTGAAAGGGACCCTAAGGAAAACCGCATGGGACTGATTTATGCCGTTCTTGCCGGAGTCATCATGTCCTTCTTCTCCGCTCTGGTCTATAACGGAATCGACATCGACAACATCCACAACCCTGCTCAGGGGATGCTTACCCCATATTCAGGGACAGTGATTTTTGCCCTCGGCGTCCTCGTCAGCAATTTCCTCATCAACTGCGTGTTCACGATCAACGACTCCTCCAAGCCGGGCGTCAGGTTCGCGGACTATTTCAAGGGTGATGCGAAGACCCATCTCGTCGGAATGCTCGGCGGTGCAATCTGGTGCCTCGGTACGGGACTCAACTACGTCTCAGCAGGCACGGCCGGAGCCGCAGTCAGCTATGCCCTCGGACAGGGCGCACCGCTCATCGCCGCCATCTGGGGCGTGTTCATCTGGAAGGAGTTCAAGGGCGCGAAAAAGAGCGTCAGCTGGCTCCTCGCCCTGATGTTCATCCTTTTCATCGCGGGACTGGGGCTTATCATTGCTTCGGGGAATTAGTAAGCTGTTTGAATTTTTGTTCAGTTATTCGTGTTAAATTGAAACTACTATGAAACGCATAATAACCGCCGTAATCCTTGCTGTACTTACATCCTCCGCGATGTCGGCGCAGAACCGGATTCGCGGCTGTGTCCGTGACGAGGCTGGGGAACCGCTTGCCGGAGTCTCTGTCGTCACGCAGGTTGACGGGAAGACAGTCGGTGCCATGACCGATGCTGACGGTAACTTCTTGATGGATGTCCGACCCGGGGGGGGGAGAATGTCCTAACCTTCAGTAGCTTAGGCTTCGCGACTATTGAACTCGCGGCAGCCGGGCAAATGGACGTCGTTCTCAAGGAAGACAGGAAAATTCTTGACGAATCGGTTGTCATCGGCTATGGAACGGTAAAGAAGAAAGATCTCCTCGGTTCCGTTTCCACGGTTCGTGAGCAGTCTCTCCAGGATCGTACTTCCGGAGGCGTGGTGCAGTCCATGCAGGGACTTGTCTCCGGCGTGAACATCACTTCAAGCGGCAAGCCAGGCTCCAATGCCTCCATTAAAATTCGAGGAATCGGCTCTTTCACCGGGAACTCTCCGCTGTTCATAGTCGACGGCTCGTACGGCGGAAGTGAACTCGGGCTCAACGTTGAGGATATCGAGTCAATTCAGGTTCTCAAGGACGCCTCTTCCGCTGCAATCTATGGTTCTCGTGCTGCCAGCGGAGTGGTTATCATCACGACAAAGAAAGGCAAGACCGGCGACCTCAAGGTCAAGTTCGATGGCGGAGTGCAGGTTTACTGGCTTCCTCGCTACGACCTGATGGATGCCGAAACTTATAAGAAATACGATGATATGGCGTATGAAAACGCCATTCTTTCGGGCGTCAGCGGCGTTAAGGGGCTTCAGAATCATTATGACGGCAACACTGACTGGCAGGACGAGATGCTGAGCACGGCTCTTATCCAAAACTACAATGTCTCGCTGTCCGGCGGAAGCAAGTCTGTAAATTACTACACTTCTATAAACTACAAGAACGACAACGGAGCCCTTAAATACTCTGGCTTCGAGCAGGTGGGATTCCGTGTCAACACTTCAGGACGGAAGGGACGCTTCGAGTATGGGGAGAATTTCTTCTTCACGAAGTCGTGGACTTCCAATCTCACCGGCAACCCGTGGGCAAACTTCATTGCAATGCCTCCGACAATTCCCGTCTATGATTCCGAACATAGCGGAGGATATGGCTACGGCGACCCTGACAGAGCCAATACATACGCGCTGAACCCAGTGGCACAGAACGAGATACTTCACAGCGACAATGCGCAGCAGTATCTCTATGGCGATGTCTTCGGAAAGTTCGACTTCATCCCGAACATTCTCAATGTAAAGGTGAACTTCTCCTACAAGAACTACCTCGGAGAGACGTCCACGCTTCGTAAGAAGGGCAACTGGACCATGGGGCAGGGGGATGACGCAGCATATATATCCTACGAGACAGCCAAGCATGACAGAATACTCGTAGAACCTACGCTCAATTATGCGCAGACTGTCGGACGTCATGACATAAGTGCCGTAGCCGGATGGTCATTCGACAAGTTCCATGAGGAATATCGCGGAGAGACGAAACTCGACCCGCTTGTTGTCGGTGACAAGTACATCACCTCATTCAACTCGGCCACAGGCACTCAGACCTGCACAGGAAGTTACATCGAGTATGCGCTTATGTCATATTTTGCAAGGGTCAACTACTCTTTCGATGACCGCTATCTCATCCAGCTCACAGGGCGTCGTGACGGTACGTCGAGGCTCCCGAAGAATACCCGCTGGTCAAACTTCGGCTCCGTGTCTCTCGGCTGGCGTATAAGCAAGGAAAAGTTCTTCAATGTTGACTGGATTGACGATCTGAAGCTCCGCGCGAATCTCGGAACTCTCGGAAACACGAACATAGGTGCGTGGGACTATCAGGCAATCATCAACACAGCTCCCCGCGCAGTCATGGACGGAGACGACATCGTGATCGGAAAGACACAGTCGAACCTTACTAACAACGAACTTGTCTGGGAGAGGAAGACCACGGCAAATGTCGGCGTGGACTTTACCGCTCTAAGGACACGGCTTACTGCGTCGGCAGAGTATTATTACTCAAAGAGTTCCGATTTGCTTCTTTCCCTTCCGGTTCTTATGACGACCGGCAACGAGGGCGGAGCTCCGACAGTGAATGCCGGTTCTCTTCAGAACACCGGAATTGAGTTCGAGCTTGGCTGGCACGACAATGTCGGAGATTTCTCATACGCGGTCAATGCTAACCTTTCAACTTGCTGGAACAAGGTTCTTAATTTGGGATATGGCAACACGGTCTATTACACGGCCTATTCCAAGTCGGAAATAGGGAAGCCTCTCGGCCAGTGGTATCTTTACAGGACTCTCGGTATCTTCCAGTCAATGGATGAGGTCAGAAATCACAAGAGTGCAGACGGTAAGATTATCCAGCCGGACGCGAAACCGGGAGACATCATCTACGACGACTACAACGGCGACGGAATCATAAGTTCTGAAGACAGGCAAATTGTCGGCAGTCCTTGGGCAAAGCTTTATGCCGGGCTGAACGTGTCCCTTGCCTGGAAAGGACTTGATTTGAACATTTCCGGATACGGACGTTTCGGGCAGAAGGTCTACAACGGTGCGCGGGCCACGGCTGCGGACTTTTCGACCAATCAGAACAATTTCAATGACTATCGACCATGGACAGTGAACGAGCCGTCAACCACGACTCCTCGGGCGCTTTATGGCGACACACGCAACTCAAGGGCAGATCAGGACCGATGGCTTGAGAATGGTTCATTCTTCAGAATTAGCGACATATCCCTTGGATACAGCCTCCCGGCGTCTGCCATATCAAAGGTGAAGCTTGAGGCCGTGCGATTCTCTGTGACGGCAAAGAATCTCATCACGTTCACAAAATATTCCGGACTTGATCCTGAGTTTGCCGACAGCGGGATCTACACTATTGGCTACGATGGCTGCTCGTTCCCTAATCCGAGGTCTGTGCAGTTTGCGGTTTCTTTCACATTTTAGAAAATTCTGAGTCATGAAACGTTTTGTTATATTCCTATTTGCCGTTGCGGCGGTTTGCGGCATAAACTCATGCGACGCCCTTGACATCCAGAACGAGAACGGGCTTTCAACGGGGATGTTCTGGAAGACTCAGGATGACATAAATTCCGGTCTAAACGCCGTGTACGGGATGTTCTATCGTCAGGGGACATGGACCCGCAACATCTACACACAGCTCAACGGCATGGCGGATGACGGCGTAAGTTACGCCGGATGGACTGAACTCAGCGAGTGGACGAAATTCAAGTTTACCGACTACAATTTCAATGAATGCAACGTAAAGATGTGGAAAGAACATTGGACGGCAATCAACAGGGCGAACCAGGTGCTTGACCATATTGATGACACTTCAATCGCGTTTGACAGTGAAGAGCATCGTCTGGACATGAAGGCACAGGCTCTGTGGCTGCGCTCGTTCTACTATTTCTATATGGTGGCGATGTGGGACAACGTGCCTCTGACCATGAAGACATCTTCTGCTTCGGATCAGCCGGCAAATACAAAGGATGACCCTACGGCGCAGGCGGACATTGTCTTTACGCAGATTGAGACAGACTTGAATTGGGCGATAGAGCATCTTCCGCTTGAGAGGACAAAAGAGGTCGCACGTCCGACCAAGGGCGCGGCGTATGGACTTCTTGCGAAAGTGTATATGCAGCACAAGAAATGGCAGGAAGCAGAGAAGTGTCTGAATTGGATTGTCGAGGGCGAAGGAAAGTCTGTCTATAGTCTTGAGCCGAAATGGGAGGACAACTTCAACTGCAAGACCGAGAACAACTGCGAGTCGCTTTATGAAATCCAGTTTTCTCTCACCAACTATGTCGGCTTTGACCAGACGGACAACTATCTTGATGCCAATGCCCAGGTGGGCACGCAGATAGAGGTGAACCAGTCTCCCAAAGGCACGGGATGGAACAACATCGAGTGCAACCGATGGGTTGTGGACTGGTTCAAGAGGGAAAAGACCATTGACGGCAAGAATGACCCACGACTATTCTATACCTGCTGGTATGCGCAGGCCGAGGCCGATTTCCCGGAGCATCCGAACCAGCTTATCTACGGCAAGGCATGGAACGAATACAGATATTCTGCGACGGACAATCAGCGGGTTTTCATCAAGAAATACTCCACAGGCGTCACTCCTCTCTATTATTGGAACGACAATAATTTTCGCTCAATCAGGCTTGCGGACATGCTCCTGCTCTATGCCGAGTGCCTAAATGAACTCAATGGCGGGCCTACGTCGGATGCCGTGAGGTATATGAACGAGGTCAGGACAAGGGTCGGGCTTCCTGAGATTGCGAAGAGCAGCTATTATGATGGTGCCGCCATTACTTCCGACTATGCGGCCTTTAAGGAACACATTAAGGTGGAGCGAGCCCTTGAACTCGCGTTCGAGTGCGTAAGGTGGATTGACCTCAAGCGCTGGGGCTTTGATGAGACCACGGTATCTGAACTCAAGACAAGGGATGCCGATTTCGACAATTTCGCCCTTGGGAAAAACGAGCGCATGCCTATACCCCAAAGTGATTGCGACAATAATCCAAATCTCTGGCAAAATCCTAATTATTAATTCGATAACACAAACTTTTTAACAAGACACATTATGAAGAAGATGTTTTTCTTTGCAAGTGCTGCCATAATGCTCCTTGCATCCTGCGCGAAGCAGGAGGAACCGCAGGAAGGTCCGGAATTCGGACTTTCCCCAGTAATCAATAACGTCGTTCCGGAGGGCGGAACCGTAGAACTTACAATTACCGGGAAGGATGCCTGGACCGTCGAGTTTACCGAATGGTCTACGAAAAATACCGACTGGTGTACAACAGAAGTTACTGAAGGCGAGGGCGAGTTCGTCCTTAAGCTTAACGTCGAGCAGGCAGTTTCAACAACAGACCAGCGTTCGGTGATTGTCGAGGTCTCCAACGGCACGAAGACTCTTCAGTCAAAGATAATCCAGGCTCCTCTTCAGCTCGGAGAAGGCGAAGTGCTTATCATCGGCCTTGACGGTAAGGGGCGCGTGTGGTCCGCATTCAACCTCGCCGACAAAGGCAAGTTCGAGACTGACATTGAGGCAGTCACGGCAGTTTTCCAGTTCAATCGCAGCAAGGCATGGCCTTTCGACCCGTCAAAGAACGGCGGCGCTTTCGGCGGCGGTGCTCCTTCGGCGGATGGAATGGTGCCGGTAGAGGGCTTCGTTGACGCTTGCAAGGCATATTCAGAACCTCATCGTCTGTTCGACGAGAACGATCCGGCCAAAGCTATTGATGACGAGGATGCATGGGATGACGAGAACGACCCGTGTCCTGAAGGCTGGAGAGTGCCGACGTCTTGGGAACTCATACAGACAATCGGCTTCTCCGAGGATGTGGCATGCACATCAAAGGAAAAATTCAACTGCATTCGTGTGGAGGCCGGTGAGCGCGGATTTACAAAGCCGGGTCTTCTCGTCGGCTGGGGACAGAACGTCCCTGACAGAATCAACAAGAACAACATCACCGAAGAGGGCGGTCTGTTCATTCCTCAATCCGGTTGGCTTTCTTCAGGCGGTTACACTGACAGAACGTGGATGTTCACTCTTTGGGGCGCCACTTCTCACAATGACAGTCTTGCAGGTCTTTATCTCACGACCTACAATGACTATTGCGACCATTGGGGCTGGGGCGACGGTCACAAGGAATATGCTACCGTAGTCCGTTGCATTAAGAAATAATTGCTATATTGTACTCCCGTTCCGGCCTCGTGTCCGGAGCGGGAGACTTTAAAATCATTTTTATGAAAAGAGTATTTACCGCAGTCGCCGTTGCCGCAGTTATGCTGGCAGCGTGTGACAGTCCGTCTGAGACATCTGCAGTCAATGTCATTATAGAAACGGATCTCGGGAACGACGTTGACGATGCCCTTGCTCTCGGATTGGCATATAATTATGGGCGGGTTGGACATTTCGGGTG
>DJRM01000113.1:0-11014 GCA_002440085.1 Bacteroidales bacterium UBA6360
AATTTTTAACGAAGTATTGTATGCTACATCTGTGGAAAAACCGGGAGTCGATTGAAATTTCGGAGTCTTTCCATTCATATCTGATGACATCCGTGCGCAACCGCTGCCTCAACAGGCTCAGGAAAACTGATTTGTACTGTCCTACACAAGTTTCAGCTACGGCCCTGTGAATATGTCCTCCGACAAGATGTCTCCCGATGGCAAGGTCGTCGCGAGTGTCGTAGTGAAAATCCGTCGAGACAGTCTCGAAGAAGTGAGTATATGTCATGAAAAACTTCGTTTTATTTGTATAAGACATTCATAGCAATGAACATTCAGAAGTTTTTGTGCATAATCGCAGCGATAGCCGTCGGGACAGCCGTTTCCTGGTCCAAGGTCGTTCCTGCGCCGATATTTTCGGACAATATGGTGCTGCAGCAACATAGCGAGGCGGCAATATGGGGCGAGGCCACGCCGGGAAAGAAAGTAAAGATTTCCGTATCGTGGTCAAAGTCAAGGTTTGAGGCGGATGCTGACGAGAGCGGGAAATGGTTCACGAGGATTAGCACGCCAAAGGCCGGAGGTCCCTACAGGATTGTGCTTGACGACGGAGAGCGGACAGTCATCGACAATGTTCTCATCGGAGAAGTCTGGCTGTGCTCCGGGCAGTCCAATATGGAGATGCCGATCAAGGGCTTCAACGGGCAACCGGTGAAGGGTTCTGCGGAAACCATCCTGAACGCGAAGCCGGAAATCCCTGTACGACATTGTTATGTAAAGAGGGAGACCTCACTCACGGTGAGGGACAAGTGTACGGCGGCATGGGCAGAGAACACCCCGAAAGATGTAGCTGAAGCGAGTGCAGTCGCATATTTCTTCGCATCCAAACTCCACAGTGTCCTCGGAGTGCCTGTCGGCGTCATCAACGTGTCATGGGGCGGCAGCTGCATCGAAGCTTGGATGAGCAAGAAACTGCTTGACAGGGAGTTCGCCGGAGAGATGGACATGAGGGCATACGAGCTCGGACGTTGGCCGGAAGGCTTCAGGGGATTTGTCCCGGCCTGTCTCTACAACGCCATGCTTCATCCGCTGGCACCCTATACAGTCAAGGGTTTCATCTGGTATCAGGGATGCAACAACCGCAACCGCCCGGAGCAGTACAGGAGGCTCCAGCCGGCGTTCGTGAAGATGCTCCGCGAGGAGTGGGGCGACCCAGAACTTCCGTTCTACTTCACGCAGATTGCCCCGTTCAAGTACGGAGGCACAGAGGACGATCCTCGGACGGGCTATTTCATGTGGGCGCAGGCTCAGACGCTGAAGGACATTCCTTACAGCGGGATGGCAACGGCCGTCGATGCCGGCGAGCCAGACTGCATCCACGCCGCGGACAAGACCACGCCAGCCCACAGGCTCGCATATCTCGCCCTGACAAAGGACTATGGCATTGCCGGCCCGGACGTTGACACTCCCGTCGCAGAGTCGTTCACTTTTGAAGATGGTGAAGCAACCGTGACATTCCGCTGCGGCCCGCAGGGGCTCTCGCCCATATCCACTGAACTCCCGGGATTTGAACTGTCCGGAGCAGACCATGTGTTCCATCCCGCTACTGCCAAGATCGACGGCCGCGACTGCAGGATAATTCACGTCAAGTCCGACATGGTGCCGGCTCCTGTAGCAGTACGCTACTGCATGAAAAACTGGTTCGTACCGACGCTCTTCAACTGCTGCGGCATCCCGGCCAGCCCGTTCCGCTCGGACGACTGGGACTGACGCCGTCAGATGAATGCCGGCATCTTCCATAAAAGCCAAACAAACACGAACATAACTTTAAAACAATCACATTCTCATGAATTTCATCATCACCCTTCTCGCAGCCGTTTCACTCGGCGGAATCTGGGATTTCAGATTTGAAGAAAACAAGTCGCTCGAACAAGTGTATGACATTACCTTTGAAGCCAACGACAAGATGTGCGTCCCCGGATGCTGGGACATGATGCCCGACTACTACCTCAAGCGCGGAACTGCGCTCTACCGCCGCACTTTCACGGTCGAGAAGGACTTCAAGGATGCCGTGCTGGAGGTCGAGGGGATGGGGCTGCGTGGCAGGTTCGCCATCGACGGGCGCGATCTCGGGGAATATCCCTACCCCTACGCCAAGTTGGAGATTTCGGTCGGAAAACTGAGCAAGGGCGAGCACGAGATTGTTGCCGCCCTTGACAACCGCTTCGACAAGGAGAAGATGAAGCTCGCACGACCGTTCTACGATTTTTATTTCTTCGGAGGGTTCTACCGAGGCGTGAAAATCGTCGAGAAGGAGCCCAAGATTTTTGTCCGCACGCTGGACTACAGGACAGGACTGATTGAGGTCGAGATTGAAGGCGGACGAAAATTCCAGAAAACTCTGAAGGACTTCAAACTATGGAGTCCCGAGGAACCGAACATGACCACGATTGAGGTCGAGGGCAGGAAGGTCCGCTTCGGTGTAAGACAGATTGAGGCGCGGGACAGAAAACTTTGGCTCAACGGTAAGGAACTGTTCCTCAAGGGTGTGAACCGCCACGACCAGAGCCCGCTCGGAGGAGCGACGGTGTCCGAGACCGAGTGGGTTCAGGATCTTCAGCACCTCAAGGATCTCGGAGGCAACTTCATCCGTGGGGCGCACTACCAGCAGGCCGACCGCTTTCTCGAACTCTGCGACGAGATGGGAGTGCTCGTCTGGGAGGAGTCTCTCGGCTGGGGCAACGGGCAGGACTACACAAATAGCGTCGGAGACTGCACCGACACGGAGTTCCGCGAGCAGCAGATTCGTCAGACAAGGGAAATGGTACGCAGCAGCTTCAACCACCCGAGCGTCATCATCTATGCTTTCCTGAACGAGCCCGGCAGCACCACTAAGGAATGCAAGAGTCTGATTGACGAGCTGATAGCTACAATTAAGGCGGAGAACTCCGGCAGGTTAGTCACTTTCGCCTGCAACATGGGCGTGAACGACATCTGCAACGAAAACACGGATCTGATAGCAATCAACAACTACCCCGGTCTGATTCCGTGCTACCCAGGAGAGCCCGCGGCTTTCCGGAAAAAGGTGAACGACAGCTTCGACGAAATCGTGTCTTCGTTCCGCGAGCGCTACCCGGACAAGCCCATAATGATTTCAGAGACAGGCTGCGGCGCCGTCTATGGCTGGCACGACGAGGCGGCGAGCGTCTCCACGGAGGAGTTCCAGGTGGAATATCTCACCTACGCCTTCGAGAATTTCTGGAACAACCCGGACATCATAGGCTTCGCCGTGTGGCAGATGAACGACAACCGCACCTACTCCCGCAACAGCGAGGACCAGCCAGGCAAGCAGTTCATGGGCATGAGCCATGCCGGTCTCTACAACTCCCTCCGCAAGCCGAAGAAATCCGTTGAGACCGTCCGCCGCTATTTCTCGCTGAAATGAGCCGAAAATATCCCCATTTTTCATAACTTTGCGGATTATTGCATAATTCTGTATCAGATGTTCGGAGACATTTGGCAAATGTCAGTTTAGAAACACGAAAAAATAAACTGCATCAGATTTGTCTTTGATTTTCGAGATAAGAACAGAAAGAATAAAACCGTAAAGATTATGAAAGATTTTGTAAAAATGCTTCTGGCCGTGGTGGCCGGGCTGCTGATTTTCTCGGTAATCTGGGTGGTGATGATGTTCAGCTTCATCGGCTCCGTCGCCGCGCTGTCGTCGTCGGACACGCCTGTGATTGCCAAGGAGGGAGTCCTCAACATGGATCTCTCGAACATCGTCCTGAACGAGCAGACAAAGCCGTTCGACTTTAACGGAGTGTTCTCAACGGGAACGCAGCCGACGAGCATCGGAATGTGGAACGCGGTGCAGGCTGTGAAGATGGCCGCCGCCGACCCTGGAATCAGGTTCATCTATCTCCGTCCCGACGGCATTTCGGGAGGAATCGCCGAGATTGAAGAGCTCCGCAAGGCTCTCGCGGACTTCAGGCTCAGCGGAAAGGCAATCGTGGCATTCACGGAAAATCCTTCAAACGCGAGCTACTACCTCGCCAGCGTTGCAGACAAGGTCTATGTCACGGGCAGCAAGGGCGGGATGAACACCCTCATCGGACTGTCCTCGCAGATGTATTTCCTCAAGGATGTGCTCGACAGGCTCGGCGTGAACATGCAGCTCATCCGCCATGGAAAGTACAAGTCCGCCGGAGAGATGTACATCAAGAACAAGATTTCTCCCGAGAACTACGAGCAGAATCAGGTGATGATAAGTTCCATCTGGAACAGCTGGGCTTCGCAGATTGCGACTTCGAGGGGAATAGAGCTGTCGAAGCTTAACGAACTGATTGACAATCTTGAGCTTTGCGAGCCGGAGGATTTCGTGAAATACGGACTCGCCGACGAAGTGCTTACTCGCGAACAAAGGGTGGAGAAGCTCTGCACTCTCTATATGACCGAGGACATCAACGACATCAGTTTCATCCCTTTTGAAGATTATGTTGCGGCCAAGACCACAGCGCCGAAGTTCAGCACGAATCAGATTGCGGTCATCTATGCCGACGGCGACATCGTCGACGGACGTGAGGCGGAGAATGTCGCCGGTGACCGCTTTGCCGAAATCATCGCGTCAGTTCGCGAGAATGACATGATAAAGGCCGTCGTTCTCCGCGTCAGCTCTCCGGGCGGAAGCGTTCTCGCCTCCGACAAGATTCGCAAGGAACTCCTGCTTCTCAAGGAAAAGAAGCCTCTCATCGCCTCCTACGGCAACTATGCGGCTTCAGGCGGATACTGGATTTCAGCGGGTTGCGACTACATTTTCTCCGACGCGACGACCCTCACCGGCTCAATCGGCGTGTTCAGCCTCATCCCCGACTTCGGCAAGACCGTCAAGGAGCTCGCCCACGTGAACGTGACATCCATCAGCTCCAACAAGCACAGCGACATGTACTCCGGAATGCGCGCGCTCGACAAGGACGAGATTGCCTACCAGCAGAAGAGCGTGGAGCACATCTACGACGAGTTCACGGGCATCGTGGCCGAGGGACGTGACCTGCGCAAGACCTATGTGGATTCCATCGCGCAGGGCCGCGTGTGGACAGGGGCCGACGCACTCAAGATCGGGCTCGTGGATGAAATCGGAGGTCTTGAGTCAGCGCTTCTCAAGGCGGCGAACACGGTCGACGGCAGCACAACCCTCGATAATTTCTACATAGCCTCCTACCCGGCAGCCCAGACCACCTGGGAAGCTCTCCTCGCCGCCTTCCAGGGCCAGAGCACACCGGTAATCTTTGCCGGCACTCCGCTCGAAGCCGTTGAGAAGGCCTTCCGCAACGTCTCCTCAACCCAGTCCGGCAAGGCCTACGCCCGCATGGAGAATGAGTATGTGATAAGATAGAACACACTGTCTTTAAATCAAAAAAGGCTCGCCGGTGGTTTCCCGCCCGCGAGCCTTTTTTGATTTATACCCCGAGAAATCCAAGTCCCGACATCAACAATATACATCGTTTCACATTCGACAGACATTCTTCACCACATTTTTCTTTTTTTGTATTTTATTTTTCTCTTTTTGAGGCTCCATCAAGATTTTTTCATATATGTTCGCTGCTCATTTTAATTATTTGTATCATGAGCGAATCATCAAACAACATTTCCGAGAAAGGCGTTTTCGTAGATCTCACCTACGATGCCGGATTCAAGGCCGTCTTTGCAGACGAAGCCAACAAGCACCTCCTAATCAGACTTCTGAACTGCGTGCTGCCAACTGAAGCAAAAGTCAAGGACATTAAAAGATACCTTGACAGAGAACAGGGAAGAGATACGCCAACAGGAAAACAGACACAGTTGGACATTATCTGCGAAGGAGTCTTCGGAGAAAGATTCCTCGTAGAGGTCCAAAGAAGCTACGAGGCAGCATTTTTCCAACGCTGTGTCTATTACGCTTCCGGAGCATATCACATAAGCCTAAAAGAAACGGAAAAATACACTGCACTCCGGCCTGTCTATTCAGTAGGATTCCTTAACTACAGACTGTCACACGAAAATGATGAGTTATGGAATACGGACAACCTCATCTCACACTATATTTTTTCAGAAAAAAGAACCGGTGAGATTGCACCGTCAACAATTTCTGTTACCTTTGTGGAACTAGAAAGGTTTACAAAGAGCGAGAAATCTTGCAAAAGTGAATTGGACTGGCTGCTTTATGTGTTCCGCCACAGTTCTTCTCTGATGGAGATACCGACAGAAATACGTCGCAGACCATTCTTCAATAAACTATTGGAAGCCTGCAGAATAGCCGCCTTCTCAGAAGACAAGAAACTAAACTACGAACGGAGTATGATGCTTGAACGTGACATAATTGCGCAACGAGAATATGCGCAGGAAACAGGATATACAGAAGGCCTGGAGAAAGGTATCAAAGAGGGTCTAGAGAAGGGTATTAAAGAAGGCATGGAAAAAGGCATGGAAAAAGGCATGGAAAAAGGCATGGAAAAAGGCATGGAAAAAGGCATGGAAAAAGCCGGCATTGAACATGCCAAGAAATTGCTGAAAGCCGGTGTCTCACCGGAGATAATTGCAAGCTGCATAGGACTCGGAATTGATAAAGTAAAGTCGCTGTAGGAGTACAAGTCAACGCGAAGGTCAGTTGAGGCGGAGGCCTATGCGCTGACGGTCAAGGTCAACGGAGACGACGGTGACACTGACTTTCTGATGGAGATGGACTACCTTGGACGGATCCGAGATCCTCTGGCGGCGGCCATCAGAACCTGCGACTGACATCTGTGAGACATGGATGAGGCCATTCTGCTTGATGCCGAGGTCTACGAAGGCGCCGAAGGCGGTGACGTTAGTCACTATGCCCGGCAGAGCCATTCCGGTTTTCAGATCCTCGATGGTGTGGATGTCGGAAGCAAACTCGAAGGCCTGGGCTTCCTCACGCGGGTCGCGTCCGGGCTTCACAAGTTCCTTCAGGATGTCATTGACTGTAGGCAGGCCAAAATCCCCTTCCACGAAATCCTCTGCCATGATTTTAGAGCACAGTTCCGCATTTCCGACCAACTCCTCAGTGCCGACGCCGAGCGAGGAGGCCATACGATCCACAATGTGATACGCCTCCGGATGGACAGCAGAGTTGTCGAGAGGGTTTTCCGCGTCACGTATGCGAAGGAAGGCGGCACACTGCTGGTAGACCTTCTCACCGAGACGGCTCACGTTCAGAAGTTCACGTCGGGAACGATAGGGGCCATGCTCCGTACGGTATGCCACTATGTTGTCGGCAAGGGCGGGGCCGACTCCGGAAACGTAGGCGAGAAGGTGACGCGAGGCCGTGTTCAGATTCACGCCGACGCTGTTCACGCAGGATTCCACAGTATTGTCAAGCTTCTCCTTGAGAAGTCTCTGATCCACATCATACTGGTATTGCCCCACGCCGAGCGACTTAGGGTCAATTTTCACGAGTTCGGCAAGCGGATCCATGAGACGACGTCCGATGGAAACGGCACCCCTCACGGTCACATCCTTGTCCGGGAACTCGTCCCTCGCGACCTCGGATGCGGAATAGATGGATGCCCCGTCCTCGCTGACGGTGAAGACGCGCACAGAAGACGGCTTCGGAACCCTCTTGATGAAATCCTCGGTCTCACGCGATGCCGTTCCGTTGCCGATGGCGATGACCTCGATCCCATATTCCGAAATCATCGATGATACGCTCCTGATTGCCGCAACCTTGTCATTGGCCGGCGGGTGAGGGAATATGGCCTCGTGGTGCAGCAGATTCCCTTGGGCGTCAAGGCACACGACCTTGCATCCCGTTCTGAAGCCCGGGTCTATCGCGAGCGTACGTTTCTGTCCCACCGGCGCGGCAAGAAGAAGCTGGCGCAGGTTTTCGCCGAAGATGCGTATGGACTCCATGTCGGCCTTTTCCTTGGCTCCACGGATAATCTCTCCGCTCACTGAAGGTTCAAGAAGACGCTTGAAACTGTCCTCCACGGCAAGATTAATCTGCTCCGCGAGAGCTTTGGCAGGATAGCGGTGAACCTGGCAATATTCGTAATAGATTTTTTTGCAGCACTTTTCCGCATCGGTGTCAAGTTTCACAGTGAGCACGCCCTCATCCTGTCCGCGAAGAACCGCAAGCAGACGGTGCGGTGCAATATGGGCGAGCGGTTCCGCCCAGTCAAAATAATTACGATATTTATCCGCCTTGTCAGCCGGTGCATTCTTCGCCTTTTTTGAGACAATGCGGCGGGTACGGAAAATCTGTCGAAGTGCCTCGCGTATCACGGCGGTTTCGCTCAGGCGCTCGGCGATTATGTCACGCGCTCCCGCAAGAGCAGTCTCCGGATCGGCAAACCCGGCGGCATCGCGGTGAGGATCGGCAGTCTCATTGTTCCACATTCTGTCCGCAAGCGGCTCGTAGCCGGCTTCCTTTGCCGCAGTCGCCCTCGTGCGACGCTTCGGACGATAAGGAAGATAGAGGTCTTCAAGCACGTTCGGCTCGACGCATTCCTCAATCTGACGGCGAAGTTCGTCCGTCAGCGCACCTGTAGCCCCGATGGTCTCAAGAATGCCGTCCTTGCGCTTCTCCATTACATCAAAGTCCTCTGCCAAGTGTTTTATCTGAGCAATAGCCACCTCGTCCAACGAGCCTGTACGCTCTTTCCTATAACGTGATATGAACGGAACGGTCGCCCCCTGCGAAAGGAGTTCGACGGTGTTCTCGACCTGCCACAACTTGACTCCGAGGTCAGAGGCTATTTTATGTAAATATATGTCTTTCATGATATTTGAGTTTCTTTCTGGTCTATATTAGCTTTCTCATCTGTCGTGTACTCCCTGTGCACTCCGTCTTCCATAATAAATCTATCCTCCCAAATAAATCACAAACCCACGGCGCCCATTTTTGTAATTGCCCGAGCTATTCATGAGAAACTTCCTTCAGCTGGGTACGGTAGGCGGAGAATATCTTTGACTTGGAAACGAATCCGACGTATTTTCTGTCTTGAGTGACGACGGGGAGGTTCCACGCACCGGTCTTCTCGAACTTCGACATCACGCTCTCCATCTTCTCGTCCTGATAGACGTACGCAGGGGCGGACCTCATATAGTTGAAGACGTGCCTGGTGGCATAAAGGTCGGTCTTGAACATGTCGGGACGGATGTCATCAAGGAGGACATAACCCTGAAACTTGCCTGATCGGTCAACGACAGGAAAGATGTTGCGACGCGAGCCGGACACCGTGTCGAGCAGTTTTCCGAAAGTGTCGTCGATGCGGACGGGGTTGAAGTCGTCTTCTATCAGGTCATTGACCTTCAGGAGCGTCAGCACTGCCTGGTCGCTGTCGTGAGTCAGGAGCTCTCCCCGCTTGGCGATTCGCTTGGTATAGATAGAGTACGGCTCGAAGATACGCGTAACCCCGAAAGCGATTGTCGCGGTGATAATCAGCGGAATGAACAGTTCATAGCCGCCGGAAATCTCCGCTATCAGGAAGATTGCGGTCATCGGCGCCTGCATTACCCCGGCCATGAGTCCGGCCATCCCCACAAGAACGAAGTTCTGCTCCGGCACAGACAGCGACGAGCCTCCGAGAATGAGATTGAGTGTCCGCGCGACCACGAACCCGGCGAGCGCTCCGATGAAAAGCGTCGGTCCGAATGTTCCGCCGACTCCGCCTCCGGCATTGGTGAAAGACATTGAGAACACCTTGAGTATCAAGACTATGAGAAAGAATAGTGGAATAGCCCAGCTAATCTTGAGAATCGGAGCAAGTATGGTCTGGCCGTCATAGTTTATGCTTTTACAGGCAAGCATTTCGTTAACAGTCCCGTAGCCCTCGCCATAGAGAGGAGGGAAAAGGAAGATTAGAAGTCCAAGCCCCACTGCCGAAACACCCCAACGCAGGTACGGTGACTTGACCGACTTTATCTTGTCCTCAAGCCAGAGCGTGCAGCGAGTGAAATAGACAGAGCATGCGGCGCAAAAAAGTCCGAGAACGATGTAGAACGGGATATTCTGCATAGAGAACGGCACAAGCTCGGATGCAAACACGGCTTCGGATCCGAGAAAGACGTAGGAAACGACTGTCGCCGAGACCGTTGAAATCAGCAGCGGAAGTATTGATGACATGGAGATATTGAAAAGAAGAATCTCCAGCGTGAAGAGAACTCCGGCAAGGGGAGCCTTGAATATACCCGCCACGGCACCAGCCGCCCCGCACCCGAGAAGGATCGTTATATTCTTGTAGGACAGCCCCATATAGCGTCCGAGATTGGAGCCAATTGCGGCACCCGTATAGACAATCGGAGCCTCGGCTCCGACCGAGCCGCCGAATCCGATGGTGACCGAGCTGGCGACAAGGGAAGTCCACATGTTGTGCGGTCGGATTTTAGATTCATTCTTCGAGACGGCGAGCAGTACCTTCGTGACTCCATGCCCGATATTGTCTCGGACTATATACTTGACAAAGAGGAGGGAGATGAGCATGCCGACTCCCGGATAGATGAGATAGAGGAAATTATACTCATCTCCCCCGCCGAACCACGATGTCAGTGCGCTGTGAATATGCTCGATGCTGAGTTTCAGCACGACCGCCGCCAGCCCGCAGAGAATCCCGACAGACAAGGAAAGCAGCAGCATCAGGTTGCGCTCAGGCATCCTGTTCAGGAGGCTCCTAACCGGAGCCAACGCCGCAGTAATCCAAAGTTTGGGGTTCTTCTTCATAGCCTGAATTTTCCACCTGCCGCTCAAGTGAAAGTCATTTGTTCATCCGGTTGAGGAAACATTCAACGGTATTCTCCATAAGGGAACAGATGGTCATCGGGCCGACGCCCCCTGGAACCGGAGTTATAACTGAAGCTTTAGGCGCAACATTGTCGAAATCCACATCGCCTACAAGTTTTCCGGTCTCAGGATTACGGCTTATTCCGACATCGATGACGACAACTCCGTCCGAAACCATATCCGCCGTAATCAGATGAGGATGCCCGGTCGCGACAACGAGAATCTCAGCCTCGCGGGTGACGGACGGGAGGTCTA
>DJRM01000113.1:11034-11741 GCA_002440085.1 Bacteroidales bacterium UBA6360
CGTATGGCTGTGCGCTATGGTGACGGTTGCATTTTCGTTCATAAGAAGGCGTGCAACCGGCATTCCGACGATGTTGCTTCGTCCGACCACAACGGCGCGCTTGCCTTCGATGCTCACGCCCGCAGCCTTGAGCATGCGGATAATGCCCTTAGGAGTGCACGGAAGAGTGCATGGACGGTTCTGGTAGAGCGCGGCGAGATTGAGGGGATGGAAGCCGTCGACATCTTTTTCCTGAGCGATGGCTGCCACAACCTTGCTCTCGCTGATGTGCTCCGGCAGAGGAAGCTGCACAAGGATACCGTCAATGTCCTCGTCGTCATTCAGGCCAGCAATCAGGTCAAGAAGTTCCTGTTCGGTAATTGTCACAGGACGACGGATTGTGGTGTTCCGTATCCCGACCACAGCAGATGCCTTCGCCTTCCCTGCGACGTATGACTCGCTGGCCGGGTCGTTACCGACAAGGACAACCACAAGATGAGGTACTCTTCCATACTTTCCCGGAAAGCCCTTCACCTGCTCCGCGAGTTCTGCCTTTATGCTTGCTGACAATTCCTTTCCTGACAATACCATTCTTTTCCTCCCTATGATTGATTCTGACAATTCTCGGCAAACCGCCAAAGAACTACAAAGTTACATAAAATAAGGCGATAAAAAAAGAGACCCGACTGTTTTCACACTCGGGTCTCTCAAAGCGTGGCGACGACCTA
>DJRM01000018.1:0-6089 GCA_002440085.1 Bacteroidales bacterium UBA6360
CTGCTCAAGGAACCGTCTCCAGACTCTCACGGTCAGCGGCTCGAAGTCGCTCGAAACGCTCAACTGCGCAAGCAACAAGCTCGTGTCGCTCAACGTAGCCCAGAACAAGGAACTGAAGACGCTCGACTGCGGGGGCAACGGCCTTGCCGCCCTGGACGTCTCCGGCTGCCGCCTGCTCACGGAGCTCTCCTGCGCTGGCAATCAGCTGACGGCCATTGACCTTGCGAAGAACACGGAGCTTACAAAGCTTGACTGCTCAGGCAATGCCATCAAGGCGCTTGACCTCAAAAAGGCAGTGAACCTGGCTGAACTTTCCTGCGGGAACAACGCCCTCACGCACCTCTTCCTCGGCAACTGCACCTCGCTGAAGAAGCTTGACTGCAAAGGTAACGCCCTCACCGGCCTTGACCTTTCCGCCTGCTCAGGCATCGCTGAATTAAGCTGCGCCAACAACTCCCTTACGCAGTTGGACGTGACCAAACTCCAGTCCCTCGTGAGCCTCGACTGCTCGGGCAACGCACTGAAGAGCCTTAACGTCAGCTGCAACGCCGCCCTCATCAGCCTCGACTGCAGCGGCAACGCATCCCTTGAGAAGCTCTGGCTCAAGGACAGCGCCCAGCAGGATGCCCTCACGCTCGCCAAGGACGACGCCACGGCGATATTCTTCAACAACGGCGGCATCAGCATCCCGGACGCGGCTCTCAAGTCCTACCTGCTGAACATCTACGACGATGACGAGGACGGACAGATAAGCATCGCCGAGGCCGACAACATCATCTCCGTCAACTGCTCCGGCAAGGGCGTCACTGACCTCACCGGCCTCGAATGCTGCACCAACCTCGTAACAGTCAACTGCGCTAACAACAGCATCGCTGAGATAGACCTCCACACCCTCACCCAGCTGCGCACGCTCAACTGTGCCGGAAACCCTGTGCGGAAGCTCGTCCTCGACAACTGCGCCGCGCTCCAGAACCTCCTGCTCCAGGGCGAGACGACGAACGCCATCGACGGGACGACGATAAGCTTCAGCGCCTACACCCAGGCGACGACCTTCGACTTCAGCATCCGTAACACGCCGTTCACGGGCTTTACGTTCAAGGACACCCCGGAGCTGACCTCGCTTGCCTTCGACGGTGACTTCACCTCTGTTGACATCTCCGGCAACACGGCGATTACCACCGTTGACCTCTCGCTCCTGACCGGACTCACCACGCTCGACGCCCACGGCTGCGGCCTCCAGTCGCTCGACATCACGAGGAACCTCGCCCTCGAATCCCTCGACTGCTCCGGCAACTCCATCCCGTCGCTTAACGTGACGAACAACACTGCCCTCAGGGCGCTCAACTGCAGCAATAACGGTCTCACGAAAATCAACGTCACCGCCAACACCGCTCTTGAGGATTTCAACATCTCCGGCAACGGCCTCTCCGCCATCAACCTCCGCAGCAACACTGCCCTCAAGAAGCTGAACGTCAGCGGCAACAAGGAAATTTCGCTCGTGGATCTGCGAAATAATACTCTCCTTGAGGAACTCTATGCTTCCGGACTCAGCATTTCGGAGCTGGATTTGACGAACAACCAGAGTGTTTATAGTCTGATTGTTAATGATAATGCAAAATTACTGGATGTGACTTGCTCGTCCCGCGCGTTCATCATGAACCTGCATCCGTTTGACTGCGACATTGATGTGAAGTTTGTTGACGAGGCAAACAATGTTATGTATGCAGCTATAGACGGCAAGATGTGGTACCCTAACAATGCAGGATATGATGCCTATCCCTATGGATTTACATATACCTACAGTCAGGCTCAGTCTATATGCCCATCTGGCTGGCGTACTCCGACTGAAGCAGAGTTGAGGTCTTTGTCTGCTAATTGTTCTGCGATGACAACATTCGGAAGTGTAAAAGGGGATATGAAAGGCCGTTGGTTCTCCGGAAGCAAAACCTATTCAGACTCAGTTCCGGCAGTATTCCTGCCTGTTCTTGGCGCTTCCAACTCCTACGGCTACTACTGGTCGTCCACGGCGGACGGCAGCTACGGCGCCTACAGCCTGTTCTTCAATGGTTCGGAAGTGAACGTGTACGGCAACAGCCGTTCTAATGCCTACTCGGTCCGTTGCCTCAAGAACTGACAGGTTCCTGCCCTAAGGCGGAACCTGCCGGTTCACAAAAGAAATAATCATGTCAGTCGGGGCAAGGCCTCCGGCCACACCCCGACTGACGAAATAATATAACCCAATAAAATATTCAAAATCATGAACATCAACACAGTTTTTACAGATTTTTGCAACGCTCTCTCAAAACGTACAAGACCATTGACCGAAGACAACATCCGCTACTACTGGTTCGCGAATATGCTCCGGCAGGACAGCGACCTGAATAACTATTGTCTCGAAGAGCAGTACAACCCCAATCTTTGCAATACCCTCAACCTCGGTCATGCGGAGCTTGACCTCCACTATGACGGCGGCACCAACGTCATCGGCAGCACCGACGGCACCGACAATCTCTGCTTCGAGATTAAGATGCACCGCTTCACCGGCTCGACTCTGACCTACACAGAAAATGTCGGCAAGGTGATCAATGACCTCCGCCGTCTGGGTGCAATAAATCTCCCGGGCTCCAGAAAACTCTTCCTCTACGTAACGGACGAGGTAATGGAAGCTCATCTTCTGAAAGCCACCGCCGGCATAAATTCACTCTCGGCTTACCGAAGCCAGGTCAGCGGCCTCTTCAGCCTCGCTCCCGGTCAGGCGAAATCTCTGACTTTCTCCGAGTTACAAGTTCCCGCCATATTCTGGCGCAGAGCCGTTCAGTCCCTCCCTGTTCCTGGCTCCGCTCGCTCATTCTCGCTGAATCTGGCGCTCCTCGACTCCGCCACCATCCAGTACCCCTCCGCATCCTCCCCAACCCTCCACATCCGTCTTTTTGAAGTCAAGTAACCCGCAAAACATTTTCCAATTCCGTGCAATTTCATGTCAAAACATTTTCCGATTCCGTGCAATTTCATGTCAAAACATTTTGCGATTCCGTACAAATAGAATATATTTGCATTGTTTACAAGGTGTTAGAGAGTTGTTATGGGAACGATGGTATTCAGAAGGAAAGTGTATGACAGAATGCTGGACTGGAAGAGGCAGTCTGCGGGCAAGACGGCATTGTTGATCAAGGGTGCGCGTCGTATAGGCAAATCAACTGTTGCAGAGGTATTTGCACGCAATGAGTATGAGTCTTTCATATCAATTGACTTTTCAATTGCCGCTGCTGAGATCATTGAACTCTTTGACCATATCTCAGACCTTGACTTTTTCTTTCTTCGGCTTCAGTCGCTCACGGGGGTGAGTCTTAAGGAACGGAATTCGGTCGTGGTCTTTGATGAGGTTCAGCTTTGTCCTAAGGCCCGTCAGGCCATTAAGCATCTTGTGAAGGACGGACGTTATGACTACATAGAGACAGGTTCGCTGCTTTCCATAAAGAAAAATGTCAGGGATATTGTCATTCCGAGTGAAGAGATGCGGATTTCCATGTATCCGATGGATTTTGAGGAATTTCTGTGGGCAGTCGGGAAAAAGCAGGTCTATGACCTTATTGAATATTCATTCAGCCGTCTGCGTCCGTTGGGTGATGACGTGAACCGGGCGGTCATGCGCGATTTCAGACTATATATGCTCATCGGAGGAATGCCACAGTCGGTTGACGCCTATCTGACCCGCAATGACTTTGCTGCGGCTGACGCTGTCAAGAGAGATATTCTTGAACTCTACTCTGATGATTCCCGTAAGATAGATCCGACCGGCAGGGCATCGGCTATCTTTAAGGCGATTCCTTCCGAATTGTCGCGGAACACATCGGGATATAAGGTGGGCAGTGTCGTTGAGAATGCCCGTCCATCGCGGATGGGAGAATTGTTTTCCGATATGTCGGATTCAATGACGGTGAATTTCGCGAATCATGCGAATGACCCGAGTACGGGCCTTGCCCTTCACGCCGACTATAACAACTTCAAAATGTATTTGGCCGATACGGGGCTTTTCGTCACCCTTGCCTTTATGGACAGGGACTATACCGAAAACGAAATATACCGAAAGCTTCTTTCCGACAAACTCTCTGCTGATTTGTGGTATGTCTATGAAAATGTCATCGCCCAGACACTGAAAAGCTCGGGAAACGAGTTGTTCTACTGCACTTTCAAAGAGACCGTTCCCGATTCTTCAGCCGTCCGTAACTACGAAATCGATTTCCTCCTGTCGAGGAAAGACAAGATTTGCCCGATAGAAGTAAAGTCTTCCGGTTATAATTCACACAAGTCTCTTGATAAATTTCAGGAAAAATACCCCTCACGCATTCTGAAGAGGTATCTTCTCTACACCAAAGACTTGCGTAAGGACGGTGACATCGTCTGCCTTCCGGTCTATATGGCCGGATTGCTGTGAGTCACAGGCTACTTCAGGGTGTCCTGTAGAATCGCATCTGCTATTCTATTTAAGTATGCCATATCGAATTCACCTTTAATGCCCGCAAAGATAATGCTTTACAAGTTTGTTTGTAAATTTTAATCGGTGTTCTCGTGGCATTTTAATCGGTGTTTTCGTGCTAAAATCCCAGCTCGGTGAGGATGCGGTCGAGGTGGGCGTAGCGGTCGAGGGTGAGGAGGATGTAGCGGATGTCGACGCAGACGCACTTGTTGTAGCCCGGAGTGTAGCTGGCGTCGCTCGCGAGTGATTCCTTGTTGCCGTCGAAGGCGAGGCCGATGAGCTCACCGTGGGCGTTGAGGACCGGGGAGCCGGAGTTGCCGCCCGTGATGTCGCAGTCGTTGATGAAATCCACCGGGAAGGCCGGCCGGGCTTTGGCTGAGGCGGCCGCTTTGCCGGTGCTCTTTGAACTCTCTCTTACTGCACTCTTGGAAGCCGCCTTGCCGGCCACTTTGATGGTGCTGCTCCAGCGGCCGAAGTCACCGCTTTCAAGAAGCCTCTTCCAGTCGGGCTTGAGGCAGAAGTCGTAGGCGGTCGGGTCGTGCTTTTCGAGGACGCCGGCAACGGTGCTCTGCCAGCCGCAGCGGACGGCGTCGCGGGGGCGCAGGTCTCCCACCGTTCCGTAGGTGATGCGCATTGTCGAATTGGCGTTCGGATAGACCGGCGTGCCCTTGTCGAGGCGCATCTCATAGAGGGCATGAGTGTATTCCCGGTCGAGCGCGAGGATGCTCGGATGGCCTTCGAGCGCCTTGAGACGGTCGTTGAACACCGTAATCTTAACGTCCTGAAGGAAGCGGAACAGCGGGTCATCCGAGTAGCGTGCTCCGCCTTTTTCGTTATCTTCTTCCGGACTGTACTCCGTCTCTTTGCCTTGCATAAAGCCGCCGCGTCCCATCTTGTGCCCAGGCTTATCCGAAGAGGACGGCAGACCCTTTGTGAGGCAGCTTCCGTTCCAGACGGAATCTGTCAGCGCAAGGTAGTCAACCGCTCCCGTGGAATGGTCCGTGAAATGTTCCACGAGTTCTTTCTGGGAATCCGACCAGTATTCCCGGTCAACATTGCGCAGGAACATCTCCGCCGAGGATGCAAAAAGTTCCTTCTCAACCCTCATGTCAATCTCCTTATAGACAGGAATCACGGCCTTGATGCCGTTGAGGGAGTTCTTCAGCCGTGCCGTAATCAGCGACATCCGGCTTCCGCGCACGAGGGTCTCGCGAAACCACGTGCGATTGCGTTCCACATCCTCTACGGCCTTGTATTTCGCGGACAATTCCGAAAGCAGCGAGCCCCACTTCGCCGTCCGCTCCGGAGCCGCTGCAATCCATTCCGCAAGTTCTGACTCCTGCGTCCGCTTGTCGTCCACAACATTGAACCTGTTGTAGCACAGCACCTCGCCCTCGTTCAGCTCCTGCACATTGCTCAGTCCGAAATACCAGTTGGAATATTTCAGACGCACCTGAGGGTCGGCGTTCATCCATTTCTCCGCAATCGCCATCTGCTCTCCCCGCACCTTGTTCGACACCGGCAGCGTCACGTCCTTCTGCTCCTCTAACTTGAACGAGCTTGACCAGCGGTCCGTGCGGCCCGGAAACCCTATCACCATATTGAAGTCGCC
>DJRM01000018.1:6180-27443 GCA_002440085.1 Bacteroidales bacterium UBA6360
TTCTCCGCAGAATGTGCCGCAGGTTTCCCGTCCGCCCCGGCATAGACCCGATACATCGCGAAGTCGCACTTGTGCTGAGGCCATTCCCAGTTGTCGACGTCACCGCCGAAGGCCGCAATTGACACGGGAGGCGCAGCGACGAGACGGATGTCGTTATACACAAGGTACAGCGCCATATAGTATTTCTCTCCGGCCCACATCGAACTCAGATATGCCTCATACTCAGGATATTGCTTCTTGTATTCCTTTTCAAGAATATAGCTTACTTTTCTCATTCCGAAGTTTTTCCCCTCTTCGCGGAGCTTCGCCTCAAGCGCGTTCACTTCATCCGTGACGTCGAGAACCCTTTTCAGAAAGAACACATTCTTCCCGGGAATATACCGCTCGTCCTCGCTCCTGAACGCCCAGAATCCGTCTTCAAGATAGTTCCGCTGCGGCGTGCTGATGCTGTGGATGTCCGCATAGGCACAGTGGTGGTTCGTAATCAGGAGCCCCTCGTCCGAAATGATGCTCCCGGTGCAGCCAAAATCCAGCGCCACAACGGCATCGCTCAGCGTCGTCCCCTTCGCGTCCGCGTCGTAAATCTCCCGCGCCCCCATCTTCAGCCCCCGCGCCTTCATGTTCTTCTCCAGAGCCCTGTCAATCGCGTTTATCATCCACATCCCCTCGTCCGCCGACGCCGCCAGAGCCGAGGAAACCATAACCGCAAAAACTAAAACTATCTTTTTCATTGTCATGTATTTTACTTGTTCGCAGCCTTTTCCTCTTGAATCAGTTTCATCATTTTGTCGAAGTCGCTCTCCAGCGCAGCCATTTCGCGCTGACGATATATGAGAAATTCTTTCTCGGCTTTCTCCATGGCCTGTTTGTGAGAGATGTTTCCTTTTCCCTCCAATAGTTTGCGTTTCAATGAGACAATCTGGTTGTCGAGCGCTGCAATCCAATCCGTCATTCGCATTTCCTGCATTTCCAGCGCCTGAAATTCCGCATAATCCAAGAATTGGGAAACCAGCAGGTTTAAGCGTTTCAGTTCATTCTCTGTCAAATAGTTTTTTGCTATCTTGACATCCTCCTTGGTGATGTAGTCGCCTTTGAAGTTAGTCATTCCTATAAGCGGTTTGTCGCTGTCAACCCGTTCATAAATCACTTCGGCAGCCGTATGTTCATGTACGGCGTAGTGAAGCTTATTCTGAACCGTTGCGAAAAATTCTCTCGTCATGTCGCACCGCGGGTCGTAATCGACGGATGTGGCATAAATGTCCGTGACTTGCTGATAGAAATTACGTTCCGAAGACCTGATATCCCGTATGCGTTGGAGGAGTTCTCTGAAATATCTGTTGCCTCCCTGTTTCAAACGCTCATCATCCAATGTAAACCCTTTCTGGATATACTCATGAAGCCGTTGGGTCGCCCATCGTCTGAATCTTGTAGCAACCTGAGACTGAACACGATAGCCAAGTGCGATGATGACATCCAGATTATAGTGGTCTATGTTGCGCCGGACACTACGCACTCCTTCTTGACGAACTAATAAGAATTTCTTATTAGTTCGCTCTTGGGCTAACTCCTCTTCTTTGTAAATGTTGGAGATGTGCATAGATATATTTTCTTGTGAAGTATTATAAATCTCCGCAAGTTGAGCTTGCGTCAGCCAAGCATCTTCATCAGCAAAACGAACATTGACTTTGGTTGTCCCGTCGTCGTCCTGATATATGAGTATGTTATTGTCGTTGTTTTCCATGGAAGACATAATTTATCTGATAACCTCAACCCAATCCTCTCCGAAGTTTATGTTTTCCGAGGAGAATACACAATGATGCCCCAACTCATCAAACGGAAGGCGAATACCTCCTATGCCGGCGAACAAATCAATAAAGTCCATAATGACGCAAATATATAATCAAATACTCTGTATTTCGATAAACCTCGGTTGCTCATACTCGTCCTCCCGTCAGAACAACTCCTCCGGATTGGCGGTGAGGAAGGTTTCGAGAGGGATGCCGTCCGTGCCGACAGTGTAGAGCCGGAGAGGGTGGAATTTGGAATCGAACAGTGTCATCCCCTCATTGCTGGAGTCCTTGCCGCTTTTGACCTCGACGGCAATGACCTTGCTGCCTTTCTGAAGGACATAATCGACCTCCCGGCTGTTCTCGTTCCAATAATACAGGTCGAAATATCCCTCCTTTGCCTTGTTCAGCAGGTGGCTGCCAACGGCTGATTCTACGATGCGTCCCCATTCTTTTGCGTTGTCTCTGATTTCATCGAATGTAAATTCGCTTTGCGCACTCAGAAGAGCGTTGTTATAGACTTGAAACTTCGGTTTTGAAGCCCGTTTCCGGATTATGTCTCCGGCGTATTTTTCAAGTCCGCATAGTAGCCCTGCCGCGTCAAGAAGCGCAAGATAGTCGCTGAGTGTCGTCAGATTGCCCTTCTCCATCAGGTCTCCCTGCACTTTTGTAAGAGACAGTATTTGAGCGGAATATGAACATCCTATGTCGAAAAGCTTATGCAGAAGCGCAGGCTTGTTCACCCTTGTGAGCATGAGGATGTCCTTTGATATGCTTGTCTCGATAAGTGAGTTTTTAATATACCTCTTCCATCTCGTCTCGTCGTCCGTCAGCTCCTCGCTTCCCGGGTAGCCGCCGAACCATAAGTATTTGTCTAAACCCCACCCGAAGGCATCCTTCATCTCCGAATATGTCCAGTGCGGAATGAATGTGCTTTCAAACCTGCCGGCGAGAGATTCTGTGAGACCTTGCTGAATGAGCAGCGACGATGAACCGAGGAGTATGACTTTTATGGGGATATTCTCCCGAGAGTCTGAATCCCATTCCTTCTTCACTGTTTCGCTCCAGTTGGAAATCTTTTGAACCTCATCTATCACCAATATGAAGTCCGCGCTCCCGCTCTGTTTCAGCAGCAGACGTGCCTTGTCCCATTGTCCGCGAATCCAGCTTCCTTCCGTCTGCACAGTGTCATCGGCAGTGACAAACAGATGGTTATGGGCGGTGGCGGCAAGGTATTGTTCAACCATTGTCGTCTTTCCAACCTGCCTTGGACCGTAGAGAACCTGAATGAACTTTCGAGGCTCATCCATTCTTTCAGCGATGGTTCTGATGTATTCTCTCTGAATCATAATCCCTGTATTATAGCGTCTTACACTATATCTGCGGCAAAGGTAATAAAATTATTAGATAAACCTAATAATTTTATTAGGTGAAACTAATAAGTCGTTTTTTGAGATAATGTATCTTGTCGAATATCCGAGAGAAATAAGATGAAGAAAAAGATGGGATGCAAGGCACTCGGCGAAGCTTTTCGTTAAGCCATCAGTGCAGTCCAAGTTCACTTGAGACTGCCGTGGCGAGAAAAGGTCGCGTTAGCGAACACAAATACCGCAGCAACCTTATGGTTGGGAGGATTTTGGCAAGACGAGTAACGCAGCAGGCCGCTTTTTCTTCGCTTATTTCAGTTCTGTTTCGCCGGGAACATAGCGGTGCACCGTGCCCTTCTCGTGGAACTTCATCTTCGCATCCACCTCGCGGACATCGTCCTTGGCGTAGGTGATGGTCCACTTCTCCTCGTTGAGGAGTTCCCAGATGCGGTCGGCCGTCATCGGGGCGGCGTAGCGAATCTGGATGGCGGGGATGAGGTCGCGGTTGAGGCGGATATAGACGCCGATGATGCCCTCGTTGCGCGAGAGGTGGTTGCTGACATACGGCACGGAGCGCTTGACGATAGGCTTCTCGTAGTTGCGGTCGGTGATTTCGTAGATGAACTGAGGCTGACCTTCATACTCGGCTACGCGGGTCGGGAACTCAGCCGTGAACGCCGAGGTGTTTTTGAACATCCGGTGAAGGTAGTCGCTGATGCCTATCATCCCGAATCCAGGCTCCATCCTCACGAACTTGTAATCGACCGGCGTATCCTTCGTGCCGCCGCCATGAACAGGCATCTTGAGCATCTTCATCTCCACGGTCTCCCTGAACCACTGCTCATCGACCGTCTCTTCCGGACTCATATAGACGCGCACAATCAGCGGGCAGGCAAACTCGGATTCAAGGCCGAAGATGCTCTTGCCTGTGTTGCGAATCTGCAGGCCGAGATAGTTGAGATCGACCTTGTCGTACATTTTTTCCGTGCGTATGGTGACGATTTTCAGAGAGTCGAGTTTCGCCGGGTCCGGGGTCCAGATGCGGAACATCGATGGGGTGAATATCGCTTCTTTGAGCTTCTCTTCGTCCAGTTTGGTCTTGTCGATGAGTACGTCCGCGGTGTGGTGATGGACATATGTCTTCACTCCGTGCACGCCCTGAATCCTCTGAAGTTTCGCCTTGAACGCCATGGAACTTCCGTAGCACTTCACCGAGCGAAGGCCGTCGAGGTGCACCGTCTCAAGATTCTCAGACGGGACGAGCTGCGCGACAACTGCTCCCGTGGAATCAACCTGTTCGATGCCCCATCTGAAGTTGACGGTCGGCAGCTCGAACTTCGTTCCGGCCCAGATGCCGACGGCGGCGAGGACAACGGTGAGAAGAGCCGGCACATATTTCCAGAAGCCTCCCTTTGCCCTCTGACCCATTCCAATCTGGAGAGCTCCGGTGCGGCAGGCGGCCGTGCACTCACCGCAGAGGGTGCAGTCGACGTTGCTGACGCGGCTGCGGCACTTGTCGATGGCTATGTGGTAAGGGCAGTGTCTCGTGCAGGCCTTGCATCGGTTGCAGAGGCTCTCGTCCTTGATGACAGCGAGGCTCTGGTATGCCGCGTTCGGGACGAGAATCTCAAGCAGGTAGCCCACAGCGCAGAAGGTCGCGAGCACCGCCACCCAGTTCACATGAACTCTGCACAGGCCGAGAACCAGCACCGTTCCGAAGAGCACCGCCACCCACGCCCAGTACTTCAAAGTGTCCGAAAGCGCTCCGAGAGGGCAGATGTAGCGGCACCAGAAACGGTTGATGAGGAATCCTCCGAGGCATACGAGCACTAAGGATGTGATTGACATCCAGAGCGTTATTTCTCCCTTGAATCCGGTCGCCACCGCATAGTAGGGGTCAAGGTTCTTGCAGAAGAGCTCGCTGGCCGTCGCCGTCGAATAAAAGATGACGAAGAGCAGGGCATATTTCACGATGCGCAGAATCTTGTCACCTATGCTTCCGTTGCGGACGGCGATGCCATTCTTCCATCCTAGACCCTTACGCAGGCCCGTCAGGAAGTCCTCCACAGTCCCGATCGGGCAGAGGTAGCCGCAGAAGAGCTTCGCGAAAAGCATCGCCGCCACCGCGAGCACAATGCCCATCATCACCTGCACCGAAGACATCGAGCAGGGGAGCGTGCTGTTGGCAAGGTAGGTCGTTAATGCCTGAAGACCGCCCATAGGACACCATGCTTCCGGGTCGGGCTTTTCAGTCCCGAATTTCACCACGCCCGTCAGCACGAGAATAAGCAAGGCCAGCACGCCCCACTGAAGCAGATGCTTGGGCCAGTTCCTTAAGAATCTTGATTTTGTAGCCATTTTATATCAGTTTAAACTTACCCTTTAAGATGAATCATTTCGCCTCGACTACGGAGCCGTGGTCGCGTGCTACCGTCCTCTTCCAGACGTCGGTGTAGCCCGGCCACTGGATCTTGTCCGGAATTTTGTCCGAATATCCGTTCGTGACCCAGCTGCCGTCGGGGTTCTGAGCCTTCACGTTGCCGTCGATGAACTTGACTAAAAGGAATTCCTCCATAGCAACCCATTTGCTGAAAATTTCCTGCGCCGTGTTCACGGAAAACTCAGTCAAGAACTCCTTTGTCTGCGGGATTGGGTCGATGACCTTCGGTCTCCTGTCGTTCCTCTTGACAGTCTTGCGTTTCTTCTGAATTTCGAGATTATATATTTCCATCGCCTTCGCGTCATTCTCGGCGAGCCTTGCAATCTGCGTCGTCTCCCATTCGTCGATGGCCTCCCGCACCGTCGGAGCCATTATGTTGTAGGCCTTGTAGCAGGCATTCGCCACGCGGTTATTCATCCAGAATGCCGAAGTCGCGGAGTAGTGAAGGATGTCGCCGTTGCCCTCGCGGAAACAATCCGGAATCTCCTGTGTGTTTGTGTAAATCGGTGTGAGCCAGGAAGTCGCGGCATCGTCGCAGCCGAACCAAATCACGCCACCCACGGCATCTGGAAGCCACCCGCGGCTCTGCCCCACGAACCAGAACCCTGTCTGCTGAGTGGCCATGGCCCTTTCGTTTATATAGGTCTTGCCGTCAACCTCGAAGCTCATCGGCCTCCACCTGTATGGGAGCGCGTTCCCTCCGGCCCCGATGTCCTGCGTCATGTCCATAGGCGTGCCCTCGAAATGGTCCCGCATCGCGTCCGCAACGTCCTTCACGGAGACCTTCTCCGCCGGCTTCACGAACAGCGGAAAACGCTTTGTCTTGTCGTAGCCCATCGCGTAGTCGAGATAGTCCGAAGCGTCTCGGGTCACCTCCGTGCCGCCCTCGTCCTCAAAGGTGAACTTGCCCTTGCAGAGAATGTTGAACGCTGACCATGCGCGCGCCTCGCAGGCCCGCATCCCGCTGAAGTCGAGTGGCGCGTAGGTGTCGCAGAAGCTGAACTCGCTGTCCTTGCCGTCGAACCATCCCATCTCGCGGGCGAACGAAATAACGTCCGGCGCGTAGAGGCAGTTCTCGGGGTCGTCGAGCGGAAAAGTGCTTATTCGGGCCTGGTTGGCGTGTGCGCAGATGTAGCCGTCGGGCACCCTGCGCGCCACCCAGACTATTCCCTTGCGGACATTTTTGCCGCCCACCATCTTTGTTCCCTTTCCGATGAGGTCCATCACCCACACCTCATTCTGATCCGCGATGGAGAAAGATTCGCCTTCCGAGTAATAGCCGTATTCGTTGGCGAGCGACACGATCACCTCAATCGCCTCACGCGCCGTCGTCGCCCTTTCGAGAGCGATGTATATCAATGAACCATAGTCCATTACTCCCGTGGAGTCCCAGAGTTCGGAACGTCCTCCGTAGGTCGTCTCTGCCACAATCAGCTGGTGCTCGTTCATGTTCCCGACCCTCTGGTAGGTCACGGGCGCCTGCGGAATCCGTCCGAGGAACTTCCCTGAATCCCAGTCCACGACGTCCCTCGTCGCTCCCTTGTCCCAGAAGCCGCCCTTCAAGTAGTAGAGTTCGCCGTAAAGCTGGTGTGAATCAGCGGCATACGAAATCATGCACGACCCGTCCGCGCTCGCCCCCTTTGTCACGAGGATGTTGCTGCATGCGATGGAGTCAATCGAAATCGTCGCTGTCAGGGACATGAGCCCGCAAAATAAAGTTTTCCTTATGTTCATATATCTCAAATGTTTATATTCGTAAATGCCCGATCTCCCGAGATGACAGTATGTCTCCCAATCTTACAAATTTATGCAAAAATAATTATATTTGCGTCTTGTAGATTTTGAAAAACGATGAAAACGAGTCTCGATATGAAGAGATTGCTGATAATATTTGCTGCGCTGATAGTCTCGTCGCTTGCGTACGCCGCGCCGCAGTACTTCTCGATAGAGGGCAAAGTCACTGACGCTCAGAGCAGTGAGCCTATAGCCGGTGTCATATTCAACATCGACGGAACCGGATTGTGGACCCTTTCGGACGCCGATGGAATCTATGTTTTCGACAAGGTTCAGGAGGGGGAGTATATTATAAAGGTGTCATGCCTCGGCTATGTGGAGAAAAGCATGGAGGTGAAACTGAACAGGGATGTCGCCGGGCTGGACGTCTCCCTGCCTCTGAACACCCTCGCTCTTGACGGGGTCGTGGTGTCGGCAGAAAGGACGAAGGACGACATGAACACGGTGATGTCGTTCGGAACCAACGCGCTCGAACACCTCCAGATGTCGAATATAACCGACGTGAGCACCCTTTTGCCGGGCGGCAAGACCATAAATCCGGACCTTACTACCAACAATGTCCTCTCTCTGCGTGACGGCGGATCGGCTGTTGGCAACGCGGCATTCGGAACCGCGCTTGAGGTCGACGGCGTGCGCATAGGGAACAATGCATCCTTCGCGCAGCCTGCAGGAAACGGGACGAGGAACATATCCGTTGAGAACATCGAGTCCATTGAGGTCATAACCGGAGTGCCTTCGGCGGAATATGGTGACCTCAACAGCGGAATGGTGAAAATCAACACCCGCAAGGGACGCACGCCGTGGAACGTCACTATGGCGGTGAATCCCCGGACCTATCAGCTGTCGGCCTCCAAAGGCTTCGACCTCGGAGGGGACAGGGGAGTGATCAATGCCAGCGGCGAATGGGCAAGAGCCACTAAGAAACTGACCTCGCCGTACGAAAGCTACACCCGGCGCGGACTTTCGCTGAGCTACTCCAACACCTTCGCCAAGGTCCTGCGCCTTGAGGCCGGAGTCACGGGCAACATCGGCGGGATGAACTCCAAGGACGACCCCGACGCCTACTCCGGCTCATGGTCGAAGGGCAGGGACAACGTCGTGAGGGCCAACACCTCGCTCACATGGCTGCTCAACCGCTCCTGGATGACCAATCTCAAGCTTGAGGGCAGCGTCAGCTACAACGACAACCTCACGCATGACCACGCCTTCACGTCTTCCGTGGCCACGGGTCAGCCGGCCGTGCACGCCGAGACAGCCGGCTACTTTCTCGCCACTATGCTTCCGAGTTCATACATGTCGGACAGGATTGTCGACTCCCGCGAGCTGGACTTGGCCGCATCCCTCAAATACGAGTGGTTCAGGCGCTGGGGCGGTGTCAAGAACCATGTGAAGGCAGGGCTCCAGTGGAAGGCAAACGGTAATGTAGGGCAGGGAGAATACTACGAGGACCCCTCCCTCGCCGCAGACGGCTACCGTCCGAGACCCTATTCCGACTATCCGTTCCTGCACAACCTGGCGACTTATCTCGAAGACAACCTGACAGTTCCCGTGGGCAAGACCTCGCTCCAGCTTTCGGCCGGGCTGCGGCTTGAGAGCATATTCGTCAAAGGCACGCAGTACAAGGACGTCAACAGCCTTTCGCCGAGGTTCAACCTCAAGTGGAAGCTGTTTGACGGTCTGTCCGTCAGGGGAGGATGGGGTGTTTCGGAGAAGCTTCCGTCTTTCTATATTCTCTTCCCGGAGCAGCAGTACCGCGACATCCGGACATTCGGCTTCTCTTATGGAGACACCGCGGCATACGTCTACTACACGGAGCCGTATAAGATGAATTACAATCGGGAGCTGAAATGGCAGCGCAGTTCCAACTCCGAACTCGGCATTGACGCTGACTTCCTCGGCGTGAAGCTTTCGCTCGTCGGATTCTACAACCGGACCACCGACCCCTACCGCTACAACAACAGCTACACGCCTTTCAGCTACAGCGTCCAGAAACTTCCCGACGGGGTGAGCCTGTCCGGAAAGACGGTCAGCGGCATTGCCGTCGACCCCAAGACAGGAACTGTAAGCATCAGCACCTCTGAAGGCACAATAGAGACCGTCACGCAGGTCACAGACCGCACCTTTGCCGAGAACAAGACCCCGGGCAACGGGGCCGCAGTCACCCGTGCGGGAGCCGAACTCATAGTCGATTTTCCTGAAATCCGCCCTATCCGCACCCGCTTCCGCCTCGACGCCAACTACGCCTACACGCACTACATCGACCGCAGCCTCTACTACGTCTATCGCACCGGCTGGTCGCACACCACCGAGCCAAACCGCTCCTACCAGTACGTCGGCATCTACTCCGGAACCTCGTCCGGCACCGCCAACGGCAAGGTCAGCCACTCCTCCGACCTCAACCTCACCTCCACCACGCACATTCCCCAGGCTCGCATAATCATCACCTGCAAGCTTGAGATGTCCCTCTTCTCCCGCGAACGCAACCTTTCGGACCACAACGGCTCCGAGTATGCGCATCTTGCCGACGGCGAGGAAGGCAGCATCTACTCCAAACAGGGCTACACCGAAGTCTGGCCTGTAAAATACATGGATCTCGACGGCAACGAACACGACTTCACGGCAGCGGAAGCCGCCAATCAGAAGGAGTTCGCGAACCTCATTTTCCGCTCCGGCAACGCCTACACCTTCGCCTGGGACGGCTACGGCACCTATCTTTCCGCGAACCTGAGCGTCACGAAGGAAATCGGAGACCACGTAAGCCTCTCTTTCTTCGCCAACAACTTCACCAACTCGCGGATGGCCGTGAAGTCAAAGGCCACGGGCGTGAGCGCCGTCTTCACACCTGGCTTCTACTACGGCCTGACCTGCCGGCTGAAGTTCTGACGATGGCGGAACTGCTCAGGAATAGGTTTGAATGCAGAAAAGTGGCAATTGAAAATTGAATGAAAAAGCTGTTGTTTCTTGAAGATTTATTAAATTGATAAATATGACATTTGCAGAACATATATTTAAAGTAGCCGCGGCTCATGGACACCTGCGGCGGAACATAGGCGCGGCAGTCCTGCTTTCCATCGCCCTGCTTTCCTGTGCTCCCGGATCCGGCTATGACAGACAGAGGCTCAACACCCTCTCCGTCCGCGCCGTCTACCCCGAGGGCGAGGAGCATTGGGCGCATGAGGGAGTGGAGGTGACGATTGAGGAAACCTCCGGAGGGGTCTCCTACACGGCTCTCACGGACGCCGCCGGACTCGCTTCAATACGCCTTGCCAACGGCAACTACACCATACGCATCAGCGACATGGCACGGGACGAGGAAGCTGACGAGGACTATGTCTTCAACGGCACCCAGGAAAAGGTTATGTTGACCGGGAGCGACCGCGAGGTGCGTGTGGACCTGACAAAGACAACCATCGCCCGAGGGCTCGTCTTCCGCGAAATCTACACAAGCGGCTGTCAGAAATATCCTCAAGAAGGCACCTATCAGGCTGACAAATACGTCATCCTTCACAACAACGCTAAAGAAACGAGATACCTTGACGGGCTGTGCTTTGCCACAGTAGACCCGTACAACTCCATCGGCACGAATATTTGGGTAAGCACCAAGAACGGCAAGACGGTCTATCCGGACTTTGTCCCTGTCATCCAGGTCATCTGGCAGTTCCCCGGCAACGGCACCGACCATCCACTGCAGCCCGGTGAAGACGCCGTAGTCGCCTGCTGCGGAGCCATTGATCACACAAAGACTTACGAGAAATCCGTCAATTTGAACGACGCTTCCTACTACGTCTGCTACAACCCCGTACTCTTCGACAATACGGTCTATCATCCTGCCCCCGGCGACAAGATCCGTGAGGATCATATCCTCGACGTCGTGATAAAAATGGGAAAGGCAAAAGCATTTGTGCTGTCGATAAACTCGCCGGCCCTCCTGATATTCAGGGCTCCGGAAGGCACGACGATACATGATTTTCTGGATGGTGAGGGAAACGTAATTCAGAAACCAGGACATCCGGCAGACGGGCGCATCGCCAAGATACCTCTCGAATGGGTCGAGGACGCCGTGGAAGTCTTCACCAACAGCCCCAGCGGCAACACGAAGCGCCTGAATCCTCAGCTCGACGCCGGCTACGTCCGCCTCTCCGAGACCTACCAGGGGCGCTCGATCTACCGCCGCATCGACGAAGAAAAGACCGAAGCGCGCGGCTACACCGTCCTTAAGGACACGAACAATTCAGCCTCCGACTGCTACGAGAGCGACCCCGACGGACAGTCGCTGAGAAAGAAATGACCGACTCTTCGCAACCGGAGAGCCTAAAAAACCGAAAATTGCAGAATTTGACAGAAAAATATGAAATATAAAGGGAAAATACATCTCGCGTCACGTCGTCCCGTGCACCCCGCAGCCACTTCGCTCCTTGCGTCGCTCGTGCTCTTCGCGGCCCAGTGCCTGCCGGCGGCTGCCCAGCGCTACGAAACTGTCGTGGAACGCAATCCGTGGAACATGACCTCAAACGTCTGCGGCGTCCGTGCCGACTCCGCAAGCGTCTCTCAGGCACAGCTTTACGGTCGCTACACCGATGGAGGATTCCGAAGCCCCTCCGCCGCGCCGCGCCACTGGAATGCCGGAGCCTTTGCCGAGACTGTCTCGCATTTCAGAAAAGTATCCATGACCGGCAAATTCGTCTTCGACAACGAAGAGTCCTACAAAGCCTGCGGTTCCATGCTCTCCCGCCCCGGAGCCTACCCCGTAGACATCTACGAGTTCACCCCCGGCCGCAAGACCCGCCAGACCTACACCGTGAACGGAGGCATTGCCGCCGAACTCTCCCGCACAGTCACGCTCGGAGGAAAGATAGAGTACTCCAGTTCCAACTACTCCAAGCGCAAGGACCTCCGCTACACGGACTACCTTCTCGACATGAAAGTCACTCCGTCAATTCTCTTTCGTCTCGCTCCCGGTACGTCCCTCGGCCTCAGCTACAGCTACCACCGCCTCTCCGAGAGCCTCTCCTCCGAAGAACTCGGAATCTCCTCGACCTCCTACTACGCCTTTCTGGACAAGGGCCTGATGTACGGCAGCTACGATGTCTGGACCGGCGGCTCCACCCACCTCAAGGAGGCCGGAGTCAGCGGTTTCCCTCTCCGTCAGAACATTCACTCCATAGCGCTTCAGCTTGAGGCCGGCGACTTCATCACCGAGCTTTCCGGAACCCTCGGCCGCGGCAAGGCCGGCGAGAAGGACGTTCAGTGGTTCCGTTTCAGCAGCGACGGTCTTGCCCTGCTTCTTGGCTGGACTCACGGCATCCACCGCGCTACCCTCCGTCTCTCCGCCGACAGAGAAAGCTCCGGTGAGGACATTCTCGACAAAGTCACGGAGAACGGCGTCACCACCACAGTAAACTACGGCACAAGAGACATTTACGGCCGCACCCTCTGGAGCCTGACTCCGGAATACCGCATCCTCGCGGACAGATTTCAGGCACACGCCGGAGTCAGCATCGACTTCTCCGATGAAGTTTCGCGAACTGTATATCCGTATGTCGCGAAAGCCACCAAGTTCATCGCAGATGCTTATGTCTCAGGACTCTACAGCATCCGCGGCTTCGACATCGGCCTCGGCCTTTCATATCGCGGAGGGAAATGGACAGACACAATGACCAACACGGACGAGTCGGTCTCCGTCTCCGATGCTCCCAAGCGTCTCGATGACCTTGACGTCCAAGGAGGCTGGTACGCGGCATCTCAGGAATACGATACGGCCAATCGCCTCACCTTCGGCGGCTCGCTGCGCTACAGCTTCCGCTTCGGCCTCTTTCTCGAAGCTTCGGGACAGCTTGCCAGAGGCTTTGCCCACAATCCTCTCCTCGGCCGCCACCGCGCCACAGCATCGCTCAATGTCGGATATGTGTTCTGATAATCAAACCAATATGAAAAGAATACTTCTTGCCGCAACGGCCCTACTCATCTCCCTTGCATCCTACGCCCAGGAGCAGAAGGAACCGGACTTCTATGAACTCGCAGAAAAGGAAACCGAGCGTCTTCAGCGTACCGTGAAACTTGAGGATTGGCAGATTTTTTACGTCGACTCCATTCTTGTCCACGACTACATGGCCATGAACGACGACCTCCAGCGTCTCCAGGCCAACAAGGTCTCCAACTCGTCCATCTATCAGGGCATTCAGGACAAATGGATGGAGCAGATAGACAACGCCTTCCGCAAGTTCTTCACCGATGATCAGTGGGCGGCCTACCTCAAGCAGGGAGCCGGAAAGGCGCAGAAGGCCCGCGCAAAGCGTGCGGCCAAACGCTCCGCAAACTGACTCGCCTTTCGACAAAATCAAATCCTTGTGCCTAAATTCATTCGACACAAGGATTTATTCATTATATTTGCAGGTTGAAACAGACAGTAATGAATTGCTGTAGCGGGTCATGGCTGTCTGAATTATTGTGAACAAGAAAAACATAATGATATGAAAGAGAAGATAGATGCGATTCTGGCAGAGATTGAGGGTCTTAAGGACCTGAAGGCACAGGAAGTGGAGGCGGCGCGAGTCCGCCTTTTGGGCAAAAAGGGCGAAATTACTCAGCTTTTCGACGAATTCCGCGGTGTGGCTCCGGAAATGAAACGCGAGTTTGGTCAGAAGCTCAACCAGCTCAAGCAGGCAGCTGCCGCAAAGATAGAGGAGCTCAAGGCTGCGGCGGAATCTCAGCAGGCGGCTTCTGCGCCGTCATTTGACTGCACTCTTCCCGGCGATCCCGTTGCGCTCGGCTCACGCCATCCGGTTTCCATCGCCCGCGAGGAAATCGTCGAGATTTTCCGCAAATTCGGCTACGACGTCGCTGAAGGCCCTGAAATCGAGGATGACTACCACGTGTTCGAGGCCCTGAACTTCCCTCCGGAGCACCCCGCACGTGACATGCAGGACACTTTCTTCGTGACTTCCGGCCACAATCCGGTTCTGCTTCGCACCCACACCTCATCTGTCCAGGTGCGTGCAATGGAAAAGCTTCCTCTCCCTATCCGCATCGTATGCCCCGGGCGCGTCTTCCGCAACGAGGCCATTTCTGCCCGTGCGCACTGCATATTCCATCAGGTTGAGGGACTCTACATCGACGAGGGCGTGACCTTTGCCGACATGAAGCAGGCCATACTCCTCTTCGCCCGTGAAATGTTCGGGCCGGAGACGAAAATCCGCATGCGTCCGTCCTATTTTCCGTTCACCGAGCCGTCAGCCGAGGTTGACGTGAGCTGCAACATCTGCCATGGCAAGGGCTGCAACATCTGCAAGGGAACGGGCTGGCTCGAAATCCTCGGCTGCGGCATGGTTGACCCCAACGTGCTTGAGGCCTCCGGCATAGACAGCAAGAAATACAGCGGGTTCGCCTTCGGAATGGGCGTGGAGCGCATCGCCATGCTCAAGTGGCAGGTGAAGGACTTGAGAAATTACTTTGAGAATGACCTTCGATTCCTGAAAGAATTTGAAACCTCATTGTAAAATTCAAAGAAAAAGCGGTCTGCTTCGTTGGATGTCTTGATGAAATATTATGATTATTTTGAATGCATTTGATTTTCTGAACTTTTCGTTCACGGACCTGTTGGATATATTTCTGATAGCTCTGGTGATTTTCTATGCATTCAAGTCAATCAGGGGGACTTCGGCGATGAACATACTCATCGCCATCATCACGCTCTTCTTCGCCAAGGTGATAGTCTCCGCATTGGGAATGAAGATGATGACGGAGTTGCTGTCGGTCATACTCGATGTCGGCTCGCTGGCTCTCATCGTCATCTTCCAGCCGGAAATCCGCCGCTTTCTCATGCACTTCGGGCAGAAATACATGATAGGGAAGAAGGGCAGCCGTTTCTTCAACCGCCTTTTCGGGGGCAACGGGAACGCGACGGCGACAAGTGACACCGTGAAGGAAATTGCCGAGGCCTGCAACTCCATGTCAGAGTCCAAGACCGGGGCGCTGATTGTGATTCCCGGGATGTCATCGTTGGATTCTGTGGTCGATACGGGGGACAGGATAGACGCCATTGTGAACCGCCGTCTGCTGATGAACCTCTTCTTCAAAAATTCCCCTCTGCATGACGGTGCCGTGATCATCAGCGGCAACCGTGTGGAGGCAGCCCGCTGCACGCTTCCTATGAGCGAGCGGGACCTTCCTCCGCAGTTCGGCATGAGGCACAAGGCTGCGGCCGGCATTTCCGAACAGACGGATGCCTCGGTGGTTGTCGTCTCCGAGGAAACCGGACACATAACATTCTTTAAGGACGGCAGTTACACCGAAATAAACAATCTCAATGAACTTAAGCTTCTTTTGAGCGAAGCGATGAAATAGGAGACGCGATGACGGAAGAAAAGGACTTGACGAAAAACGATGCCGGATACGCGAAGCTCGAACAGAAACTCGGCTTCGACAGGATAAGGGAGGCAATCTCCGCGAGGTGTTCGACCGAATATGCCGCCGGCCGCGTTGCCGACGAGAAATTCTCCACCTCCGCGTCAGAAATCACGAAACGCCTGCGCCTTGTCGATGAGATGAGGCTGATAATGATGTTCGAGGAAAGTTTCCCGACAAACGGGTATATCGATGCGATAGGATTCCTCCGTCCCCTCGAAAAAACCTCTGTTTCGATAGATCTCCTGTCGCTGCGGAAACTCAAGACCATACTCGAAACCCTCCGCAGGCTGACGGCCTTCTTCGAGGACGTGAAGGACGGGGTATATCCGAACCTGAAGCGTATGGCCTCGGGCATAATGAACTTCACTGAAGTCCAGAGGCGTATAGACGGCATACTCGACAAATATTCCGAAGTCAAGGACACCGCGTCCGATGAACTCTATTCCATACGCAAGTCGTTGAGGGACAAGGAGGGAACCATCTCCAAGCGAATCAATCTCATACTCCGCCGTGCAAAGGAGGAGGGACTTGTAGATGGTGACGCCACAGTGACCATGCGTGACGGAAAGATGCTCATTCCGGTTCAGGCTGCCAACAAGAAGAAGCTTTCGGGCTTCATCTATGACGAGTCCGCATCCGGAAAGACCACCTACATCGAGCCGGCCGAGGTCGTGGAACTTGACAACGAAATACGCGAGCTCAGGTTCGCCGAGCAGCGGGAGATTGTTCGCATACTCTACGAATTTACGGAGTTCCTGCGTCCATATATCCCGGAACTTCTCGACGCGGCGGTCTTCATCGGTGAAATCGATTTTCTCATGGCAAAGGCACAGGTCGCGCTTGACTTCATCTGCGGGATGCCGATTGTCTCCGAGAACGGCGAACTGAACCTCCGCAAGGCTCGTCACCCTCTGTTGGAAAGGAACCTGCGCAAGGAGGGTCGGCAGATTGTCCCGCTCAGCGCGACGCTCACCCCAGAAAAGCACATACTTCTGATTTCCGGTCCTAACGCCGGAGGAAAGTCGGTGTGTCTCAAGACGTTCGGGCTTCTTCAGTATATGTTTCAGTGGGGTATGCTCATCCCGACTTCCGAGACCTCGGAGCTGATGGTCTTCGACCGGATTATGGTGAACATCGGCGACGACCAGTCCATAGACAACGACCTCAGCACCTACAGTTCTTTCCTCTCCGACATGAAGACCATGCTGGCTGAGGCAGACTCACGCACGCTCGTGCTCATCGACGAGTTCGGAAGCGGCACCGAACCTGCTGCCGGCGGGGCGATTGCCGAGGCCATACTTGCCGAACTTGACCGCAGGGGAGTCTACGGCGTGATTACGACCCACTACACAAACCTCAAGTTCTACGCTTCCGGGCAGACCGGCGTCATAAACGGGGCGATGATGTTCGACGCGAAGAACATACTGCCGCTCTTCAAGCTGGAAATAGGGCTTCCCGGTAACTCGTTTGCCTTTGAGCTGGCCCGCAAGATGGGACTGCCCGAGCAGATTGTCAAGGATGCGGAAGCAAGGGCCGGGGAGGAGTATGTCGACATAGAGCGCAACCTGCGCCGCATCGCCCGCAACCGCAAGGCCTTGGACGAAAAGCTTGAGAGGATAAAGAATACTGACCGCACCCTTGAGAACATCACGGATCGCTACCAGAAGGAGCTTCAGAACATCCGGCAGCTCAAGAAAGAGGTGCTCGATCAGGCGCACAAGGAGGCTGAGGAGATTGTGAAGGGAGCCAACCGTCAGGTGGAGAACACTATACGCACAATCAAGGAGAAGCAGGCGCAGAAAGAGAGCACGCAGGAGGCTCGCAAGGGTCTTCAGGACTTCATGTCGCTGCTTGCCGCGAAGAAGGAACAGGAGCAGAAGGAAAAGGACGACTATATAGAGAAAAAGATACGCCAGCTGGACGAGCGCCGGGAACGCCGTGCGGCACGCTCTGTCCAGAGGGCGGACGAGGCCGAGAAGAAACGTCTCATTGCCGAAGCCGAGGAAAAGGCCCGGCAGGACGCTTTCAGAAATGCCCCGCTTAAGGTCGGAGAGAAGATTCGGGTCAAGGACAACGGGCTTGTCGGCGAAGTGACCCGCGTTTCCGCGAAGGCGGTCTTCGTGAACATCGGCAACATTTCCTCAAAACTTCCGCTCGACAAGGTGGAACGCATCACTTCCAACGAATTCAAGGACGCGACCCGCAGCGAGAGCCGAAATGTCTCAAAGGTGAAGTTCGACTCTTCGATAGCCGAGCGCAAGTTGAACTTCTCCCCTGAACTTGACATTCGGGGTGAGCGTGTCGGCGAGGCTTTGGAAAAGGTCATGCATTATGTCGATGACGCTCTGATGCTTTCGGTTCCGTCCGTGCGCATCATAACGGGCAAGGGCACCGGAGCCCTCCGTGAAGAAGTTCAGAAGCTTCTCCGCGCCACTCCGGGCGTAGCCTCGGTCAAGGACGAGCACATCCAGTTCGGCGGCACGGGCGTCACGATTGTGACTTTTGACTGATTTCCGGTTTGGCTTGTCCTGTTGATGGTTTTAGGAGGGGTATGTTATTGTAAATGAAGCGCGTATGAACAATAGACAAAATACCGGAAAGTTCGGGGAGGACAGGGCGGCGGACTACCTCGAAGGCAGGGGCTTCACGATTCTTGCCCGGAACTGGCGCAGCGGTCACTATGAACTTGACATTGTGGCAGTTGACGATGACGGCATTCATTTCGTCGAGGTGCGCACGCGTATAAACCCGGAAATCCTTCCGCAGGAGACCGTGAATTCGGTGAAGCAGCGCAAAGTCGTCGAGGCCGCGAGGCGTTTTCTCCGCGAGGAGGCGTATCAAAAATTTTCGGATTTCGAGACATTTTTTGACGTTGTCGGCGTGAGTGTCACCGGTGACGGCACGGATTTGGAATATATCCCGCAGGCGTTTATACCTATGTACAGACAAGCCTGTCGAATATTATAAAACATAAAGATTTTGAATCAGATTTTGGATAGGCCAAAAAGATATTCAAAAAGCACTAAGACGTTGATATGAACATAAATAACTCCTATTGCGTAATTATGGCCGGAGGTTACGGCCAACGTCTGTGGCCAGTCAGCCGCAGCAACCGCCCAAAGCAGTTCCTCGACCTCGCCTATATTGGCAAGAGTCTCATCCGGCACACCTATGAGAGATTTCAGGACTTCATCCCGGCGCAGAACATCATTGTTGTCACATCCGCGAAATTTGCAGATATGGTCCGTGAGCAGATTCCCGAACTCCCGGCAGAAAACCTTCTGCTTGAGCCGTACACCCGCAATACGGCACCCTGCATAGCCTACGCGACCTACACGATTCTTCATCGCAATCCGAATGCGAACATAATCTTCTCCCCGTCGGACAACTACATTTCAGACCCGGATGTCTTCAGAAAACTTTCCGCCCGTGCCCTCGAATTTGTGGAGGGGGCGGACGTGCTGATTACTCTCGGTATAGTTCCGAACCGTCCGGACACGAACTACGGCTACATCCAGGTTGCTGGAGGCAAGGGAAACATCACGATAGGCTCTCCGGTCAAGGTCAAGACTTTCACCGAGAAGCCGGACCTGGCACTCGCCAAGGTCTTTGTCGACAGCGGCGAGTTCCTGTGGAATTCCGGGATGTTCGTCTCGCATGCGGCCGGGCTCAGGGACGAAATGGAGACCTACAATCCTGAAGTGACTGCGCTGTTCAAGGGATGGGAGAAGTTCATCGGCACGCCTCAGGAAAAGCCGTTCATTGAAAGAGTCTACACGGACTGCCCATGGACTTCGTTCGACTACGGGCTTCTTGAGCGCACCGACAATGCCTGGATTATGCCCTGCGACTTCAACTGGATTGACATCGGCAACTGGGCGTCGGTCTATGACTATGCCCCGGGGAAGGATTCTGACGGCAATGTCGTCTTCGGCAACCAGAAGCTCCTTCAGGACTGCGGCGGCACCCTCGCTTTCAGCACGAACAGGTCCAAGCTGCTTGCAGTCAAGGGTCTCGACGACTACATTGTGGTCGACACCGACGACGCGCTGCTCATCTGCCCGAAGGGTGACAGCGAGGTGAAGGGGATTCTGTCCGCGCTGGCGATGCCGGAATATGAAAAATACAGGTAGCATCTCATCCTTTTCTGCATCCGCTACCGCTCAGCAAATAAAAAGCGAGAAATCTCCAGCGTTCTGACACGCACAAAGACAGAGACTTCTCAAGATTGAGCCTCCGTCTTTTATTTTTGTATTATTCAGCAGTCTTGTCCTTTACGCAGCGGACAGCCGCACCGATCTTGTAAGAAACTTTTGAGCCATTTGCTGTTCCATTGTTTGCCATCGGCATAATTCCGAGGAATTGGATGTTTTTCACTCCAGATTCGGCATTGTCCTTTTCCGTGTATGATATGCTGGCGAACGTTGAACCATAGATGTATCCGGAAACTATGATGTCCGGATTCGCTGTGAGCCAACCCATAAGTGTTGCGGAGGTCTTCGTGTTGTCTATAATGCTGACTGCGCCAGTCGCGCTGATGTTGAAGCCGTCAGCATTAAGTTTTTCTATTGTGGCGTTCTTCTTGTCTGCGTCATAGTAAGGGGCACTTTCGTTGGTCTCGAATGGAGAGACAGCCTTACCGACGAGATTCAATATTTCTGAGGCTGTAGGAATGTGCCATCCATTAGGGCAGATTCCTTGCGCTCCCTCCAATTTCTTCGCGTCCTCTTCAGATTTGAGAGAGTTGACGGCAAGTCCGAATGCCGTTTCTGCCTGGTATAGGTAGCCTGATGCCTTAATGTCGTTTTCGTCCGTCGTGAATACAACTGATTTATGATCTTCCGCAAGTTTAATAGGGTAGTATACTCCTGCGGTAACGTTGTTCAAGTCTTGGCTTGGCGTGAGACCTTCCGGAACATAGCGGAGATTCTCTGCCATCCAGTAATTGCCGTCAGCAAGTTTGACAACCTTGTAGACATTTCCTGCGGCGTCAGTGACTGAGGTGATCTCTCCGGTCTCACCATTGTCCTTGTTTTCCTTCTCACAGCTTGTGAAGGCAATAGCTTCTCCCAGCAAAATCATTGCAAATAAAAACTTTTTCATAGCCTGAAAAATTTGCGTCCCTCGTCACCGCAAGGCAACTCAGGACAGATTAAACATTTATAACTGTCAATACTAATCAAAAACCAACAACAAAGATAATTATTTTTCACAATTTTTGCGCATTTCATTTGCACATTCAAAAAATATCCCTACCTTTGCAATCCCATTTCGGGAAAGTTCATTCAAAACATGCGGAAATAGCTCAGTTGGTAGAGCACGACCTTGCCAAGGTCGGGGTCGCGAGTTCGAGTCTCGTTTTCCGCTCCAAAGAGAGTCGCAGAGAATGTCTGTGGCTCTTTCTTGTTTTATTTTATGTGCCAAGCGACTCGAACTCGCGACCCCAGAGCCCTCCCTGAGGGAGGGTTG
>DJRM01000136.1 GCA_002440085.1 Bacteroidales bacterium UBA6360
GGGCGTCGCCGTCCAGCTTCGTGAGGACCACGCCGTCGAAGTCGAGCCTGTCGTTGAATGCCTTTGCCGTGGCAACAGCATCCTGTCCGGTCATGGAGTCAACGATGAAAAGGGTCTCCGTAGGCTTGACGGCATCGTGCAGTGCGGAAATCTCGTTCATCAGCTCCTCGTCAACGGCAAGACGGCCGGCGGTGTCGACGATGACGACAGAATATCCTTCGCTCTTGGCCTTGGCAATCGCATTCTTGGCAATCGCAATCGGATCCTGAACACCGTCCTCCGAATACACCGGCACTCCGACCTGCTCTCCGAGAACCTTCAGCTGGTTTATTGCCGCCGGGCGGAAAGTGTCGCAGGCCGCGAGCATGACCTTCATGCCTTTTTTGCTCTTTACATACAGTGCCAGTTTCCCGCAGAAGGTTGTCTTGCCGGAGCCATTAAGACCGGCCACCAGGATAACTGCCGGCGAACCTTTCAGATTGAGTTCACTGCTCTCGCTTCCCATCAGCTGTGCCAGCTCGTCGTGCACGATCTTCACGATCATCTGCTGCGGCTTCACCGCCGTGAGTACGTTCTGACCTATGGCCTTGGCTTTCACGTTGTCACAGAACTCCTTCGCCGTCTTGTAGCTAACGTCCGCGTCAAGCAGTGCCCTCCTGATTTCCTTGAGAGCCTCGGCTATATTGATTTCGGTAATCTTACCCTCACCCTTGAGAATCTTGAACGACCTCTCAAGCTTGTCTGACAAATTTTCGAACATATCTTTTTACTTTTTGTCTTTATGCTGCCATTCATCGGCAATTTGGCTCAAAATCTGCCTTATGCCATGAAGAATTGCAAAATTAGCGAAATTTTCCGTAATTTTGCACGGATATGCCCGAAACGGGCCGGATTTGCACAATATACATGGACATACAGACTTCCTTCTTCATCACGGCGGTCGTGGCGATAACCCTCGCTCTGCTGCTGTTTTTCATAAAGGTGCCGTCGTCGCCGTATGCGCGTCGTCTCGGACACACGAAGAACGCGATAGCGGGCTGTTTTGCGCTTGCCGGCGTCATATTCATCTACACGATGACCCGCATCGACTACGAGTGGAACGACTTCTACCCGGCGATGATGATGTTCGTAGTGACGGCACTCTCGTCTGTGATTCTCTCCTTTTCGCTGCTCAATCTGATGGATCCGTCTCCTTCGGGGAATGACAAATACTGGCTGAACCTGATGATTGTGGTGATATGGGCCGTCGCGCTGATTTATTATTATGACTATCCGGTGAAATGGGTGCGCGTGGCGGCATACGTCAGCAGCATCGTGCTTTTTATAGCCCAGTGCATATCGCACATAATCGCCTTCAACAACAGCTACAAGCGTGCGCTGCGCAATCTTGAGATATATTACGATGAAGACGAGGAACACAAGATAAAATGGATACGCTTCTGCTACATAATAATGATGCTCACGCAGATGTTCGTGCTCGTCTATATGCTCCTTCCGAGGAGTCTGATGAAGGTGTATGTCCTTTTCTATGCGCTGTTCATACTCTACTTTTCCACCAATTTCATCTCTTTCCTCGGTTCTCATAAGCTTCTTCTTGACGCGTTTGCCTACAAGGCACTCTCCGGCGAGGGACGGCCGCCCGTGCGTCGGCGTCGGGGGAACGGACGTGTGAAGACACATGCTGCCGTCTCGGTGGAGGGAACGGAACTGATTTACACGGACAGGGATTTGCAGAAACTGGACGCGGCGCTTTCCCAGTGGGTCGAGGCCGGGAAATACCGCGAGTCAGACAAGACACGCGACGAGATTGCCGCCGAGCTGAAGACCACGAAGGAACTGCTTCAGACCTATTTCAATGACAAGGGACAGGACTTCCGAACCTGGAGAACCAATCTGCGCATAAATGACGCGAAAACCATGCTCCTTGCCAATAAAAACATATCAATCAATGCTGTAGGCGAGCGTTGCGGCTTCAGTGACCGCTCCAATTTCCACCGCCAGTTTCAGAAAATCGTCGGCTGCTCCCCGAAACAATGGCGCGACTCCGGCGGCAAGACGGATGCGGGTGATTGACTTCATTCCGAGCGTGGCGGAGACGAGAAATCTTTGTCAGCCACAAAGAACTCTCACTTCATTTGAGACGAAAGATACTTTATTCAGAGAAATCTGACGGCTATTTCATCCGGGACGATAAATTGATGTGTTGTGACTGGCGGAAGACTTTCTCGCGACGTTTGAACTCCTCTGTTTCCGACTTTGGCAGCGCCCAGTCGATGAATCTCTCGAAAATGTAGTCAGCGGCCTGCTCTGACGGGTGAATCATATCTTCGGCGTAGAATCGGTAGCCGCGCAGCTCGTCGAGCATTATTTCGTAGGCGGGGAAGTAGTCGCAGCGAACACCCATGCCGTTTGACGAGTCTGTCGCCCCGGCCACTATCCGCTTGGGTGTCGGCGCCGGTGGTTCCGGCTGTCCGGAAACCGCCTTTAGCCCAGATTCCAGACCGATGAGCAGGTTCGCCTTGCTCAACTGATTCCCGTGTGCCCCGTCCTTGAAATGCCGGATCGGGCTCACCGTGAATATGAATTGCTTGTCGGGATGTTCCAGGATGATGTCGCGGACAATCCTGCCTGTTTCAGAGGCTTCCAGAAACTCTCTCCGGAACTCCTTAGCGTCCCTTTTCAGACAGTTGGCGACGACGATGCCGCCTTCAATGGCTTCTTCGCCTCCGTTCCCGATGATGTCGACAGAGCCACCGTTTTCCTCAGCACATCCGATGACGTCGGCGGAGTCACAGTTTTTCGCGGAACCTCCGATGTGTCTGTAGCACCAGCTTGTTCCGAGCGTCACCATAACCTTGCTGCAGCTCTTCCAGAATGCGGATGCCCGGTCCAGTGAGTCGTTCGCGGACGCAAGAAACTCTTCAGACGTGTCACGTGCCGCGAGCGTGTGATGATGAAAGGAACACCATTTCGTGCTGCCGCTTCCCATCTGAACGCAGTCTTTCTCCGTAAAGTGCTCTCCGCTGTCGAGCCTTGCGATGCTGTCCGCTATCGACGCCGGATTGTACAGCGTGCCGAAAGGATTTAGGCATATATCAAACCCTCTGTCCTTCAACCTCTTGCCAATGTTGTCGGCAAAACAGCTGCCCAAGCTCATAATCCTGTCTCCGCTGGAAATCTTCACAGTGCTTTCCGGAAATTCAACTGGTGTCGTGAGTTTCATATTCTTTTCATATTCGTATATTTCGCAAAATTAGCAAAATCGTCGCAAATGCACTAAATTTGCGGCGATATGCCGTCGGCTATGAAAACCATGCATCGGCGCATATATGATATGGTAAGGAAATTATTCGCTTCGCTCATTTTTGTGACGACGTTCGCGCTGACGTCATCCGCTCAGATACACTTCGACTACGACGTGAATTTCGACTTCCGTTTCGACAACAGGGAATATGACCGCAGCGGCTTCCAGCATTCACAGACGCTTTTCGGTGCACGGCTTGCACCGTCGGTCGGGTTCAATGCAAGTCTCGGGAATACGACCCATAGGCTTATGGCAGGCGTGGACGCGCTTTCGCAGTTCGGGACTTCTGACAAGGAGCTCCGCTGCAATCTGATGTTCTGGTACCAGTTGGGGATGAAATTCCACAAAACTGACTTTAAGCTCTCTGCCGGGCTTCTGCCGAGAAGTTTCTCGAAAGGGGAGTGGTCGCAGCTCTTTTTCTCGGACTGGCAGAAATTCTACGACAACCGTTTCGAGGGACTGCTCCTGAGCTGGGAACGCCCGAAGTCATACTTTGAACTCGGATGTGACTGGATCGGAATGCCCAATGGCATGCGCCGTGAAGAGTTCATGGTCTTCACTTCCGGGCGGGTGAGACCTCTCAAGTGGCTGAAAGTGGGATGGGAGGCGTATATGCTCCACTATGCCTGCTCCGAAGTCGTTCCCCAGGTAAATGACAACATACTCGCCGAACCATACGTCACTTTCGACTTCGCTCCGATGACCGGTTTGCAGGAGCTTTCTCTGAAATGCGGCTGGATCCAGACACTGCAGCGCGACCGTGCCAACATCGGTCACTATGTCGCCCCGTATGCCGGGGAACTCGTTGCTACGCTTCAGCATTGGGGTGCCGGACTTCGCAACAGCTTTGTCATCGGGCGCAATCTGATGCCGTACAGCCACCACATTGATGCGGCGGGCATACCTTACGGAGGGAACTTCTACCTCGGAGACCCGTTCTATGAACTTGTCGATCCACTTTGGACGAGCTGGAAAGACGTTGGGGGAGGCAGGACATCTGACATTCAGCGAGGACTCTATGACCGTCTGGAGATTTACTACGCTCCGAAAATATGCGCCGGACTTCACTTTCGCGCCTCGGTCTTCCTTCATTTCCACAGACGTCAGTACTCCGGAACAAACCAAATGGTCTCGCTTGTCTTTGACTTGAATGAACTTATGGCTGCCATACGGGAGAAGCGGGACTCTGTGGAAAACTGAATGCCCGTGCTGCGTCGATGACACTTCGGACAAAATGGGAGAATATGACAGATTTTAAATATATCAATATGAGAAAGTTATCTACCCTTACCGCACTCGTGTTCGCTTTCCTTCTTGTTGCCTGCGGCCCGAAGGACGGCTTTTATGAGTTCGACCTCTTCAGTACCAACGACGTGCACGGTACATGGTTCGATTCAACCTACACTTCAACGCGGGTCCGTCCCTCCCTGCTTGCCGTCAACCGTTATGTAGACAGCGTCCGCACGGTCAAAGGAGCGGAATCCGTGATCCTTATCGATGCCGGCGACTGCCTGCAGGGCGACAATGCCGCGTATTACTTCAATTATGTTGACACCGTCACGCCGCATCTCTATCCGCGTATGGTTGATTACATGAAATATGATGCCGTCTGTGTGGGAAATCATGACATCGAGACGGGACACAATGTGTATGACCGTGTGCGCCGGCAGATGAAGACGCCGTGGCTGGCCGCCAATGCAGTACGTGAGGACAACGGCAAATCTTATTTCCAGGACTATGTTATAATTAAGCGCAAGGGACTGAAAATCGCGGTGATAGGAGCTGAAAATGCAAACATCGCTGCATGGCTCACGCCCGAACTCTGGAGCGGGATGCGCTTTGTTCCGATAGTTTCCATGATGCAGGCAAAGGTCGACGAGGTGCGGGCGAAGCACAGTCCTGACATCGTCATTGTCGCCACCCACACGGCCACCGGCAAGGGCGACGGCTCTGTTCTTGAGGCCGAAGGGCTTGATCTTTTCAAGAGTCTCAAAGGCGTGGATTTTCTGCTCTGTGCCCACGACCACAGGCCGTTTGTTACGGTGAACGAGGAACATACCTTCGGATTCATCAACTCCGGAAGCCACTGCCGCAACATAGGGCACGGACATCTTGCAATAGAAGTCAAGGATGGCAAGGTCGTCTCCAAGACCGTTTCCACGGATCTCATTCCAGTCAAGGCAGAGCCTGTCGACGAGAAGATGGAGGCCGTGTTTCACAATGATTATCTCGCGGTCAAGGCGTTCACCCTTCAGAAAGTCGGCGAACTTAGAACCGAACTTCGCACCCGCGACGGCTATGTCGGGATGTCCGACTATCTCTCGCTCGTCCACCGTCTCGGACTTTCTCAGCCGGGCGTTGACCTTTCCGTTGCCGCCCCGCTCACATTCAACGGTACGGTGAAGCCGGGAACAATCATCTACAATGATCTCTTTACCATCTACCCGTATGAAAATCAGATGTTTGTCGTGAAGATGTCAGGCCGTGAGGTCAAGGACTATCTCGAAGCCTCATACGATCAGTGGATAAATACCCTCACCCCTGTGCAACTTTCAAAGCCCGTCTCGGACGCTTCCCCGGCACTGCTGAAGATTGCAAACCGTCCCGACCCGCGCACATCACGAGAAAGATGGTCTTTCGAGAACCGTTCATACAATTTCGATTCGGCAGCCGGCATAAGCTACACCGTGGACGTCACGAAGCCTTTCGGGGAGCGTATCACTATTTCCTCAATGGCTGACGGCTCAGCGTTCGACTTTGCCCGCGAATATAACGTCGCGATGACTTCCTACCGTGCCTGCGGAGGCGGTGGGCTTCTCCGTGCGATAGGCATAGACCCGTCCGACATGGATTCCCGCATCGTTGCACGCTTTCCTGAATACCGCAGCATCCTGTACTCCTACCTTCAGCGGCATTCTGTCCTTACTTCTGATGAACTTGAAGACACCTCCGTCACAGGCATCTGGAAGTTCGTCCCCGAGAAACAGGTTGCCCCGTTCCTTCGTAACGACATGCACCGCCTCTTCGGCGAGTGATGATGCTCTGTTGCCACCCGTGATCCGGTGTCGTAGGTCGTATCAGACGATGTGCGGCCTCACAACGTTCAGTCGCTGTGGTGATGCGGATGTCCCTGGCGGTAGAGCTGCCATGAATTGAACAGATTGTGCCACAGGCTATAGAATCCGCCGGCTATGCTTGTCACCGGAGTCATGAACGTGTAGGCCATCCAGATGGCGAAGACCGTGTTCTTCTGTCCGAGCGCCTGGCCTGCGGTGATGCTGTTTCCCCATTTGGCGCCTACACGCCGTCCCGTCCAGAACTGTATTATGCAGCAGAAAAGTGAGACTGCCGCCATGCCTGCCATATAGCTGACCGGTATTCCGCTCTTGACGATAGACCTTGTCGTCACCACAATGGCAAGCGGGAGCGAGATGGCCCAAAGGTAGAGCGCGAGGTCATTGAAATGCAGAATCCAGCGATGAAAACCTGGCAGGAGGAATCTTACGAGCCATGCGCAGACACAGGGCATTATGAGCAGCGGGAAAGTCTTCGCCATAATCATGCAGAATGCCGTCGTGAACGAAATTCCGGCGGCCGGGTGCACGAGCGGTACGATTGCGGGGACTATGATTGCCGTGACGATGTTGATGAGAATGGTATAGGTGATGATTCCCGGCATGTCACCTCCGAGCTTGCCGGTGATTACCGCCGCAGCCGTGGCCGTCGGGCATATCATGCAAATCATGAAGCTTTCGACGAGCAGACTGCCGTGCCCTCTTCCACAGAGTATCAGCACGATGCCCGGAATTATAAAACCTGCCGCCTGAATCAGCAGCAGCCATGCCTGCCACCTGTGCGGACGCATCTGTCTCGGAGCAATCTTGCAGAACGACAGGAACAGCATCATGAACATAAGCATAGGCTGCAGCACCTTCACTGCCTTGTCGAGATATGGTCCTGCCGGCGCCAGTGCCGGGATGCTGTGATAGATGAGATATGCCGCAACGCCAGACACAATGGCAATCAGCAGCATCCAGTCTTTCACGATTTGCTTCAAGTTCACGTTCATAGTTGAAATTTTGTGCAAATATAGCATTTAATACCAGAAGAGTCCGGCGCGATACCGGACTCTTCTGCATTCTACAATGTTTCTATCAGTTTCGTGAAAATTGCCGTCATTCTGTCGGCGGCGGCATCGGCGGCCGCGATAATCGCGTTCTCGTCAGTGACATAGTCGTCTGGGGTGCTGTGCGCCTCGTCGGTAATCACAGATATACCGAAGACGGCGAGTCCGCAGTGGCGGGCGGCTATTACTTCCGGCGTCGTTGACATTCCCACGGCGTCGGCACCGATATTCCTGAAGAAACTATACTCCGCCGGAGTCTCGTAGGTCGGCCCTGTGCATGCGAGATAGACGCCTTTCTTCACGTCAATTCCCTCTGAGACAGCGATTGCCTCGGCCTTGCGGATGAGAGTGAGGTCGTATGGACGTGTCATGTCGGGGAAACGCGGCCCGAAGTCGTCGAAATTCGGACCGATTAGCGGGTTCGGGAGAAGGTTTATATGGTCACGGATGATCATCAGGTCTCCGATGCGGTAGTCGAAGTTGACGCCGCCGGCAGCATTCGACACAAGCAGAGTGCTGATTCCCAGCACTTTCATTATGCGTATCGGCAACACTACCTCCTGCATCGGGTAGCCCTCATAGCAATGGTATCGTCCCTGCATGGCGATGACAGTCTTTCCTCCGAGCCTTCCGACGATGAAGTTCCCCTTATGACCGAGCGCCGTGGCTGCCGGCATGCCCGGAACGTCCTTGTAGGACACGACAACTGCATCTTCAATTTTGTCTGCCAGTTTACCCAGTCCGCTTCCCAGCACAATCCCGACCTCCGGCCGCAACTCTCCAATCCGCTCCTTCAGCACACCCGCCGCCAGAACTATTTGATCATATCTTTTATCCATAAAAATCCAGTCTTTCTTCAGTTATTTGTTTTATCCCACCACTCAAAAAACAAAACCGTTCTAAGCAATAAAGGGAAAGGGGATGCATAAAAAGATGGGATGCAAGGCGCACTGGGGATTTCAACACCGGAGCAACCTTATGGTTGTGAGGATTTGAAATCAACATGCAACGCAGCAGACCGCTTTTTA
>DJRM01000084.1:0-3289 GCA_002440085.1 Bacteroidales bacterium UBA6360
TCCTTTGTCTTGGCGTTGCCGTGACGCTGGTTCGCAAGGAACTGCTTCACGTCGAGGTAAATCGCGTGATCGTTCGGAGTGATGCCGAAGATTTCGTCGTTGAGGACTACCTTCTTTCCGGATTCTGTTCCGTCAATCTTAATTACTGATAATTCCATAGCTTAGTCCTCCAAAATTACATAAGAACCCTTTGCTCCAGGTACTGAGCCCTTGACAACGATGAGGTTGTTCTCAGGGATGAGCTTGATTACCTGAAGGTTGAACACCTTAACTCTCTCATTGCCCATGTGGCCGGCCATACGCATTCCGGGGAACACGCGTGAAGGCCATGAGCAGGCACCGAGAGAACCCGGGTGACGGAGACGGTTGTGCTGACCGTGTGTGGTGCCGCCGACTCCGGCGAAGCCGTGACGCTTCACGACTCCCTGAAATCCCTTACCCTTGGACGTTCCCACGACATCGACATAGGTGGTGTCCGCGAAGACATCGGTCAGCGTGAGAGTGTCGCCAAGCTTGAGATCCTGAGCGAAATCCGCCTTGAACTCGACGAGCTTGCGCTTAGGGGTGGTTCCTGCCTTTTCAAAGTGCCCCTTGAGAGGCTTGCTGGCATGTTTCTCCGAGATTTCGTCATAGGCAAGCTGTACAGCGGCATAACCATCTTTCTCGACTGTACGAATTTGCGTGACAACACATGGACCAGCCTCAATAACGGTGCATGGAAGATTTTTTCCATCAGCACCGAAAACGGAAGTCATTCCGATTTTCTTTCCAATTAATCCAGGCATTGGTTGATTAATTAATTGATTATAAATACATTAAACTCCGCAAAGCCTTTTTGCGGGCTGCAAATATACGATTAATATTTTATTTTTCAATGGATTACGCGAAATTTCGCAAAATTTTTCAAATCCTCGGATTACGCGAATTTTGATTTTTCTCAATCCTTCACGCAGCGGAGCGAGTGACGGTTCTTTTCATTTGTCGTGCTCAGAGTCGTTGTGCTATAAGAACCCTCATTGTCCTTCGAAAGCAGGCGCCCGCGCACGCCCGCACCATTATTATTCAAGTCGTCGGTCCAATAATACCCGTTTTCTCCCTGTCCACGGAATGTTCCGTTCCAACAAGCTCCGGCAGCCGGCAGGAAAACCTGAGGAACTTCCTTGGAATACGATGTCTTTCCGGAATACCACCGACCATTTACGCCATTGCGGTCTGTCCACTCCGATGCATTGGAAAAAAGGATACCCATTTCCTTATAGTTCGCCGGACGCCATCCTTCCGGGCAGGCGGTTTCGCGCTCCTTCCAATTATATAGTATCCCATACGGATTTCCCTCGGTGTAGCCGCAGTTGTTCAGAGCCCATTTTATTCCTGTAATGACCTCGTATTCCTTCACAGCCTTCTGCACCATCGTGAAACTCACGCTTTCAGCGCCGGGATAACCGACCACTACTGCAGACGTCCTATCCTCTCCGGTCGTGTTTTCCTGCACCCTGAGCCTGACTCCACCGTCCTCCGGTTCGACCGAAAGCCATTCCACCGTGCATTCCGCCGTAAGACTCCCGCCCTCAATCGGCTCCTGAATCTCAACAGGCACGAACACCTCCTGCGCATGGCAGTCAACATAGTTTTGGGAAGTGACAGAGATGACACTCGCGGGAAGTCCCGTGTCTTCGGTATTTCCTCCGGTTCCATCAGCCTTTTCCTTGTCACATGACGCGGCAAGCGCAGTCAGTGCCGTCGCCGCCATAAGTTGAAAAACGATTCTTTTCATACACACATAATTTTTAGAACGGACAAAATTATGAGCCGAAACCGTCATTCATACTATTTTTGATGAAACAAAGTCGGAAAAAGCGTAACTTTACGCCAAGAAGAAACCAGGTATTTCTAAAGACCTCGAAAAAAATGACAATTGACAATATATATTGTGATCTTATGCTGCTGGCCTCGGGCGTGATTGCAGTGCTGGCCGTCGTGCTGATGAACATCACGATTCCCCACGCGCCGGAGTTCAGGAAACTGAAAAAGGCACGAGTGACACTCGCCGCGTCCTACCTCGTACTTTCCGTGCTGAACCTCACTTGCTATTTCACAGGATACGACAGTGAGCTTGACAAGCTGAACACCCTCATAGTCGCCTCATACCAGGCGCTAATGCTCACCGGCACGCTGCTGGTGTTCATCCGTCCGGATGTTGTCACCGGGAAATGGGTCGGTATTCAAACCGCGGCAATAACGGTGCTGTCCGCCATGCTTTATGCCACCATGTTTCTCGCGCCGGTGCTCTACCGCCCGCTTTTCTTCTGCGCGACCGCCCTGCTTGTCCTTCTGCTCATCCTCTACAGCATCCTGTTCTTCCGCTCACTCAAGGAAACTCTCCGTGAGGCCAACGACTACTACGCTGAGGAATGCTCTCCGAGGCTAAGCCTGATAAAGGACGGTTTCATTCTGATGCTCACCATAGGAGCGATGGCGCTCTGCACCCTATTCACAGGGCCATGGTTCTACATCGTCTTCGTCCCGACCTATCTCGTCTGCTACACTTTCGTGGCCATAAGCATGCTGCGCTATGTAAACCGGACGGCCTTCATACTTCCGGCCATCACACAGCCCCCGTCCGAAACCGCGTCCAAGGCTCCCGCCGAGACAGCATTATCCCAGACGGCCGCGTCCGGAAGCCGGCAGGCAACGAAGGCACAGGTCGCCATCAACGAAGCACAGATGCAGGCTCTCAGGGAAAGTATCGCGAAATGGGAAGCCGAAGGGAAATATCGCGAGAAGGATGTTCCGTACAAGGACATACTCAGGGAACTCGAAACAGACACGACAACGATGCGGGCATTCATGAAAAGCGAGAACGGGATGGATTTCCGCACATGGAGAAACCGACTGCGGCTGCGCGACGCCTGCACGCTGCTTCTGGAACGCCCCGAGATGACGGCCGAGCAGATAAGCGAGGAAATCGGCTACAGTGACGGCAGCAATTTCCACACGGATTTCCGTAAATTCACCGGTATGTCCGTCAGCCAATGGAGAAAATCGAACAGAACCTTTTCGATAAGCGAGAGCAGAGCCAAGCTTGCTTGAGCTATGCCGAGCGCAGAAAAGTGGCAATTGAAAATTGAACCTTTTCGATAAGCGAGAGCAGCCCGTTACAATAAAACATGACACACTAAAACAATAAAGAACGCATGAAAACAAAGACATTCATTCTTGCGCTCGTCGCCTTCGTGGCGGCAGGCTGTTCGGGGGATGCTCCGGACAAATACGAGACGACACTGAAATC
>DJRM01000084.1:3322-3566 GCA_002440085.1 Bacteroidales bacterium UBA6360
ACTCCGGAATATTCCCTGAAACATGGCGAGACGGACGTCATACTTCCGAGCGCCCTCGGCTTTGAGCTTCGCGACGGCGACCTTCTTGGCGGATTCGAACTCATCGGCGAAGCGCGGGACTCCCATGACGAGGTCTGGCATCCCGTGTGGGGAGAGGAAGATTCCATCCGCGACAACCACAACGAGCTTCTCGTGAATCTCCGTCAGACGGAGACAGGTCGTCTGATGTCGGTGCGCTTCCGCC
>DJRM01000024.1 GCA_002440085.1 Bacteroidales bacterium UBA6360
TCCTACACGGCGAGGTATATATAAATAATTACGCCCTGTCGAGGACATTTTTCTTGAGGACAGGGGTGTGGGCAATCCAATAGACGCAGTGCTGCGGAAGAAGGCCGCAGAAGACCACGGCAAGCTTGGCGAGCACGGTCGGAACGAGTATGCGGCGGCCGCGGAACATGGCCGAGAGGGCATTGCGGACGAGGGTCTGCGGGTAAATCATAACGCCGAGATTGTGGGCGAGCCTGCGGAGGTTCGGGGCGAGCTTGATGAGCGGCGTGTCGACGGCGGACGGGCAAATGGTGGTGACGGTCACGCCGTAGTCGCGCATCTCATGCCAAAGCGATGTGCCGAGACTCTTGAGGTAGGCCTTTGTAGCAGAGTATGTTGAAATTGTAGGATAGGGAAGATATGCCGCGAGCGAGGCCATGATGAGTATGCGTCCGACCTCTCCGGGTTTCAGACGGCCTGCCCTGCGTGCCTTGCGGCTTCCGGGTTTCGCCCCTGCGGCAACGGCCGCCGCGACGCGCTCCGAAGAAAGCTTTTCGGCCCGCTCCTTCATGTCCTCTCCGAAAAGACGGCAGAGGTGGGTGGTGGCGAGGCAGTGGACTCCGACAATGAGGTCAACCATCCTTGCGGGAGTGTTGAACAACTTGTTGTAAATCAACATACCTGCATTACTTATCAGAATGTCAACGACATACCCGTTTTCCTTCGTCCAGTCATACAGAGCCTGCGAGTTCTCGGACTTCGACAGGTCCGCATAGTACGGAACAGCAGACACGCCATATTCCGAGCGCAGCATTTCGGCGACCCTGCGGTTGTCCTCATCCCTGTTGCTGACGACGAGGATGTTGTGCCCCTTTGCGGCGAGCTGCTTCGCATATTCAAGGCCCATTCCGGACGACGCTCCTGTCACGAGGGCAAATGTGTTCTGTGATTTTTCCATAAATTCGTGCAAATCCTGCCGGAAAAAACACACGCCCCGGCAAATGAAATGCAAAAGTACGAAAATATTTGCGAACATACGAGGCAAAATCACTAACTTCGCAGGTTGAGGCGACCGGATTCGGGCTCCGCCCGCCGATGCATATTTATGGAGCGCATACGCCTCAAAAGAATTGAATATAAAATAATGGAGATATGAGAAATTTATACATCACCGACACATTGTCTCGAAAAAAGGAACTTTTTGAGCCGATTCATCCCGGGCGCGTGGGACTGTATGTCTGCGGACCGACGGTCTATGGGGAAGCGCATCTCGGGCACGCGCGTCCTGGAATCACCTACGACGTTTTGGTGCGCCTGCTCAGACACTTGGGATATAAGGTACGGTATGTCAGGAATATAACCGACGTCGGACACCTTGTTGGAGACGCGGACGAGGGCGAGGACAAGATTGCAAAGAAGGCAAAATTGGAGCAGCTTGAGCCGATGGAGGTCGTTCAGAAATATACGCTCGCCTATCACGAGTCCATGCGTTCGCTGAACGTCGCTCCGCCGTCGATTGAACCGAGGGCTTCGGCGCATATCATTGAGCAGGAGGAACTTGTGAAGAAAATCCTCGATTCGGGATATGCCTACGAGAGCAACGGCTCCATTTATTTCGACGTCGTGAAGTACAATCACGACCACCGCTACGGCATACTCTCGGGACGTACGCTCGACGACACCCTCGAAGGGACGCGCAGCCTCGACGGACAGGAGGACAAGCACGCGGCGTACGACTTCGCGCTGTGGAAGAAGGCGGCTCCGGAGCATCTGATGAAATGGCCGTCTCCGTGGGGCGAGGGCTTCCCGGGCTGGCATCTGGAGTGCTCCGTGATGAGCGAGAAGTATCTCGGGAAGGAGTTCGACATACACGGCGGCGGGATGGACCTGATGTTCCCGCATCACGAGTGCGAGATTGCGCAGAACGTAGCCTCACGGGGATGCATCGGCGTGAAGTACTGGATGCACAACAACATGATTACCATCAACGGGAAGAAGATGGGCAAGTCGCTCGGCAATTTCATCACTCTCAGCGAGCTGTTCGCCGGCACCCACCCGCTTCTCGCCCAGGCCTACAGCCCGATGACCGTGCGCTTCTTCATCCTCCAGGCACACTACCGCAGCACGCTCGACTTCAGCAACGAGGCGCTTCAGGGCGCGGAAAAGGGACTAAAGAGGGTGATGCAGGCCTACCGCGACCTCTGCTCTCTCTGCAAGGCGGCCGGCGTGGAGCACAGCGTGAAGGGCGAGAACGGCGACGATGCCGAGTCTCTGAAATACGGAGAGTTCATCACCGACATCGCGCCTGATTCGTTCGAGGGATGCGGCTGCTCGGAAGCTGTTGCAAAACTCTGTGAGGAAGTCTATGAGGCTCTGTGCGACGACCTCAACACCTCCGTGGCGCTTTCCGGAATCTTCGAGGCAGTGAAGATGATAAACACGGCAAAGACCGCAAAGGAAGGGCAGCCGGGGCATCTCTCGAAGGCCGACCTTGAGACCCTGCTTCGTCTGTTCGACGACATCGTCTTCGGCGTTCTCGGACTTAAGGATGAGGAAGTCGCTGACGGGGGAAAGTCAATGGAAGTGATTGACGGGCTTATGGATATGGTGCTGGCGGAACGCAAGGCGGCGAAGGACGCGAAGGACTGGGCGACGAGCGACCGCATCCGAAATGAGCTGAATGCGTTAGGAATCGCCATAAAGGACACCAAGGAAGGCACCGAGTGGAATTTGGAATAATATGATAAAATTTATATCTTGGAACGTCAACGGGCTGCGGGCCGTGTGCGGAAAGGGATTCGCGGAGATTTTCGCCGGATTTGACGCTGACTTCGTGTGCATACAGGAGACAAAGCTTCAGGCGGGGCAGATTGACCTTGAGTTCCCGGGCTACCGCAGCTACTGGAACTATGCCGACAGGAAGGGATATTCCGGAGTCTGCGTATATACGAGGCTGGAGCCGTTGGCAGTGCATTGTGGCATCGGATGCGACGAGCACGACCATGAAGGGCGCGTGATAACCCTCGAAATGCCGGACTTCTACCTCGTCTGCTGCTACACTCCAAATTCGCAGAGTTCGGACGATCCCAGGGAACTGCCGAAAAGACTCGAATACCGCATGGAATGGGAGGATGCCTTCCGAGAATATGTTAACGCGCTGCACGACAAAGGCTTGTCAACTGTCGCCGAGTCCTATGAGGCTGCGGTGAATGCCGCCTCCGGAGCAGAAGAGGGACTGTTCGCCCGGACAAAGGAAAACTCACACGCGGCCGGCGGCACTCCCAAGCCGGTCATCATTTGCGGAGACCTCAACGTTGCCCATGAGGAAATAGACCTAAAGAATCCGAAGACCAACACCAAGTCGGCCGGATTCACACCGCAGGAACGGGAAAAGATGACCGAACTTCTCGAAAGCGGTTTCGTTGATACTTTCCGCCTCTTCCATCCGGACGTGACGGACGCCTATTCCTGGTGGTCCTACCGGATGAACGCTCGCGCCAGGAACGTGGGCTGGCGCATCGACTACTTCCTCGCCACCGCCGACCTCGCCCCGCGCCTCATCTCCGCCTCCATCCTCCCCGACGTCATCGGTTCCGACCACTGTCCCGTGGAATTGGTGTTACAGTCGGCCTGATTCCTCAAAGTTGCCGACATTGCGGCGTGGGGTAACGGCGCGGCCGAAACTGTAGGTGAAGCCGAGGGAGACGCCTCGGCCGGAGTAGAGGCTTATCATCCTCATGGTCTCGACGTCGCCGTCCCAAAGGCTGAGGTTCTGGTTCATGGACTTGAAGATGTCGTCAACCCTCAGAGTCAGGTTGGCGCGGCCGTCGAGGAACGACTTGCTCAGGGAGGCGTTGAGCGACCACATCCCAGCGACGGAGAAATAGCCGACGGCCATCGGAGTCATGCCCCAGCCGTCAATGCTGAACTTGAAATCCTTCGGGAGATAGAAGGTCGTCGAGGCGTAGGCGTTGAACGAGTGCGATGAATTGCTGTAGTCCGCAAAGGCTGCCAGGTCCGGGTTCCGATATGCCTTGAAAGCGACGTATGAATAGTTGGTGTTGAGCGTAAGGGTCCACCATTTCGTGATGTTCTGTTCCGAAAGGGCGAGGGAGAGATACGCAATCTGCTGCACGCCGGCGTTGCTGTAACGGTATTCCATTATGCCGTGGGACTTGTCGTAGATCGGGACCTGCTGGTCAGTGAAGTTTTTCTGATGGCTGTAGCCGGCCGTGAGGGTCAAGTGGCTGAAGAACACGGAGGAGAGCGTCAGATTGTGCGAGTAGCTCGGCTTGAGCTCCGGGTCGCCGACCGTCCATGTGGTAGCGTTCACATAGCCCCGGAACGGATTGAGCTGCCAGTACTTGGGACGATTCAGACGATAGGAGTAGTTCAGCGACAGGATGGCCTTGGGCGAAGGAATCCAGTTCAGGAAGACATTCGGGAACACGTCGAAATAGTTCTTGCCGCTGCGCCGGTTCTCCGACCTCCAGTCGCCTCGGGGGACGGTGTATTCGCCGCGAATGCCTGCCTGCGCGTTCCATTTGTCGGAGAAGGCCTTGGAGAGATTCGCGTAGAGGGCATATATCTGTTCGGAATATGTGAAGTCGTTGCGCGCCGAAAGGTCACCGACCTGTTCCTCGGGAGTCTCCGGATCCCATTTGTAGGTAGCGTAGCGGTTGTCTGTCACCGACACGGCCGCCTTCGCGCCAGCCTCAACCCTGCCCGTGTTGTCCCAGAGGTTCTGCGAAAAATCGACTTTCAGCGACCAGATGTTGGCACGGCGGAAAGTGGAGTCGTTCAGGCCGTCCCCGGGGAAAGGATCCTCGGAACCGGAAGCAATCTGCTCGTCACGGTACTTCTGCGCACCTGCGGAAAGAGACGTGTAGAGATTGCGCTGGTAGTCAGAGCCGTCGCTGCGCGTGTGGTTGTAGTCTGCGTTCACGGTCAGTTCCTGCGCGATGGACTCGTCAAACGTGTGGGTGTAATTGAGGTTTGCCGAATATTGGCGGGTGTGATATGCCTCGAAAGTGCGGCTCGTGCGGCTCGTGTATGGCTCAGAATCATCAAATTTCAGAAAATTGTCTATCGTTGCGGTATTGGGAGACTTGTCGCCGCTTCTGTTAAGATTGACCTTGACTATCGCGCCGAGGACATCGCTGTCCGAAAGCCTTATGTCCTCGGAAAACATCATCTGATGGCCCGCAAAGCGGTTCCTTGCCCCGTTGACAGTCCGCAGCAGCGACTCGTATGAATCGCCGTAGCGCTTGTCCTCCGTGACATCGCCGTAGTTGGGATAGATGTAGCCGTTGTAGCTGATGTTGGTGTTCGTGGCGTCGCCCTTGTAGCCGAGACGCACGCTGCCGTCGCCCGTTCCGTGAACCTCAGGCTCCCACTTGAACTGCCCCGTGCCGCTGACCGAGCCGTTGAAGCCGTGCAGGAGTCCCCGCTTGGTCTTTATGTTGATGATTCCGCCCGCGCCTTCCGCGTCGTATTTCGATGACGGCGAAGCAATCACTTCTATTTTGTCGATTGCCGTTCCCGAAGAGCCCTTAAGGTAGGCCTGAAGTTCCTTTCCGGACATATTGGAAGGCTTGCCGTCAAGCCAGACGGTGACGGACTTGCCGTTGAGCTGAATGTTGCCGTCTTTGTCGAAGGTCACTCCCGGCGCGGCACGGAGCACGTCGGTGGCGTTTCCGGTCTTTGCCGCTGCAAGTTCAGAGACATTCATCACAATCTTGTCGAACCGGTGTTCGAGCAGAGGGCGCTTGCCGACGACCTTCGCGCTCTGAAGCATCCGCGTGTCAGGAACAAGGCTCACGACCGGGATTTCTCCGCCCTTCACCCCTTCCAGCGACACAGAAGCGTCCTTATAGCCCACGAGCGAGAACTCGACACGGCACCCTGAGGCCGATGTGGCAGCCAGCACATAGACGCCGGCCGAGTCGGTCGTCGCAGCCGCCACGAGAGCCTCGGCACTGTCCCGCAGCGCCACCGTGACAAACTCAAGGCCGCGTCCGCTCTCCGAATCAGTGACCCGCCCGGCAAGCCTTCTGTCGTCAAAGCCACGCTGCGGCGTAGCATAAGCCAGCACCCCGGCCGCCACCATCAGAAGCAACAAAATTGTGATAAATCTAAGATTCATAATGTTCCTTTATAAACTGTTAAACTGTTGTTTATCGGGGCAAAGAAAAGGATGGGATGCAAGGCGCATGGTGCAGCCAAATACCGCAGCAACCTGTTGGTTGTGAGGATTTTGGCAAACCGTGCAACGCCGCAGACCGCCTTTTATTTGCCCCGTATTCCGTATTTTGCAAGTATCTTGCAGATAGGCTTCTCAACCGACTTCGCCCAGAGCTGGTAGCCGTAATCCCCCGGATGGGTCCCGTCGACCGAAGTCTCGTGGTCAGGAGCCGTGGCATTTGTCGTCTCCACATAGTAGACGTCCTTGTACATCGAGCAGGCCAGTCGCATCATCTGCTCTGCCATCTCCATCTTGGCGGCCTCGTTGCGGTCAGTGCCGGCGTCATAGTTGCGCCGCTCGCGATAAATCGTCTTCTGGAAAATGAGCGGCGTATCAGGATGCTTTTCACGAATGATTTCGATGAACTTGAAGAGGCGCTCCTTTATCATTTCCGGAGACGGATTTGAGAATGCGTCGAAAACGTATGCGTCGACATCGGCATCGGCAAGGGCGCGCGCAAAATAGTCCTGGAGCTTGCTGTTGCCGGAGCAGCCGAGGCTGAGAAACTGGAGCCCGGTCATGCGCGAGAGCTGTGCCGGATAGGCCATCCCAGGGCGCGAGGTGCTGATTCCGTGAGTGTAGCTTGAGCCGAAGATTGCAATTCTATGGCGGAAAGGATTCTCGGCAGGGCGGATGTCATACCCGTCCTCGATGCCAATCTTGAGACCGTCCACCGAGCTCACGAGAGGAAGATAGAGCAGGCACTCCAGCATTCCTTTTTCATTATTGTTCAGAATCAGCTTGTTTTCCCCGCTCTTTCCGGCAGTCGTGGCGCCCGCCCATTTCCACTGCTTTCCATCCTTCACATAGAGATCAAAACCCTTCTGCGAAATGGCGCCCGTCGTTCCCAAACCGGAGATGCGTCCATAAGTCGGGCACACGGAAATCTTGGGTGAATTTGTCTTGAATGCAACTGAAATCCCGGAACTCATGGTCACTTGATGAAGTTCGCTGCGCGTGAACCCGTCATGGTAGACGAGAGTATCGAGGCGGTGATATGGCACAGGCGTATCCGGGAAAAGCTTGCCGACAAGCGTAAGGTCGCTTGCTTCCGTAAATTTCCATTTGTCCTGCGCAGATGCGTTCAGAGAGAGTGCAAGGCTCAGTGCGAGAGCCGCGATGATTGCAATTTTCTTTTTCATAATCATATGGTTATATCATTGAATTTCAATACTTTCTAACAATTTCTGAAATATATGAACCCAAACCCGTCACTGCCATCATGAGAGACTGCGACTCATGGGATATGGTGGCGAATATGATTCCGAGTTCAAATGGCAGGTTGTAGACAGTACTCAGCGCAAGGGCGACTATGTAGTGGAATGCGCCGAAGCCTCCAGGCACCGGGACGACCCATCCGAGACTGCCGGCGAGCATAAGGAACAGGGCATCAATGGCAGTGAGCCCGTCAAGTAGAGGCACCGCACGTAGCGATGTGTAGCTCATCAGAAAATACATCGCCCAAATCAGGACCGTATATATAAGGAACTTCCAGCCGCCCTTCATCCTGAAGCAGCTGACGACTCCGTCCCACATCCCCCGGCAGAACCCCCACAGTTTCCCGGCAAAGGTGTTCCGGTTCCTGTAATATATTATAAGAAAAATGATTGCGGCAAGAAGAAGGATTGCGGCAAAGGCAATCCACCAAAGGCTGAAATTCAGACGCTGAGACAGCGGGACCCACATCCGATCAATGAAGAATGTTCCGAACTCCGTCCATTTGAACGCGAGGAACACGATGAGTATCAGCAGCATGACAATCATGTCGAAACTCCGTTCCGTGACCACAGTCCCCAAAACCCTGTCATACGACGCCCTTCCGTCCCTCGAATCCTTGGACACGATGCCGCAGCGCACAAACTCTCCTATTCTCGGAAACACGAAATTGGCGAGATAGCCTATGTTCACGGCGTTGAATGTCGTCAGATGCCCCGTCCGCTCATCGACCGGAAGCAGGATTTCGCGCCACCGCTCGCTCCTGAACCAGTTTGAGAAGACGCCCACTAGTATGCTCGCGCCGACCCACCACCAGCGGCAACCGGCAAGGCTTTCGACAAATTCCTCCCAGTTCACGCCCCTGAAACAGAAATACATCAGAAGAACCGCCACGGCAAGTGACAGTGCATATTTTATTATGTTTTTCAGTTTCGACGACATACGGCGCACATCCGGTCTCACATTCCCGTCATTCAGGCACATTCTATTATGCATATTCATGACACATCATTTTTCGATACATCATTGATGCCACGGACGACAGCAAACGACAAAGTTACCGATTTTTTCGTTATCTTTGTCGTTTGTTTGCATCAAAAAAGTATTCTTGAAATATACGCAAAATATGAAATCTATCCTCGGCATAGGAAATGCCCTCACTGACATTCTCGCGGTCCTTCCGGACGACTCGTTTCTCAACGAATATCACATTCCTCGGGGAAGCATGCAGCACGTAGACAAGGAAACCGGAGACCGTATCCTGAAGAGGCTCAAGCCATTGGGAGTCCAGTATGTGGCCGGAGGCTCGGCAGCTAACACGATCACGGGCACGGCAATCTTCGGAATGCGCTCGGCCTTCATCGGCAAAATCGGCGACGATGACCTCGGACATCTCTTCAAGAGCGACCAGGAGCAGTACGGAATCAAGTCCATCCTCCTCAAGGGCAAGAACCCGTCGGGAAGGGCGATGGTTCTGATTACGGCGCCGAATGCGGAGAGGACCTTCGCGGACTACATGGGCGCGGCGCTGGAGCTTGTGCCCGAGGATTTGAAACCTGAGTATTTCAAGGGATATGACTATTTCCACATCGAGGGCTATCTCGTGCAGAATCAGGCACTTATCCGAAAGGCCGTGGAAATGGCCAAAGAGGCAGGCTGCATAATCTCGATTGACATGGCGTCGTACAATGTCGTCGAGTCGAACGAGGCTTTCCTGCATGACATCGTGGAGAATTATGTCGACATCGTGTTTGCGAACGAGACGGAGGCAAAGGCATTCACGAAACTGGAGCCGCGAGAGGCACTGGACGAAATCGCGTCGCACGGAAAGACGGCTGTCGTGAAAATCGGAAAGAACGGATCAATGGTAAAGAAAGGCAATGACTATCACTATATTGAGGCCTGGCCTGCGGATCCCATTGACGCGACCGGGGCGGGAGACACCTACGCGGCAGGCTTCCTCTACGCCCACTCGCTCGGTATGCCGCTCAAGGTCTGCGGGGAGATAGGCTCCATCATAGCGGCGAAGGTGGTCGAGGTCATCGGGACGAAGATTGACATCCCGAGGTGGAAGGCAGCGAAAAAGGAAATCAAGTCGCTGATTGCCGAGACGCGCTCGACAATGAAAATACAGTAGCAGGCTGGGCACTCGGTTAAACGCAGGCGTATGGGATTCATCACAAATCTTGCAGTCAAGCACCAGCTGAAAAAGCACGGTTTCCGGGAGGAGCATGCCTTCGTCCCGCTTTCTCGCGTGCGGCAGGCGGTGATTCTGTTCGACGTTGAAGACGTGGAATTTGATGAATGCCAAAAGATTGCAACTGAATATTTCACCACGCTCGGTATTGAGATGAAGCCGTTTTTCCTTGACATGAGCAAACACGACAAGGACGAGATTATTGTCACGGGAGTGAAGACCACGATTCTAAAGAGGAATCTGGCTTTCTGCGGCACGTTGCCGGATGAAATCATCGGGGAGCTTAAGGCCATCACGGCGGAACTGTATATCTGTCTTGTCGACAGAGACTGCCCGGCCGTGCGGTGCTTTTCGGGGATTGTGCCGGCAAAGTTCTGCATAGGCAGGCGCGACTATGAAGGCTCCCCGTTCGGAATGACATTCACAACACCGGCTCAGGCCGACAGCATTCAGGTGAACTTTCATGACAGCGCAAAGTGCCTGCGCAGCATTTTGGAGTATCTGCCGATGGTTGTCGGGTGAACGGAGACCACGACCGGTGGAAAGCGACATAAGACATAAATAGTAAAAATGATTAACAGCCTCGGTTTGAGGTCTTTATTTTCGAAAAATGAAATTCAATCTGAAGAAATATGCCCTCGTGACGCTGAAAGGCATAGGAATGGGAGCGGCGGACGTGATTCCGGGAGTAAGCGGAGGAACGATAGCCTTCATGACAGGGATTTACGAGGAGCTTGTAGGCTCAATCCACAACTTTGACAGGACCGCGCTCAGGCTATTTTTCACCGGCAAGTTCCGCGAGTTCTGGAAGCACGTCAACGGCACTTTTCTCATCTCGCTCGTGCTCGGCATCCTCATAAGCATTTTCTCGCTCGCGAAACTGATGACCTGGCTGCTTGAGAATCACCCCATCCAGACATGGGCGTTCTTTTTCGGGCTCATCATCGCGTCGTCGGCGTTCATTCTGCGCGGAATCTCGGGCTGGAAGTTCAGGGACATATTGCTTACCGTGTTCGGAGTCGGACTCGGAGCGGTGGTGTGCACGCTGACTCCGACGGAAACGCCTGACGGACTGTGGTTTGTGTTCCTCTGCGGAGCCATCGCCATCTGCGCGATGATTCTTCCCGGCATTTCCGGCAGCTTCATCCTCGTCATTCTCGGAAAATATGACTTCGTGCTCGGGGCTGTCGCAGGGCTGACATCGTTCGGACACGCCGAGGAAGCCACGGCAGGGCTCGCCACAGGTGCGATGGGCTGGGGACAATGCCTGGCAGTCATCTGCGTTTTCGCCATCGGGGCGGCAATCGGCATCGTGGCGTTTTCCAAGTTCCTCCACTGGCTTCTTGCACGCTGGAACCGCGAGACCACGCTCGTTCTCGCCGGCTTCATCATAGGCTCATTAGTCAAGGTCTGGCCTTGGCACGGAGCCAACGACTTCCCCACCCTGCCCGGACTTGCCGCGGCTGACGGAACGGTCGCGTTTCCGGTTGCGGAGTCGCACATAGCCGAGGCGGCAATATTCGCGCTCCTCGGCCTCGCGCTTGTCTTCGGAGTCGAGTTCGCCGGCAAGGCCATTGCCAAGAAAAGGAATTAAAATATTGCGATTTCTGAAAAATTGCCTACCTTTGCACTCCCCTATGGCAGTCTTGCCTAAAGAGGAGGATTGGTCCGGTAGCTCAGTTGGATAGAGCAACAGCCTTCTAAGCTGTGGGTCTTGGGTTCGAATCCCAACCGGATCACTTCACCACAACACAGTCCGACACAGTGTATTCGCGCACGACGGTTCCGTCCGGCAGAGAAAGTCTCAGCGGCTGCTCCAATGTAAATTGAGTCGTGCCATCGCTCTGCTCAAATGTATTGGTCTGCGTCCAGTCTCCGGTAGCCGTCAGCGTCAATTTATCAGGATTGTATTTTTGCACATACTCATCCAGCAGTCCCTCCGTGGAAACGAATTCAAATTTGCTTCCGTCCCACAACGGCAGATAATCATATTTCGGCTCGGTAGAATACTCCTCCCAGCAAATCAGCGCAAAGAAAGAAATTGTCCCGTAATCAAGTTTGAACAGTTTCTGATATTCCGTGGTTCCAGAGTCCACATGCTTCTGAAAGCCCTCATCCGAAATGACTGGGCGTTTTTTCAGTCCCTTATATTCATCCATGGAGACGAGCCAGCCATAAGGACTGTCGTGTGACGGCCGAGGGTCGTACATCGACATACCGCAAGTTTCGACAGAGAACGACACTCCACCAAAATAGTAGTGTTCGTCAGAATCCTCTTCATGACCGTCTTTGTAAGTGGAAATCACATGGGCATGGCAACTATATCCAATACTATTAAACCCATAGTCTTCAACATTAAACTTTACCATTTCCACTTTTTGTTTGTCAAGCGCGCTGCTCGGTTCGAGTTCCGGTTCCACAATAGCAATGTCCGGGAAAGGTTCCGCGTAACTAATTGCGTAGGTTTCCGGAAAAGTCTGATTTCCTCCACGCTGACTTTCCGCCGGCGTGCTGATAAGCTTTATTATCCTGCCCTGCCCGTCACGTTCGTATGTAATGTCATCGATTTCAGTGTGCTCCACACCATCCAAAGTGTATTTGAGCTGATGCCTTACCGGAAGATGCCGCGTATGAAGTCCATAAATAAGGTCATTCATATATTCGTCATATATTGGCCATGATTCAAAATCATACGAACACTGCAGCAGCGACATTATGCTGACGCCACAAAACACATTTTCATCATCCGAATATGTGAAAGTATCCTCCGACCAAGACGCACAGGTTGCTTTCTTCAAGTCTCCGGCAATCCATACATTATGAACGTCACTCTCATACCGTGAAAGAAGATTGCCGTCCTCATCGAAGGTGAAACTTTCTTCAAATTCTTCTGCCGGACATTTAAATATCATGTCCTTCCCTGTCCATTCACACAAAAAATTTTCGACTCCCTCTTCATAGCCCTTGGGAGGAACTTGCCTGCGCAGCTCGTAAAACGCCCACACGCGATCCGCCTGCACCATTTTTCCGTCCCCGACATCAATGCATCCTTTTTCATCGGACTCATACACGTATTCTGGATATGTTCCCGTGTGTGAGAACTGAAGGCTGTTTTCTGCCCGCTTGAAGTCGTATGTATAAACGTCCACGACAGCACAGGAATTTGACTTAACGTCCTCATAGACAACCATGTTCGACATCTCGCCCTTCTCATCATACTCAAACGTATAGACCTCCCGCTTCTTGTCGCCATAGTCACGGACCACACTGGAAATACGGTTTTCAGGTTTGACATAAGGATGCTTTACAGTGCCGACCGGAGTTCCTGCCGAGCCGCCTCCGTCAGGATTTTTGCCGGTGGTGTCCGGTTCTCCGATGTTGTCGCATGAAACGAGAAAAAGCGCGGCAATGGTCGCAGTCAAGAATGTGTATTTTTTCATAGTTCAACAATTTTTCCGCAAATATAACTACCCCCCCCCGAGAAATACAAGCGTAAGTCCCAAATACTTGCGGAACTTGTGTTAGACTGCGACCTATTTCAGTTCTCTAACAACTCTTCAGAAGCAGAAGCCGACCCCGAGTTCACAGTCGCAGGTTCTGAAGGCTGCGGTGGAGATGCCGGCGGAGAGGCGCAGGCGGCGGAGACGGAACTGAAGGCCGAGGTCGGCGGCTATGCCACTTGGGCTGCGGTCGTAGACGCGGGACCAGTAGCCTGAGGAATCTTCCCAAAGAAGGGTTCGGTGGCCGTAGCCGGCTCCGGTGTAGAGGCTGAGCCAGTCGCAGGGGCGGAAGACAAGGCCAGTTGTGACAGAAAGGCGCGAGACGCGGGAACGGCCTGAGGTCCAGATGTAGCCCTCGGAGGTCGTGCCGTCGGAGAGGCAGTCGTACGCGGAGGCGGGACTCCGGAAATTCGACACGGCCTTGACATAGCAGCCCCAGCGGTACTTTTCCCAGCCGAGCATAAGTCCGCCGGAATAGTCCGGAATGGCGAAAATCCCAGACACTGAAAGTCCGACAGGCTTGCGGCGACGGACAGGAACTGCTGAGGAATCCGCAGGAGACGGAAGATAAACAATTGAATCCCTTACAATTATCTCCTTCTCAACGATTTGCGGAGCGGGAGTCTTCAGCACCATTTCATAAGTTGCAGCGGACTCTATCGGCTCCGGAAAGACATAATCCCTGATGACCCCGAAGTCCTTGTGCCTCACGGTAATCTTCATGACTTTCTCCGGGACATAGACCCAGACCTCCCCGACCTCCTGTCTCACGGCGACGACGCCCATCACCCCGACGTCGAAGTCAAGGCCTTCAGCGGAGGTAATCACCTTAATCAGAGCCGCTTTCCTGCCGTTCTGATCCCGGAGAGGATGATTGCTGCGGGCATCCAGGTCCCATTCCAGCCGCCGGAATGACTGCACGGAGAAGTCCCCATCACCGACGGTCTGGGCAGACAAGGAGAATGCGGCAAGAAAAATCGCGGCCACAAAGGCAATGCAGCGGAGCGCTGACGTTTCTGAAAGCAAAGCCAGCCGCTCTATAATCCGAAGCCATAAGCGCTTTTCTGCCCATATGCCCCTTTTCGATAAGCGAGAGAAGAAGGAAAGTGAACCTTGATCATGCCGAACGCAAAAGAGTGGCGTATGAAATATGAATTGACTTGATGACATTTTGCCGGCTCCCCTTTAGAAATGATACGGACCTATGACCCCGAAATCCTTGTCCGGCGACTCCTGCCACGTACGCACGTGAATCACAGGACGCTGCCAGTCGGACAAATCCACGAGAACGAAGAGGTAGCCGACGTCGGAATAAGTCGTCGAGAAATACTCCTGCCGGATTTTTATTCCGAAAAGCTGTTCCCCTTTCCCAAGCTTCACAACCTCGCTGTCCGAAAACTGGATGTTGATGTATTCCTGGCTCGCGAAGACCCGCGAAAGGTTGCGGATGTATGTCGCCTTGTTCTGACGGGTGAAGCTGACATAGCGGTTCGAGCCGTATTCGTTGCGCAGCCCCGCGCTGCGCAGGACACGCCCGGTGATTATGAGCGCATCGTCGTCAAAAATCGAACTTATGTAGTCGAGCCTCCTGAGGGAATAGGCGGTCTTGTAGTTCTCGAGAAAATCGACGAGTATCAGACGCGCCTCCTCCGTCCAGCCCTCGTGGGAGCAGATGTCGGATGTTGCGGCGGCTCCGAGCGAGAAAGTGAGATTGGATATGAGTCCGTCCTTATTGAATGTCAAGACTATGTCCTCGACGAATCTGCGCGGGTTGCCGCTGAACGAGAACGCCATAGGGATGCCGCGGCACCAGACCTCGTCACCAAGGGCGTAGAAATTAAGGTCATCGTGGGAAAGAACGCGCGCATTGCCATAGGCCCCCAGACGAAGGAATATGTCGTAGCCGGTTTCCGTAAAAAGCGGGCGGACGCTCTCGTATTCACGTTTTTTCAGAGCATCGCATATCCGCGAAACCGCAGCCTCGTATTCCGAAGTGAACAGAACCGGCGTCAGGCTCACAGCCTTGGTCGAGTCAGGGGACGCGCTAAATTTTTCCCGGGACATCACGTCCATCACCTTGCTCCTGACAGCGGAGAAATCTATTCTGCTGACCGCCACGGCATCATCCGGAGCGTAATTGTCCGAGGCTCCCGAGCCGATACATTCCGCATCGTCTCCCCTTTCCAAACCGCCATGCTTCAAGCCGCGATTGTCCGGGGCAGCGAAGCCCCCGGAAGGCGATTTCGCGCTGCGGCCGGAACTTTTCGCCAGCGCAGAACCGCTGCCGTTCGCCGAGGCCCCAGCGCCCGCGCCTGTCCCGGACGCGGCTCCGAAAGCCCGTTCGACGGCCTGTACCTCACGGTAGATATGCCTCAGATGAGACGGGTCGGACTCGTAGAGTATGCGGTAGTCGTCAATCCGCGAGCCTGGAGTCACCTCAATGAATCCCTTTCCGTCCTTTGCCGACAATATGCCGCTCCACTCTCGGCCGTTGAAGAAGCGGTAGTCTATGTTCCTGACCGGCTGTCCCTTGTAGGTGAAGCTCAGTTCCACGATTTCCTTGTCCGCGACGCTCTGGCGGTCGAAGCGCACGTTCATCCCCTCCAGAATACGCACCCGCCTCGAACGCAGTTCCGCGACCTCCTCCGCTTTGAATCCCGGCACTGACTGAAGAAGCACCGCAGCCCATGACAGGTAGCGAAGAGCGACGTCCATCTGAAGTTTCGTCTCGGCTGTCCCGGCAATGTCCTTCATCTCGGCAATGCGCCTGCACCGGTTCTCAAACACATTCCCGACCGCATCACGGCGGATGTAGCGCAGAACCGTTGTCCCTTTCCTGCCTCCCGACACGGCAAAGTCGGAAGCCCCGGCAACATCGTCCCTGTAAGTTCCAATCAGCGCGGCCTTCACAGCCTCCCTATACGGAAGTTCCACGACTCCTGCAATTTTCTTCACAAGCGCGTCCGTCGCCACACTGTCCGCCGTCCGCGTGTCCGCAGCCCGACCCTCACCCCAAAGGAATGCCGCATCTTTCTTTATGTCAGTGATTTTCTGCGCGAAAAGGCTCAGCGGGCAAAACAGAAGTACAGCCACTAACAAGGCGATTCCCAGGCGGTGCACCGGACGATGGCACGTCACACGCCTCCCGGCCGACGCAACCGACGCCCCTAAAATCCCCACAGCCGATGAAACCGACGCCATAAGAACCCCAATCGTATATGTATATGAACTTATACCCCGCATAGATTTCTCGTTATTCAAAACTATCTCGTCTCCCGATATTGGGCATACGACTGCTCAATCCTCCGCCTCTGCCCCTCGCTCATCCGTCCCTCCGCACGTGAGATCACCTCCCGCAGGCTGTCAGCAACCATCCTCATATCCCCGAAATCAGCGTCCTCCGAGGCACATTTCCTGCAGAACCCCTCATATCCGGAGACTATCCCCTCCCACACCGCGTCCTGCGCTCTCCGCGCATCGCAATATTTCTCAAGCAGCATTTCCGGAGCATCATCAGCCACTCCGGACACCTCGGCAATCACGTCACCGGCAGTGCTGAAAAAACGCCAAGTCCCTCCTGCAAAACCTGCAATCACCTCATTCACAATAAAATAAACCCTATCACAGGAAACCGGTACGACGATATCGCCCACCGCATCGACCACTCCCTCACCCGAGCCGCTGCTGACGATATAATATCCGTTCAGACAATCTTCCACGGAAGAATATTCCTCAGGGACACTATGATTCTTCTCGCGACAACCGAGAAACAGCACCGCTGACACGAAAGCCGCCGACATATATCCCAAAGCACGCATACCTACATCCGTCATTTTTTCTTGAGAATAATCCACAGGCCTGTTTTATTGCTGCCATCTCGGCTTATATAACCATTCTCACGAAGAGATGCCATTTCTCGTTTTAGAGTCGCAAGTGATAAATTAACTTTCTCCGCCAGTTCATTCCTTGTCAGGAACGGCGCATTCTTAATGGCAGCAAGTATGGCCAACTGCCGCTCATTTATCGGCTCATTTATCGGCTCAACGACTCTCTTTCCATCGACCTCAACCGCCTGCACGTCTTCGTCATGCAAAAGATTGACATTGACCTTCTCACGGCTATTTATTGTATTCCAGAAGTCCTTGCGAATCTTGTCCGCATCCTCAACACCGGCTATCTCGAACCGTCCCGGAATTTCCTCCACGTCCATATTTTCCGCCACACCAAGCAATATGATGCCGCCGTTCGTGTTGGCAAAAGCTGAATAGGTGTTCCATACCGAGCCCGGCACACACCTGGAGGCTTTCTTGCACTCCAATGTCGCGCGCTCGCCTTCCAGCAACATATTTTTCACATCAATGCTCATTACCAAATTGTTTTCATTTCCAAAGGTACGATTTTTTGAAGAAAAAGCCGTTACTTTGCAATCGCAATGGAGATGAGTTCGGTCATATTCGGTTCCGTGGAGGAGGGATTCGGGGACACCGCGTCCCCGGAGGTGGAGTTCGTGTATGATTCCGCTAGAGGGCATTCGAGGCTCGGGCGGACTGTAATCGACGGGAAGGTTGTGTGCATCAAAGCGTTGAAGGAAGAACATGTCGGAAATCCGGTCTATGAAGGACTGCTTGAAAAGGAATATGAAATCGGAATCTCAGTTGAACATCCGAACATCTGCCGCACACTGGATTTCCGGAGCTTCGGCTCGCTCGGGAACTGCATCGTCATGGAATGGGTTGAGGGAGAGACGCTTGAAGAGGTACTGCGGGGCGGAGGAATGACGCCGTCTCTCGCGCACAAGGTAATACTCGAACTCTGCGACGCACTCGACGCCCTTCACCACAGGCAGATTGTCCATCGGGACATAAAGCCGGGAAACATCATGCTGGCACGCAACGGACAGAATGTCAAGCTAATAGACTTCGGGCTCGCTGACACGGACACCCACGCGAGGCTAAAGATGGCGGCCGGCACGGAGTCCTACGCGGCACCGGAACAGGTGGCCGGAACTCTCCTCGATGAACGCAGCGACATCTACGCCCTCGGCAAGGTCATCGACGACATCGCCGAGGTCCTGCGTAGAAGCAGTCGCAGACCAGAAGGCCCCAAGGATAAGGATGGCGATGCAGCCGGACGGCTCGGCCCGCGCAGCAGCATCGCAGGACCGCGCAGCCGCCTCGCAAGACTGCGCAGGAGTATCGCAGCCCGTCGCGGCAGCCGTTTCTGGAAAGGCATAGCAGCAAAATGCACCGCGCCAGAAATCGACAGGAGAGTCAGCGATGCCGCAGCGCTCAAACAGCTGATTTTCAAGAAAGAACGCCTCCGCAGGCAGATCCCGCTCATCATCTCGGCAGTTGCCCTCGCCTCCGCCATAATCCTGTGGCTCTGCGCCCCGCACGTCTCCCGTCTCCACGAAGGCCACAAAATCGACGGCCTCGTCCGCGGCCTCACCGAAGAACTCCTGTCCTCCCCGACGGAATAGATGTATTTTTGCGCCGCAGAAAAAACAATACATCATAAAATAACGAAAAAACATTATCTTTGCATATTATAAGATGTATTGACGATGACTAAAAATACGATGGGTACCAAATTGCCACGAAAATTAGAGCAGAAAATGCAAGTGGTGGGAGAGCAAATCAAACTGGCTCGCCTACGAAGAAATCTGAGCGTAGCCCAAGTGGCAGAACGTGCCACATGTTCTCCTTTGACCATATCTCGAATAGAGAAGGGGGCCCCGACAGTGGCAATCGGAATTTATCTGCGTGTGCTGTATGCCTTGCAGCTTGACGATGACATTCTGTGGCTGGCAAAAGAAGACAAATTGGGACGAGCATTGCAAGATTTGAATTTGAAGACAAGGGAACGCGCATCAAAAAAGGAATAGACGATGGAAAAACTATATGTATATGCTGATTTTAACTGGCTGAAGGATATTGGATTCATTGGAGAATTGGGGTATGAATCACTCCGTGGCTCGGACAGCTATTGCTTTACATTCAGCGATGAATGGCTGAAAATGCACGGCGATCTGTTCTTGAGTGACGACTTGAACAACTACCCGGGCCAACAATATACGCAGCCGGGGAAAGACATATTCGGATGTTTTTCTGATGCATTACCGGACCGCTGGGGACGAACCCTGCTGTTACGGCGCGAGCAACTTCGGGCAACGGAAGAAAAGCGGCCGGTGCGACGACTATCCTCATTTGATTTCCTGACCGGCATTGATGATTTTTCCCGAATGGGCGCTTTTCGCTTCAAGGAAAGCCCTGACGGGGAGTTTATAAATACGAGCGAGTCGTTGAAAATTCCTCCATTAGCGGAAATCAGAGAATTGATTGCAGCCAGCGCAGAGATTGAGAGAAGTGAAGAGGATAATGTGCTTCCCGCCCGAAAGTGGATTGCACAACTTGTGCAGCCGGGGTCTTCATTGGGCGGAGCAAGGCCGAAAGCCAATGTAATTGACCAGGATAAAACTCTGTACATTGCCAAGTTCCCATCACGCAAAGACGATTACGATGCCGGGCTTTGGGAACATTTCAGCCATCTGCTTGCTGCAAAGGTCGGGATAAATGCGGCGAAAACTAAAGTCATTTCCACAGGCGAAAAATATCACACTCTGCTTTCTGAGCGTTTTGACAGAACAAAATGTGGAAAACGGATTCATTTTGCTTCCGCAATGACTTTATTGGGACTTACCGATGGAGACAACGCGACTACTGGGCATGGCTATCTTGATATAGTTGACTTCATCATTCAGAATTGTACGGATGTAGAACGCAATCTGCAGGAACTCTATCGCCGTGTGGCTTTAAACATCTGCATCGGTAACAGCGACGACCACTTCCGCAATCATGGTTTTCTTCTGACTGCAAAAGGTTGGACGCTATCACCGGCATACGACATAAACCCGACTTTGAATGAATATCAGAGCCTGCTTATCTCGTCAACTTCCAATAAATCGGAGCTAAATGTCTTGCTTGAAGCCTGTGAAGAGTATATGATCAATCTCAAGACAGCCGAGAGAATTATCTCTGAGGTTGCTGAAGGAGTGAAAGGATGGCGTGAGACGGCCGGACAATTGGGCATATCGAGAAGGGAAACAGAAATGTTCGCCGGAGTATTGGACGGAAGATACAACCGCCGATGAAAAGAACCGTCATATTGCTGGCTGCGGCGCTATTCGCGCTTTCCTGCCTGTCCGACCCGGAGCCGGAGCAGTTCGGACCGCCGAGAATTACCGGCACGAGCTCGACTGTCGAAAGGAATGCCGTGGTTCTCACCTGCGAGGTCTCAGGAAGCCGGAGGGTCAAGGATTGCGGATTCATGTTCGGGACAGATGAGGAAAACCTTGGCAGGAATGTCTGCAGCTGGAACGGGGACGGGAAATTCTCAATGAGGCTTGACGGTCTCACGTTCAATGTCGACTACTATTTCAGATCATTTATCGGCAACGGACGTGACGAACTCTCCTCCGCGCTGAAACACCTCAAGATTCAGCAGCGGCTTCCTGAAATAGAGCTCCGCCCCGTGACTGACAGAACCTCGGAAAGGATTACTGTGGAATATGTCGTCAGCGAAAACTTCAGCGGAGAAATGATTGTGTGCGGCCTATGCTGGGGAACAGAGCCGGATCCTACGATAGAGACGACGTCCAAAACCGTTGACAGCGCGAAATACGGCATCCACACGACAGAAATCCGCGGCCTCACCGTCGGACAGACATATCATCTGAGAGCATACGCCATCAATGCCAAGGGCACGGCCTACAGCGACGAGCAGCTTTTCTATGTCCCCGTATCCTTCGAGGACAGGGAGTTTCATGAATATATGCTTGGCATCGGGGACACCGACGGAGACGGCTATCTGAGCCTTGAGGAGGCAGAATCTATCCGGGAAATCAGCCTGTGCACCGACAACGTGAACAGCCTGTCAGGACTCGAGTTCTGCACAGCTCTGACAAAGATAGACTGCTTCGGAAGCACCGGACAGGCCGGAGGATTGTCCGAAGTCGATCTGAAATCATTTGTGAACCTCGAACGCCTCTGGCTCAGCAACAACCGACTATCTGCCATCGACCTTTCAGAAAACCGAAACCTCAAGACCATTGCCCTGAACGGGAATCTCCTTCGTACGATGGAACTGCCGAACGCCGCTGAACTCGCAAGCATCGACGTGTCCGACAACAAGATTGAAGGAATTGACCTCAGCGCGTTCCCGTCGCTTAAAAGCGTGAGTGCTGCCAATAATCCGCTTGCAGCCATCTCACTTCCGGCAGACTCTGCCATCGAGGAACTCGACATCAGCGAAACCGGGCTTTCCGGCCTAAATGACATATTCAAGAAAGTAAGGAACCTCAGACATTTGAAAGTCAAAGGAATACTACAGGATTCAGACAAAATATACATACTCACGCAGTTGGAGGAGCTCGACTGCTCCGGCAGCGGCATCTCTGAAATAAACCTCCGCTTCAACCGCTTTCTCAAAAGCCTCGACATCAGGAACTGCCCCGCACTGTCCGTGCTTGACATTTGTCTCAACGATGCGCTCACGCAACTGAACTGCACGGGATGCGGCAATCTCAAGACCATATTCATGGTGGAGACACAGCGCATCGACGGCATAAACACGAATCTCGCGCAAGGCTGCAATAAGCCGGAGACCACGTCAATCGTATATTCTGCCAAAATCGAAGACCCGGAGTTTTCCCGTTTTCTCACGGAAACTTTCGACCGGAACTACGATTCTTTTGTCTGCATCACCGAGGTCGAGGACGTTGAGGAAGTGAAAATCGACAACACGGCATATTCGGGGATATCCTCACTCCACGGAATCGAAATGTTCCGTTCCCTCAAAAGGCTCTCCGTCCCGGGTCAGAACATCAAAGAACTCGACCTTGCGGGCAATGCGTTTCTCGCCGAGCTCAACTGCGACAGCAACCCACTGTCCCTCATTAGCTTGCAGGAATGCTCCAAACTACGCATCCTCTACTGCCAGTCAACACCTCTCCCAAGCATAGACCTCTCCGGCTGCGCCGAACTTGAGGAAGCCTATTTCTACAACAGCCGATTCACCGAACTCGACCTGTCCGCCAGTCCCAACCTGAAAGTCCTTGACTGCACCTCCTGCCCGAACCTTGTCCGCATCGTCCTCAACAAGGCCTGCGCAAACTCGGGGAGAATCACCAAGGACGCGCAGGCGGAAGTTTTTATTTTACAGTGACTTCACAAACTCCAAGTTGAGACCTATGCAGTCAGCAATCACTTCAGGAGGAATGCCTGCCTTAAGAAGATTCCTGGCATTCTCCATCTTATTCATTCTTTTACCCTCTTCAATTCCTTTCTCAATACCTTTCTCAATACCCTTCTTCATTCCTTTCTCCAAGCCTTCTGCCATACCTTTCTCCATACCCTCGGCATAGCCGCTCTGCTGCGCGTATTCGCGCTGTGCAATAATGTCGCGTTCCAGCATCATATTCCTTTCGTAATTAAGTTTTTTACTCTCCGGAAAGGCGGCAATACGGCAGGCTTCGAGCAGTTTAT
>DJRM01000109.1:0-2862 GCA_002440085.1 Bacteroidales bacterium UBA6360
TAGAACTCCTTGCACAGACCCTTGCAGAGCACCTTCATCGCGGACGGACCGTAGTGGCGGGCAATCTTCTCCCCGAAGCCGCCGTCCAGAACTCCGTTCTCAATCGTGACCACAAGCTCGTGCCCAGCCTTGAGACTCTCCAGCAGCTCTGTGTCAAGCCCAGTCGCGTAGCGCGGATTCACCAGAGTCGCGTCGATTCCTTTCCCTGAAAGAAGCCCAGCCGTCCGCCCGGCAGTCTCGAAACTGTCTCCGAGGCCGATGATCGCCACCCTGCTCCCGTAGTGCTCAACCCGGTAGTGGTTCAGCTGGCTGTAGTCGCTGTCGAATTCAACGCCCGGACGCGAGATGACGCGGTTCGGGATGCGCAGGGCGACCGGGTGCGCGGTCTGCGCGACAGCCCAGTCCATCATCTTGAAATACTCCTCCTTGCAGGTCGGGGCGAGATAGACAAGATTAGGGATGTTGCTCATGAGCGGGATGTCAAATATGCAGAGGTGCGTCGTGTCGTTCATCCCGTCGGCTCCGGCCATGGTGATGAGCAGCACGGCCGGGTTGTTGTTAACGCAGAGGTCCTGCGAGAGCTGGTCGTAGGTACGCTGGATGAAGGTGCTGTGAGTGCTGAAAATCGGACGTACGCCGCCCTTGGCAAGCCCGGATGCCATTGCCACGGCATTTTCTTCAGCAATTCCGACGTCGATGAACTGCCTCCCGGCCTCCTTCCTGCGTTCCGGCCCGAAGCCTATTCCGGCAGGCACGGCCGCGTGCATGACCACCACCTGCGGGTTCTCGTGAATCCTGCGCATCAGATCCTGTCCGAGAATCTCGCTCCAGCTTTCCCCGCCTCCGCATGGTTTCAAGAGCCCCGTCTCCTTGTAGAAAGGCATGCTCCAGTGGAAGCGCTCCTTCTGCTGCTCGGCGAACCTGTAGCCCTTGCCCTTGAGAGTGTGGATGTGAACCACAACAGGATGCGTGCTGTCCTTGACGCTGCGGAAAGCGGCGATGAGTGCCTGAATGTCGTTGCCCTCCTCCACATACACATAGTCCAGCCCGAGAGCCTTGAAATAGTTGTTCTCTGCCTTGCCGCCCGTCCTGCGCAGTTCCGCGAGCGAGCCGTAGAGCCCTCCGTGATTCTCCGCGATGGACATCTCGTTGTCATTCACCACCACGATGAAGTTCGTCCCGTATTCCCCCGCATTGTCCAGCCCCTCGAATGCCTCCCCGCCGCTTAGCGAGCCGTCTCCGATGATCGCGATGACGTTCCCGGACTCACCTCTGATGTCCCGGGCCTTTGCAAGTCCGAGCGCGAGGCTGACCGAAGTCGATGTGTGTCCGACCATAAACCAGTCGTGAGGACTTTCCAGAGGCTCGCTGTAGCCGGAGACCTCGTCATACTTGCTCGGGTCCGTGAACGCCTCAGCCCTGCCTGTAAGCATCTTGTGCGCGTAGGACTGGTGCGAGACATCGAACACGAGCTTGTCCTTCGGCGAGTCGAACACATAGTGCAGCGCAATCGTGGCCTCCACTATTCCGAGGTTCGGTCCGACATGACCTCCGTGGGCAGACAGTTTGTCAATCAATGCGTCGCGTACTTCATTCGCGAGAGTTTCGAGCCCCGCCGCGTCCAATTTCTTGACGTCGGCAGGCGATTTGATTCCTTCGAGTATCATATACCTTAAATATATTTGTACATTGCGAATATTCCCGAAAACCGTGTCTTCAGACAACGAATCTGCGGAAACCGGTTCTCACGATACAAAAATAATGCAATTCTATGCTTCGCAAAATATGTCGAAATGCGGAGTTTTCCGGGACGTGAAAATCCCGAAATTATTTCGTAATTTTGCGCTGTCTTTGTAACCCTTGCTGGCTGGAAACTTTGTATCGGCAAGGCAGGGTTCGGACAAGGCGGATATGAATCAGAAAAAGGCTGTAGTAGGCGTGTTCGATTCGGGAGTCGGCGGACTTTCGGTGCTTCGGGAGCTTGAGAGGGCTGTCCCGGAGTCTCGTTTCGTCTATTATGCTGACACGGCTCACTGCCCCTACGGGGAGAAGTCGGCGGAGTATGTGCTCGGCCGTTCCCGCGAGATTACCGAGATTCTTTTGAAACATGGCGCTGAGGTGGTTGTGATTGCCTGCAATACTGCCACTTCGGCTGCCATCGCCGTGCTGCGCCGGGAGTATGGGACGTCGCCTTCCCCGCGCGTTTTGGAGATTACCGGAGGACGGCTGGACCATGTGCCTTTCATCGGAATGGAGCCGGCGGTGAAGCCGGCGGCGCTTGCCACGAGGACCGGAGTCGTGGGCGTGCTTGCCACTGCGGGGACGCTGCACGGCAGCAAGTACCTCGACATGAAGGGGCGCTGGGCTGACGGCATAGAGATTGTCGAGTCGGTCGGACGCGGGTTTGTGGAACTCGTCGAGGGAAGCGGTCTTGCGGACAGGTATAAGAAAGGCTGCCTGTTTCTGAGCAGTGCGCAGGAGTGTTCCGGAAATGCCGCGTCCGGTGAGGCTTTGACCGGTGGGGGACTCATGCCGGACGAAAGTGCTTCCGGAGCTTCTGTCGGGCATCATGTGACCGCCGCGTGGGACGAAAGGCTGGCGGAGGACACCGTCCGGGCGAGTCTCGCGCCTTTAATTGAGGCCGGGGCTGACACGATAGTTCTGGGCTGCACCCACTATCCGTTCCTGCTCCCTGTACTTGAGAAGGTTTCTGACGGGCTGCTTGCCGGGCATCCTATGACGGGACGCGACGGCAGTGCAGTTGAGCGCATCCGTTTCATTGACCCGGCTCCGGCCGTCGCCCACCGCCTGATTGATGTCATTTCGAGCGGAATGAAATGAAGCCGAGAAATCTTTGTGCAG
>DJRM01000109.1:2927-7919 GCA_002440085.1 Bacteroidales bacterium UBA6360
TTATAAAACAATGGAATTCAAATACGCACCGATGTTTCAGCTTGGCGAGGACAAGACTGAATACTACAAGATTCCGGGTTCGGAGAAACTGGTCTCCACGGCCGAGTTTGAGGGAAAGAAGATTCTCAAGGTCACTCCAGAGGCTCTTACGCTCATGACAAACACGGCGTTCAGGGATGTGAGCTTCCTTCTCCGCCGCTCCCACAACGAGCAGGTCGCGAAGATTCTCTCAGACCCTGAGGCCTCGGCGAACGACAAGTATGTGGCGCTTACCTTCCTTCGCAACGCCGAGGTGGCGGCCAAGGGCAAGCTTCCTCTCTGCCAGGACACGGGAACGGCCATAGTGCACGGCGAGAAGGGGCAGCAGGTCTGGACCGGTTTTGAGGACGAGGAGGCAATATCGCTCGGCGTGTACAAGACCTACACGGAGGAGAACCTGCGCTACTCCCAGAACGCACCGCTCGACATGTACAACGAGGTGAACACCAAGTGCAACCTCCCGGCGCAGATTGACATTGAGGCCACTCAGGGTGACGAGTACCGCTTCCTGATGGTCACCAAGGGCGGCGGCTCCGCTAACAAGACCTATCTCTATCAGGAGACCAAGGCCCGCATTCAGAACCCGGGCACGCTCGTCCCGTTCCTCGTTTCCAAGATGAGGAGCCTCGGCACGGCCGCCTGCCCTCCTTATCACATTGCGTTCGTCATCGGCGGAACCTCTGCGGAGAAGAACCTCCTCACCGTGAAGCTCGCATCGACTCACTACTACGACTCTCTCCCTACCACCGGAGACGCGACCGGCCGCGCTTTCCGCGACCTCGATCTTGAGGCACAGCTTCTCGAAGAGGCTCACAAAATCGGGCTCGGCGCACAGTTCGGAGGCAAGTACATGGCACATGACGTGCGCGTGGTCCGTCTTCCGCGCCACGGCGCAAGCTGCCCTATCGGACTGGGAGTCAGCTGCTCCGCCGACCGCAACATCGAGGCGAAGATTAACGCTGACGGCATCTGGATTGAGAAAATGGACGACAAGCCTTATGAACTCATCCCTGCGGAACTCCGCAATGCCGGAGAGGGCGATGCGGTGAAGATTGATCTCGACAGGCCTATGCCGGAGATTCTTGCCGATCTCACGAAATATCCTGTGTCGACCCGTCTCAGCCTCAACGGCACCATCATCGTCGCCCGCGACATCGCCCATGCCAAAATCAAGGCGCGTCTCGATGCCGGCGAGCCAATGCCGCAGTACCTCAAGGATCATCCTGTCTATTATGCCGGCCCTGCCAAGACTCCGGCCGGAATGCCATGCGGCTCCCTCGGACCTACTACGGCAGGCCGCATGGACCCGTATGTCGATGAGTTCCAGGAGAAGGGCGGCTCCCTCATAATGCTTGCGAAAGGCAACAGGAGCCAGGCCGTGACCGACGCCTGCCATAAGCACGGCGGATTCTACCTCGGCTCAATCGGAGGCCCGGCTGCAATCCTCGCGCAGAACAACATCAAGAGCATCGAGTGCGTCGAGTTCCCTGAGCTCGGAATGGAGGCTGTCTGGAAAATCCGTGTGGAGAACTTCCCGGCATTCATCCTCGTCGATGACAAGGGCAACAACTTCTTCAGTCCGTTCGGTCTGTAGCCGTCTGTAGGAAATCTGTCAGTGACCTCCATGTGAATGGTTGACACTTTATAATGCTAATTTCTATGCTTCGGCCCGTAGGTTCTGACGCGGCGGTCGGAGATGACCCCGCTCCAGTTGAGGCCGAAGGCGAAGTCGTAGGAGTTGCCGTCGGAGTCGCGGTAGCATTCCATGTCGAAAGGCAGGTCCTCGCACTGCTCCTCTACGGTCTTCATGCCGGAAGGAAGCTGCATCGGTAGCAGCCCGTAAGGCTCGAAGCGGCCGCTGATTATGTCAAGAAGGGCGTTGTTGGACACCCCGAAGGCAAGCAGCAGGGCATCGGCGGCAGGCTCAATCTCGGTCGGAACGAACGGCCGGTCGCAGGCGACGACCACAATCACCGGCTTGTCTCCCATCGCCGTTTTGGTGTCAAGCACGAGCCTCATGTCGGCCTCGTTTGAGCTGGTCTCGGTGAAGCCCCGGTAGGAGCGGTTGTCGGACGGACCGTCTCCGGCGATGCTTCTTTCGCGGGCGGACTCGGCGGTGTAGGGCGAGTACTGGAGGCTGATCGGCTGATAGTGGCCTTCGGGGTACTCGTCGTTGGGCAGGATGTAGCCCCAATGGCCGACAGCTCGAAGCGCTCCCGTGCGCTCTCCTTTCCGTATTTCTCTTTCCAGAGCCCGTAGGCCTCAAGGCTTATGACGTTGTCCGCCGCCCCGCCTCACCCGTACCTCCGCCCGGCCAGTGCTTGACCATGCAGTTGACCGAGCCGCCGCCCCAGCCGTCCGCGGAACTTTCCGTCGTCTGGAACGCGTCGCAGTACTCCCGGGCGATGTCCCGGTTGAGCTCCGGGCTTTCGCTGAAAGTGCCGTAGAACCGTCTCCAACGCGGGTCGGTGGAAAGGTCCGCCTGCGGGGAAAGGGCGGTGGTGAGCCCGAGGGCGCGGTATTCGGACGACACGACCTCGCCGTGCCTACGCACCACATCGAGGTCGAAGGTCGCCGCCATTCCCACCTCGCGCGGCCACAGCGAAATCTTGCTCGTTCCGTCCGGGTCGAACTCTCCGTCAGGCTCCGGCTTGTAGGTATTGGTGTTCGCCTGTCCGTTGGTGTAGTTCCTCGGGTCGGTGGAATTGTTGGAAGGGATGCCGAACGGCTCCGCTTCGCAGAAAGCCTGCACGCGGTTCGACCATGCGGCTCCGGTCTCCGCATCGGCCACGTTCCTCACGAGCATGTGGCGGATGAAGTCGTCCCTGAGGTACTTTTCCTGCTGTGGAGTCAGCCCGTCGGTCATCGCATCGACTGCGCTTGAGTAGAGCATCAGCCCGCAGATGCGCTCGACCGGCATCTGAGACGCAAGGTCGCGTGCCCTTTCAGCGACGCTCCTGCGCCAGTCCTCATAGACGTCGAGCTCCCCGTCCTTGTCCAGGTCCTTGAACGCGAACCCGTCGATGTTCAGAATCCTCACCCCAGAACTCTCGTTGTAGCCAAGTTCCGGTCCGCGAGTCTGTGTCACGACGGTGTAGCCCTCGTGCTGAACGATGTTTATCTCATTCTTCGCGCATCCCGCCGCAACGGCGATTACGCCCAATATCAATGCTTTCTCTTTCATGCTTGACATTACAGTTATCAAATATACGTTACTGCTCGAACAGCCCGCGTAGCCCGTTGAACGTCGCGTTGTCGAAGTCCGAAACCGGAGATATGGACCTTAGGCACGCGACGTCGGAGAGCCCTTCGCGGACGGAGCGCTCCATAAGACTGAATGAACGGGAAATCTGGCCTCCGAAGAGAAGGCACTCGATTTTATATTCCTTCAGAATCGGGGATATGGCTTCCGCAATCGTCTCTCCGACCATCCGGAATGTCTCCTGCGCGGAGGCATCTCCTCCGTCGGCGAGAGCGGCGATTTCTTTCACGGTGTCCGCGCCCTGTCCTCCGAGTTCACGGAATGTCCTCAGAAATCCCCGCTTTGAGGCATAGTCTTCGAGGATGCCGTCGCGGTAGGGGAGGGCGAATATGCTGACGAGCGGCGAGCCCGTCTCCTTCTTGAGTATATGTCCGTCTATGGACATGGCGAAACCGAGACCTGTGCCGAGCGTCACAAGCGCTACCCTGGAAAATCCCCTGCCGTTACCTGCGCTCATTTCGCCGGCAAGCATACCGTTCACGTCGTGGATGAAGCGCAGCCCGACTTCCTCAGGCACGCCGGCCAGCTCGCGGAAACTCGCCCCATAGACGGAGGAGAACTTGTGCCTCATCAGGAATATGCCTCTTTCGTAGTTGAACGGCCCGGGGATTGCCACGGCGATTCCGCAATGCTGTTTTTCCTTTTCCGTGACGGTTTCATTCGTGCTGGAACTCCCATTGCAAGACACTTCAACGCGAGGCGCTCCAGTGCAGGACATTCCAGTGCGGGACAATTCCCTGCAGAATGTCCCGACAGCCTCCGCGAAGGACGCTGAAATCTCCTCGCGGCTGCCGTCGGAACTCACTGGAATCTCCCGCCCGTCGGAGCACTTTATGAAGGTGCCCCCGACGTCGAGAAGAAGGGTTCTCATAGGCCTCGCGTTAAAGGATGACATCCTGATAGCCGTCCCTCAGCATGGTCTTGTGCACCATCACCGGCTCCTTGCCGAGATTCTCCATGACATATTCTCCCATGTTTGCCGGGACGCAGATGATGTCGAGATAGTCCATGTCATAGAACCTTTCCGGATGCCGCTTGCTGCGCACGCGCACATGGTCGCCGTCGACAAGCGCGAGCACATGGAAGCGTTCCCCGTGCGTGTCCTGAGGGCATTCTGTCTCAAATTCGAGGCGGCGGAGGCTAAAATAGAGCTGCTCGTTCTCTCCGAGAATCATCTCCCTCCATCCCTCTCCGGAGTCAGCCACGCGAGGCTTCTGGACTATGTAGTCCGGGCTTTCCGGGTCGTGAATCACGGATGCGCGGCGGTGCTGCGCGACATTCTCCTCGCCGAGGCGGGTGTGGATAGGGCGCTGCTTGCCGTCGAAGTCGAGGCGGAGATAGTCGTACATCTTGTAGGTGTAGGAGCCGATTGTGAGCGAGCCGATTTCCAGAATCACCTGATTGCGGCCGCTGGAGTGTATGGTTCCCGCAGGCAGCATCACCTGAAGACCCGGTTTGGACTCCTCGTAGTTAACATATTTCATGTAGTCGCAAGGCTTGTGCTCCGTGTCGGCGGCCTCGATGTCCCTGAAGAACTGCGGGATGTCAGCGTCGTCGCGGAAGCCGATGAAGGTCTTCGCGTCGTGACCGGTTACGCAGACATAGTAGCTCTCGTCCTGACGGCCGAACTCCCCGTAGTGCTCACGGTTGTAGGCGGAGCCGGAGTGGCACTGGATGGACATGTTGCCGGT
>DJRM01000109.1:7993-12879 GCA_002440085.1 Bacteroidales bacterium UBA6360
TTCTCCACCGCGTCCCTGCTCATGAGGTTCTCGCCCTCGCGGCATACGAATGAGCAGAAGTTGATGTCGAGTTTTTCAGAGCCGGCCTCCACCACCACGCTGACCTCCATCGGGATGAAGTCGAACACCCAGGCGGCGTTGCGCATCTTCTCCGGCAGGTTGCGGTGATTTTTCATGTAGGAGCCGCCCCATACGCCCTCAAGGTAGCATGGCTTGGCGCGGAACGGGTATTTCACGAGCTGGGCGCAGATGTCCGCGAAGGCCTCGTAGGGGAGCATCTGGATGTTCTGCGGGTCATCGCTGAGGAACCAGAAGTCCGGGATGTTGTTCCTGAGAAGCTCACGCCGGCTGCACACGGCCATCTCGAAGTCGCAGTAGTAGCAGCGGCGGATGACGCGGTTAATCATGTCCGGGCGCTTCTTTCCGATGTTGGCATATTCTCCCCGGCGAATCCTGAGTATGGAGGTCTTGGGAGTCACGTCGAAGAAGCATTTAGTGTCATAGAGGGTCCTGAAACGCGGAATCAGCACGCCGTAGCCGAAAACTGCGACGACCTTCCCCGAGCCTTTCCCGAGCTCCGCCACCTTTTTCTCGAACGCCTGTGTCCTCTCCTCGTCGAGCATCCCCTCATAGCCGCCCTTGTAAATCTTTCCGTAGAGCAGCGTAGGGTCAATCTTCTTGTCCCAGATGAGCAGCGGGTCTATCATCCCGTCGATTTCCTTCCCGCTCTTGAAGCATTCCGCATTGGCGTCGACGGACTCGAACTCAATTCCCGCCGCCGTGCATTCCCGTGCGAGCAAGTTGAGGAAAACCGTCCAATCGACAGTGGTGTATCCGTCGAACGCGACCACTCGGTTCTTCCCGTGTGCCTTTTCGATGATTCCCGCCGCAAACTTCTTCGCGACGTTCGGCGTCCCGCCGCTCACGACTGATGAAACTGTCTTTTCTGAAAGTTCCGGACGGTTCACCGGCTTGGGGTCGTCGAACGGAAACGGATTGTACATGAAACTCATATATTTCTGTATTTTAATGTGTTAAATCTTGCTTTGAATGATATGTGTCAGGATGATATATATGCTTGAATGATTATGTCTTTATGGACACGGAATTTCGGGCGTATGCCTATCGTATGTCGTGGAACTCGAATCCCATGATTTCGGCGAACTCTCCGAGTTCCTTCCTCCAGTCTCCGTCGGTAATCGCGTAGTGCTGGGTGACTCCGACTTTCAGCAGCCGTTCAAACAGCTCTTTGACAGGTACCTCCGGGCGGAAAATGCTGTGGGAATATGTGGCGAGTATGTGCTCTCCCGGCAGCGACTCCGCCATGAAGCAGACCATCTTGTAGCGCCCGTCTTCCTCGAAAATTCCCGTCACGGTCTTCATTCCCGGGCTGATGCGGTACCATCCGAACGGAGCCCCGGCGTACTTGTAGTTCGTCTTGGCAAAACGCACGTCCCTTGCAATCAGCACATTGTCCTGCCACTTGGGGTCGGTGTGGTCATTAGGCCCGGCGTGACCTCCCGCGAATGTGCCGAAGTCGTCCTCGATGTGGAACGGCTCGATGAAGTTCACGTGCCCTCCTGAAATCAGCTTGAGGACATATGTCGCGAGCCCGGCGCCGGTGTCCGCCTCCGGCACGAGAGCGGAAAGGCTTTCGTTGAACCAGTCGTGGTAGAACCCTGCCCTGCATCCGCTGACTCTGAACGTTGAAGGGTCGATGTCGTTATATACCATCAGGTCGATGTCCCTCTCCTGTGCCATCTTCTTCAGCGCGAGCGAGGCCCTGACGCAGCCGATGAACTTGTCCCTCTCCACGTCGTCCATCATGCGGTAGCGTGCGGTGAGGCTGTCGGCATATTCCCTCACTTCTTCATCTGTCAGTGAATCAAGTATTTCCTTATAGTCCGACGACGGAAGATAGTGGATTTCCGGTCCTATTTTCGTGAACAGGTCGTAGTTGTCGATGTAGGTGGACCACATCGCCTCGTTCATGTTCGCCATGAGCCCGACGTTCGATTTGCGGAGCACAGCCCTCGCGTAGGCGGCGCGGGAGAACGAGCGTATCTCGTCGGTAATCTCCTCCCTCGTGCCCATGACGACCTTCACGCCCTTTCTCGGCACGCGGCGGATTGAACCCGAGGCTTCGAGGGAGCCCACGAGCGTGCCGCTGCAGAGATATTCAATGAAATCGTCTTCGTCCAGCGTCGTCTCGAACGCCATCCGCTTCTTCGCCACGTTCGTGAACAGAATCGGAATGTCGGGGCAGTCGCGCAGGAATCGTATCCACGCGAAGTCCTCGCTCCATGAGAGAAATTCGGCTATTATGAAATCGACCTTGGCGTTGTAGAACGTGTCCATCGCCTTTTCCGCGTCCTCCCTTTCATAGACTATCCCCGGAAACGTGACGTCGAGGAAGTCGATGGACGAGAGAATCTGCTCGGCGACGACGGCCTTCTTCTGCCCGTATGAGCCTTTTTTAGGACCGGAAAGGTTCTTGAACCTCGGGGAGGCGACGAGCAGCAGCCCTGCCCGTGGCTTCCTTATCTTTTCTGAAATGTTCATCTTATTTTGTTTTTTATGAAATCTGCGAGAATGGCCTCCGCGGGGCATCTGTTTGGCCCGTCATGCCCTTTCCCTGTTCCTGTCGTAGTCTTTCCGGTAGCGGGTGAATGCCACGACGGTCATCACTATCCCGCACACGAGCCAGATTGCCGCGAGAACCGGGAAGGTCGCCTGAAGGCTGCCGAGACTGTCCTTCATCGCGCCGAGAACGACCGGGGCGAGTGCCCCGACAGCAAACCCGGTGGTAATCATCGCGCTTGAGCATGAGGCGTGCAGGCGCGGCGGCGTCACGTCATAGAGCACCGAGTAGGTGTTGGCGTCGAACATGGCGCGGAAGAACCCCCACGCGGCGAAGCAGAGGTAGAGCACCCACAGCGTGCCGGCATGGCCTATTACGAACAGAGGCACTGCCCCGAGGAGAAGCCCCGCGGCCTGAAGCAGCATCCTGTGCTTGGGCGACTTCGCGGCCAGACGGTCGGAAAGCGTTCCTGAGAGCAGAACCCCTACGAACGCCGCGACGTATGTCCAAAACATTGAGTTGAATCCAGCAGACGCCTGGCTGAGCCCGCATTCGTCCTGAAGATATGCCGGCATCCATGTCATGTAGCCGGTAATCACGAAGATAAGCCCGGAGAATCCGAACGTGAGACAGGCCGCCGTCGGGGTAGTGAACACGGTCCGGAAACCGTCCAGTATGCCCGGCTTGTTCCCCTCCCTTGCCTTTTTCTCCTCTTCGCTAAGCGGCTTGTCCTTGAGCCTGAACGCCATGAGCAGTCCCCACACGATGCCTGCCGCGCCGAAGAAGATGAAGGAATACTTCCAGCCCTCTCCCGGGTGCAGCGCGTCGAACCTGTCTGCAATCAGCCCGGCGAGCCATCCGGCCAGAATCACTCCTATATAATATGCCGTCTGATGAATCGACATCGCCCTTGCGCGGGTGTCGGTGTGGTACTGCCCGAGCAGCGAGTAGTTTGCCGGGCCGAAGAACGCCTCGCCTCCGCCTGTCGCCACGCTGCGCATGAGCACGAGCATGAAGACGCTGTTTGCCACTCCTGTGAACATCGTGGCCGCGCTCCAGAAGAGAATGGAGACGGTTACCACCCACTTGCGGCTGAACCGGTCTCCCGCCCAGCCCCCGAGCGGCACCATGAAGGCGTAGAACAGGTTGAACAGCGTGGCTATGAGTCCGACGGAAGTGTCGGTGAGGCTGAGTGCCTCGCGTATTGAAGGGAGCACGGTGTTGAACACCTGTCGGTCTCCCTGGTTGAGCAGATAGGCCATCCACAACAGGAGCAGAACCTCCCATTTGACCCATCCGGCTTCTTTTCTTGCAGTGTTTTCTTTCATCTGATGTGGTGTGGTTTTCATCCCGTCGCGCCGTGTCGCCCTCGTGCTTCTCCGGCCGCGTCCGGTTAAGTTCTGCAAAATTACAAAACTTTTTTAAAAATACCACACTATACTACACCTAATTTAGGCGTATTTTTTCAGTGCACCTCGCCGAGAATCTTGGCGACGCGGGCGGGATCCTGCACGGCGCCGGTCAGCGGAGTGTTCCTGTCAAAGGCTCGTAGGCACTCCATCTCGCCGTCGGTCAGGGAGAAGTCGAAGATGTCCATGTTTTCGGCAATCCTCTCCCTGTGCACGGACTTTGGAATGAGAATCACGCCTTCCTGATGGAGAAAGCGGAGCGTGACCTGCCGAGGTGACTTCCCGTATTTCGCGGCTATCTCCGTCAACCTGCCGTCCTCATAGAGCTGCGGCATCTTGTCGCGGACGAACGGGCCGTATCCCATGTGTGCGATTCCGTAGCGGCGCATCCATTCCCGGCATTCCCGCTGCTGGCTTATGAGGTTTGTCTCTATCTGGTTCACTGCCGGGACAATCCTGTTGAACTTCACGAGATCGACAATCTGCGCCGCGCTGAAATTAGACACTCCAATTGCCCTCATCAGCTTTCCTTCCTCATAGAGCGTCTCCAGTTCCCTCCAGGCCTTGTAGTAGTTCCCGAACGGCCAGTGCAGCAGCACGAGGTCCGCCTGCTCAAGTCCCAGCCTTTCGAGCGAACGCATAAGTGCGCTTCTCACGTCCTCGTAGTCGTCGAACCAGACTTTCGTCACCACGAAGATGTCCTCTCGCCGAAAGCCCTCCCTGAACAGGCTGTCAAGTGCCCTGCCGATGATTTCCTCATTGCAGTATATCCTGGCCGTGTCAATCATTCTGTAGCCGCACTCTACCGCCGCTCTTACAGCCTCGGTGCATTCTCTCTCGTCCGTCGAATGAAACGTTCCGAGTCCAAAATCCGGCATCATCACGCCGTTGTTCAG
>DJRM01000109.1:13019-13161 GCA_002440085.1 Bacteroidales bacterium UBA6360
CTTATCTGCTCCACGGCCTCGTCCCACTGCTTCAACGCAGCCTCCTCGGTCGCGTCCGGCTTGAGGTACTTCAGCTCGACGATGTAGGCGTGGGAGGTCGTGGCGCAGCGGTGGAAGTCAGGCATGAGGAAGAAGTCGCAGT
>DJRM01000085.1 GCA_002440085.1 Bacteroidales bacterium UBA6360
AAAATTAAAACAGCTTCTAAATGTCCACCCAAAAATCTGAAAGACAAGGTCTACTTGCCGCTCCACCAGCATTCGATTTCCTCAAGGGATTTGCCGGTCGTTTCCGGGACAAGTTTCCACATAATGAGAAGATATGGGACGCACATGAGGGCGAAAAGGAAGAAAGTGCCTGCGGGGGCAAACGGAGGCACATTGGCAAGAAGCCATGGTGTGAGCTGACCTATGAGGTAGGTGCCGATCCAGAGTGCAAGGCCAGCTATGGACATCGCGGTGCCGCGTACGTTGTTAGGATACATCTCCGACAGGAGGACGAACACCACGGCACTGATGGAAATCGCGCAGCAGAAGACATAGAAGAGGAAGAACACGAGCATGAAGACGCTTCCGAGCCGTTCCGGGAATATGAAGTAGAACCCTATCATAATCAGAGACAGTATCATGCCGGAGACTCCCCAATAGACGAGCTTCTTCCGTCCCACCTTGTCGATGATGAGGAGGGCGATGACAGTCGTGAGCATATTCACCACGCCGACCAGAACCTGCGATAAGAGCGCATCGCCGGAAGCGAGCCCGGCCTCCTTGAAGATTTCCGGACCATAGTAGAGTACGGCATTCACGCCCATGAACTGCCCGAGAATCGCGATTGCGGAGCCGATGAGAACAGCCTTCATGATACCTGGCGAGAGCAGGGCCTTCCACTCCGACTTGACCTCACCGCTTATGGATTTCTCCGTGGCGGTCTTCTGACGCTCGGCCTCGTCCGCAGTCATATAGATGCGCTGAAGCACGGCAGTGGCCTCAGCTCCGCGACCCCTGACGATGAGCCAACGCGGACTCTCCGGGATGAGGAATATGATGAAGAAGAACAACAGGGCCGGGATGGTCTCAGAGCCGAGCATCCCGCGCCAGTACTCATCGACCATCAGCCTGTTCATGAACGCGGACGAGAACCTCTGCGACGGATCCGCAGCCGCGCCTTCGGCAATTCCGAGAATCAGGAAATTGATGAGATAGGCGAAGAGAAAGCCCACAGTGATGGCAAGCTGGTAGAGAGACACGAGGGTTCCGCGCTTTTCCGCCATGGCCACCTCGGAGATGTAAATCGGAGAGACGATGGACACCACACCGATGCCCACGCCGCCGATTATCCTGTAGACGACAAGCCCCGTGAGACTGTTGCAGACCGCGCAGCCGATCGCCGACAGGCTGAACATGGATGCGGAGAAAAGCATGGCTTTCTTTCGCCCGAAACGGTCGCTGAGCACGCCGGCTGAGGCGACTCCGATTATGGAGCCGATGAGCGCACAGCCAACATACCACCCGAGCTGCATCGCATCGAGTCCGAACTGCTCCGCGACCTTGGTCGTCGTGCCCGAAATCACAGCGGTGTCATATCCGAAAAGTATTCCCCCGATCGCAGCAACAACCGAAAGGAATACAACATATCCTACATTTTCTTTTTTCATTACAGATGAACTCATTTTCAAATTCCAAACAGAAACAATAGAGGGAAAGGGGATGAAGAAAAAGATGGGATGCAAGGCGCACTGGGGATTTCAACACCGGAGCAACCTCCCGGTTGTGAGGATTTGAAATTCACATGCAACGCCGCAGACCGCTTTTTATTCGCCCCGTAAATCAAAGTATTCGCGATAGCGGTCGTACAGATGCCCGGCCTGCAAGTACGCCGACTGCGGCGACATAAAGTGCGAGAACTCGAAGGTGATGGCCTTGTCGTAGCCGCAGCGGGCGGCCGCCTCCAGCTTCATACGGAGCTTGTCAAACTTGATCGGAAGGAATTGAATGGGCATATCCCGGTCGAAGGTCTCCGCGTTGGTCCAGCACTGCATCCCGTACTTGTCCGCAAGTTTCTTGTTCACTGAAAAGAACGCGTCAAGCTCGTCATAGTCAATGTGCCCGTCCTGGAACGCCACTGCATCGACGACGTCATGTATGCCGTCAAAAATCTCATTCCACTCGCGCTCGTGCTCATCGACGGAAACCGCGTCCTCGCGTGTCTTGAGATTCGTGCCCATCACGGCCTTCTTCCCGTCAATCCAAGGGGAAATGAACGTCGGAAGACCTCCGGAAACATCCTTGCACTGCTTGCCCATCGCATGGAAGGCGTCAATCGCGCCCTTGGTCTTGCGGCTTATCTCGCCACTGATGTACCACCCGCCGAAACTGTCATATTTCCGTCCATACATCTCCCAAATTTCGTCAATCACAAACTTGTTGTCCTCAATCTCGTGCGTCAAATCCCCTGTATCCCAGTACTTTCCTGAATCATAAAGCCCGAACCAGAACTTCATCCCGTACTTCTGCGCAAGACGCAGGAACATGCCTATAAGGTCCATCGACGGCATATAGCATCCCTTTTTCAGGAGATACGGCGACGGATAGGTTATGAACTTGCGGTAGCCGGAGCGTATGCAGATAACCGTGTCGATGCCGATGGACTTCATATATCGGAAATCCCTGTCCCATTCCTTCTCGCCCCAGTTCTGATGCGGGATGTCGTGGGAAATCTCGTCAAGAAAAGTCCCGGTTATGCGGAGTCCCCGAGCCTTCGGGACTATGAGCCCGGAGCCGGCAGAATCACCGGCACAAACGTCATTTTCATCGGTCCGTCCGCACGCTGTCGGCAAAACCGACGAGACGGCAGCCGCCGAAGCCGCCGCCACCACAGTCTTCAAAAAACCTCGTCTATCAGTCATATAACTATTTTTCTTAATATTATCGAATTCTTAGGTATTACCGAATCATCATTTTACAATAGTTCGTTAAATTTA
>DJRM01000020.1:0-1646 GCA_002440085.1 Bacteroidales bacterium UBA6360
TCAGAGCCGTGCGGGTCTCGCCGATGAGCTTCGTGTTGGAGTCAATCGCCGTCTTGTTCGCGTCGATGAGCTTGCGGTTCGCCGCGATGTCGGTGCCGTTGCTCTCGATGTCCTCCGTGTTCCGGCTTATGGCCGCGGCATTGTCGGAGATCTTGCCGGCATTCTCGCCGATTGCCTTGGCGTTGGCCGCTATCCTTGATGCGTTCTCCTCTATGGCCGTGAGGTTTGCCTTGATGGCCTCCGCGTTCTCCCCGATGAGTCCGGTGTTGGACTCGACGTCGCTCCGGAGCTGTGTCAGGTCGGTGCGCAGTCCTCCGATGAGTTCCGTGTTCGCCGCTGTCTGTTTCTCCATGTCAGCGCGCAGACCCGCGACGAGGCCTTCGAGGTAGGTCTTCTGGGACTTCAGCTCGCCTTCGAGCTCGGACTTGAGCGCGGCTATCTTCGAGTCGGTCTCGGACACAGTGCTGTAGCCGGTGAGGGCGCTGTTGACCCATTCCTTCATGGACGCCTCGGACGCGGCGACGGACTTCGCGATGTCAGCCTTCCACGCCTCCTCCATGTCCGTGCGGGCTGCGGAGATGGCCTCCGTGTAGTCCTTCGTTATCTCGGAGGCTATGTCGGACTTGAGCTGCTCCTTCACCGGCTCGATTGCCTTGGAGACCTCGGCGCTCACCGTGGTCGAGAGCTGCTCCTCAAGGGCGGAGACGGAGGAGTTGAGGCTTTCCACGGTGCCGCGGATGCCGGCGATGTCGGAGGCGAGGGAGCTGTACTGCTCCAGAGTGGCGAAGGTCGCGCTTGCCCAGTCCTTCGCGGAGCTGATTTCGTCGTCGGTGTAGGCTTTCAGGTCTGAGATCTTCTTTTCGAGTTCGGCGTCCTTCGTCTTGAGCTGCTCTATGGTCTGCTCGATCTGGTCGAGCCTGCCCTCCAGCGCGGACTTCGCGGAGGCGAGCTGAGCAAGCACGTCGGACTTGGCTGTGGCAATCTGCTGTTCGAGGTCGGATTTGAGCGCACTGTCGGACTTCTTCGCGTCCTCGACGGCGCGGTCAAGTTCCTGCTCCAGCTCGGTGATTCTGGCGTCGGATTCGGTGACGGACTTGCGGAGCCCGGCAGCCGTGGCTTCGAGGCTCTCGATGTAGCCCTTCAGCTCGCTGTCGGTCTTCTCCAGCTTCGGCAGCGAGGACTCGATGGCCTTGATCTGTTCACTGATTGTCTTGATTCGGGTGTTCTCGATGTCGTCGAGACGGGTGCTCACGGAGTCGATTTTCTCCTCAAGCTCGCTGCAGCCGCATAACACGCTGGCTGTCAACAAAATCCCCCCCCCATACAAGGGCGGAAGAGATTCGTTTTTTCATGATGCTTATTTTTATTAAATAGTTTGTTCTCAGCTGTTTGCCGCAAAGTTAAGCCTTAATCCGCAATTTACAAAGGTTTTTGTGTCATTTCATCCTAAAGACGTATGTCACACTACAGGATGACGGGAAAAAGGAACCGGGAAGTTTGCTCCGGACGCAATTATTTGTATCTTTGCAAAATTGTGGGGGGAGATTCCGCAAGGGCGTGGAGAAACTCGACGGAAACGAAACTTCGAAAGTTTTTTGAAGGTTTCTGAAAGTCTCTGAGAAGATGTTTTAATTTTTTGTTCAGTT
>DJRM01000020.1:1656-4221 GCA_002440085.1 Bacteroidales bacterium UBA6360
ATTTTGAGATGTATTTTTGAGCTAGATTTTGAGAGGAGTTTAGCGGTGCTAAATGACGAACAAAATGGGGAAATATGGCCAAAAATACACCAAAAGAACGAACACATAAAAATAAATGTAAGAAAAATTAAAACAGCTTCTGAGTATAAAAATATATTGATTTCGTCTTATTTTTGATAAACACTAAAATTTATGAATTTCAAAAGAGCAATTTTTCTTGCCGCGGCGGTTTTGGGAGCGGCGGCGCCTTCATTCGCGAAGGATGCGAACTATCGGGTGACGTCGCCTGACGGACACATCAGCGCCACGGTTACGGTCGGCGAAGACATCAGATATTCGGTGTCCCGCGACGAACAGACACTCATCGCCCCGTCGGCGATTTCGATGAGCCTTTCCGACGGCATCGTGTTCGGACAGAACAACAAGGTGCGCAAGGCGGTGAAGTCATCGTTCGACGAGACCTTCCCTACCGTTGCCTACAAAAAGGCGGAGGTGAGGGACAACTACAATCAGATTTCATTGAATTTCAAGGAATTCTCTCTCGTGTTCCGGGCATATGACGATGGCGTCGCATATCGTTTCGTCAGCAAACTTGACAAGAAGAAGACATACGAGGTCATTTCCGAACAGGCGGAGTTCAATTTCGGCAAGGACAGGCAGGCTTTCATTCCGTATGTGGCCTCAGGCGCTGAGTCCATTGAGGGACAATTCTTCAATTCCTTTGAGAACATCTACACTGTGCAGAACCTTTCACAGTGGAGGAAAGACAGGCTTGCGTTCCTTCCGCTCGCCGTGGCGGCTGACAACGGCGTGAAAGTGCTCATCACGGAGGCCGACCTCACGAACTATCCGGGCATGCATATAATCGGGGAAGAGGGTTCCGCCTCGCTGAAGGGAATGTTCGCCCCTTATCCGAAAGTCATCGAGCAGGGCGGTCACAACAAGCTCCAGGGAATGATTAAGGAGCGCGAGAACTTCATCGCGAAGGTTTCCGGGGACGAGACTTTCCCGTGGAGGGTCATCATGGTCAGTACTTCGGACGCTCAGCTCGCGGTGAACGACATGGTCTGGAAACTCTCTCCGGCGCAGGAAGCCGGAGCGGACTACAGCTGGGTGAAGCCTGGCAAGGTGGCCTGGGACTGGTGGAACGACTGGAATCTCTACGATGTCGATTTCAAGGCCGGGATCAACAATGAGACCTACAAATATTATATAGACTTCGCCGCCGACCACGGCATAGAGTACGTGATTCTCGACGAGGGCTGGGCAGTGAACCTCAAGGCTGACCTGTTCCAAGTTATTCCGGAAATAGACCTCCAGGAACTCGTGGACTATGGTAAGGAGCGCAATGTCGGCATCATACTATGGGCGGGCTACTGGGCCTTCGACCGCGAGATGGAGAAGGTCTGCAAGCATTATTCGGAAATGGGCGTGAAGGGTTTCAAGGTCGATTTCATGGACAGGGACGACCAGATTATGGTCAGTTTCCATGCGCGTGCGGCCGAGATGGCGGCAAAATATGGCCTGATGATGGATTTCCACGGGACCTACAAGCCGACGGGGCTCAGCCGCAGGTGGCCGAATGTTGTGAATTATGAGGGTGTCCACGGTCTTGAGCAGATGAAATGGAGACCTGAGGAGTGTGATCAGGTGACCTACGACGTGACGGTTCCGTTCATCCGCATGGCCGCCGGGCCTATGGACTACACTCAAGGAGCGATGAGAAACGCGGCAAAACGGAACTACCATCCGGTCTATGATGAGCCGATGAGCCAAGGCACGCGCTGCCGTCAACTTGCGGAGTATGTGGTCTTCGACTCTCCGTTCAACATGCTCTGCGACTCTCCGTCAAACTACATCGGGGAACCGGAATGCACGAAATTCATTGCGGAATGCCCTGAAGTCTGGGACGAGAGTCTCGGAGTGAACGGCGAAATCGGCAAGTACATCACCATCGCCCGCCGCAGCGGAGACGACTGGTATGTCGGCACTCTCACAGGTTGGGACGAGCGCGACCTCACGCTTGACCTGAGCTTCCTCGGCGAAGGCGACTGGACTCTTGCCATCTTCCACGACGGCATCAACGCGAACAAGGCGGCCCGCGACTACGTCCACACCACCGCCGCCGTTCCCGCCGACCGAAGGCTCACCGTCCACCTCGCGCAGGGCGGCGGCTGGGTCGCCAAGATTTCCCGCAAATAATAGAATTCCGCTTTAGAAATCAGAGTCCGGTTCAGCATTAAGGTTGAACCGGACTCTGTTTTTACTCTGAACAATAGAATTTGCAGACTGAATTTTACAGTGACTTCACAAACTCCAAGTTAAGACCTACGCACTCTGCGATCACTTCAGGAGGAACGCCTGCCCTCAGAAGGTTCCTGGCATTCTCCATCTGATTCATTCTTCTGCCCTCCTCAAGGCCTTTCTCCATTCCTTCGGCGAAGCCGCTCTGCTGCGCGTATTCGCGCTGCGCAATAATGTCACGTTCCAGCATCATATTCCTTTCGTAATTAAGTTTCTTGCTCTCCGGAAAGGCGGCAATGCGGCAGGCTTCGAGCAGTTTAT
>DJRM01000019.1:0-18608 GCA_002440085.1 Bacteroidales bacterium UBA6360
TAAATTTAACGAACTATTGAAAAATAAATGTGAGAAAAATTAAAACAGCTTCTAAATCATACTTTGGGATTTTTTTGCATTTGTTTCAACTGGTTCCGACATCACTTGGCGTAGAAACGGTATTCTGTGGTGCTGTAGTAGCGGTCGCCGGGACGGAGGACGGTGGAGGGGAAACGGGATTGGTTGGGACTGTCGGGGAAATGGATGGTTTCGAGGAGCATGCCGCCGAACTTCTCTATCGGACCGTACTTGCCCTGATAGCTTTCGTTGAAACTGCGGCCGGTGAATGTCAGAAGCGTCGGCTCGGTGGTCCAGGTCTCAACGCCGCGACCGGACTTGCGGTCGTAGAGGTCGGCCGCGCGGCGAAGGGAACCGTCCCAGCCACGGAGCACCCAGCAGGCTGACATCCCGTGCATTATGCGGAGATGTTCGTTGTCCATGTCGATGCGGTAGTCGACGCGGTGAGGCTCACGGAAATCAAACGGTGTGTCGTCTACGGGAAGAAGCTTGTCCGGGCAGAAGTGGGTGTTGTTCTGCACGCAGGTGTCGGCGTCGACCTGAAGAAGATGATCCATGATGTAGCCGCCCTCTTCGCCCTTGAGGTTGAAGTAGGTGTGGTTAGAGAGATTCACCACCGTAGGGGCATCGGTCGTGGCCTCATACTCGGCCTTCACGACATTTTCATCTGTAAGCCAGTATGTTACCCAAACATCCATATTCCCCGGATAGCCCTCTTCTCCGTCGGGACTGAGACGGTGGAAACGCACGCCGGCTCGGCCTTCTTCCTGCACGGGCTCGGATTCCCAGACGAAGCGGTCGAAGCCTTGCGGGCCTCCGTGGCACTGAACCGGTTCGCCGCAGAAAGTCTCGTTGGGCACGAGTTCGTAACGGACGCCGTCAAGAGTGAAGGAGGAATGGTCTATGCGGTTGCCGTAGCGCCCGATTACAGGCCCGATGAAGCGGTCCTTGTGCTCGAAATTGTCGAGGTCGCCGAACCCGACGACGACATCACCGAGCCGTCCGGCGCGATCAGGAACCTTTATGCTCACGATGCGTGCGCCGTAGTCGAGCAGCTGCATGGACGCGCCGCTGCTGTTGACTATGGTGTAAAGTTTTGTCGGCTCACCGGTCGAGAGGCTTCCGAAGTCGGAAACTGTTACGCCTGCCTTCGGAGAGCAGGAAAGGAGCAGCAGGAAAAGAACCGCCGCCACAATGAGGTTATATGCTTTCATACGTCATCAATTATCGGTAATTTTACACATTCCGCCTGGCTGCTTGGCCCGCGTTCCTCTGAGAAATTGCAAATTAGGCGGTCAAACTTCTTCGGCTCTGCAAATTAAGCGCAAATGAATGTCTTTAGCAACAATTATATGCTCAAAATATGCAACAATTCTGTCACTGTCAGACTTGTCCTGAGAAGAACAAAAAATTCATACATCTTCTAAACAGTGCAGTCGGCTACAGATGATACACACGTTCATCGGAAAAGCTGAAGAACGTGTCGCCGGCGATGATTATATGATCCAGAAGCGTTATGTTCAGAGAAGACAGCCCCTTGCGAATGGAGGCGGTCTGCCTGATGTCGGATTCCCCAGGCTCCGGAGATCCGGACGGATGGTTGTGGAACAGGATGACGCCAGTGGCCTTTTTCTCAAGGGCAAGTCTCGTCACCACACGGCTGTCTATCGGGGTGTCGTTCAGCCCTCCGGCGCCTATCATCTCCTTTCCCAAGGGACGGTTGCGCCTGTTCAGAAACAGTGCCCAGCATTCCTCATGGTCAAGGACTCTGAGATAGGGAGCCAGCAGACGCGCCGCCCCCTTGGAATCGGTCACAGAAATATCCGTGTTGCCGGCACGCTCAAGGGCGCAGCGACGTCCAAGCTCAAAGGCAGAAACTATGGAGGCCGCCTTCCCGAAGCCAATTCCCGGAACAGCACACATCCTGTCGGCCGACAGTGACGACAGCTCACAAAGGCTGTTTCCGGAAGCAGAATAAAGCTCTCGGGCCAGTTCCATGGCATTCCGGCCTCCCGTACCGGTCCGCAGTATCACGGCAAGCAGCTCGACATTGGACAGAGCCGCCGCTCCCCTGTCCCGCATCTTCTCCCGAGGCCTCTCGTCCTCGCTCATTTCCATTATCCTCATAAAAAAAATTGCGCTCCAAAACAGAGCGCAATTCTAAATGATATTTTTCAGAAAATCATCAAACCTAAAAAAAAGAAAACACAATTTTTTCTTTTTTTATATATTTTAACGATTTCTTTCAATTGAAAAATCTGAAGTTCTTTTCATGTTTCTAAAAACCGCTGAGAGTAAAAGGATGAAGAAAAAGATGGGATGCAAGGCGCACGGTGAAGTCAAAACCGCAGCAACCTGATGGTTGTGAGGATTTTGACAAGACGAGCAACGAAGCAGACCGCTTTTTCTTCGCCTTTTACACCAAACCTGAGAAGCCCATAAACGCCATCGCCATAATACTGGCCGTGATGAGCGCAATCGGAATGCCTCGGAAAGACTTCGGGACATCGTTCAGCGCGAGGTTCTCGCGGATGCCGGCGAAGAGAATCATCGCAAGACCATAGCCGAGAGACGTCGAGAACGCATATACGAGCGACTCGGCAAGGTTCAGCATGTGAGGATCACCGCCGAAGGTGAACTCCTTCGTGACCACTATCAGGGCTACTCCGAGAACGGCGCAGTTGGTCGTAATCAGCGGAAGGAAAATTCCGAGAGCGGAATAGAGCGACGGGCTCACCTTCTTGAGCACAATCTCGACCATCTGCACGAGAGCCGCAATCACGAGAATGAACGCGATTGTCTGAAGGAAACTTAGGTCAACGCCTTCAATTATGGCATCCGGTGCAAGCACGTAGGTCTGGAGAAGGTAGGTCACAAGCGTCGCGAGCGTAATCACGAAGCAGACCGCTCCGGACATGCCCACCGCCGTCGAGAGCTTGTTGGAGACTCCGAGGAACGGGCAGATTCCGAGGAACTGCGAAAGCAGGATATTATTGACGAATATCGCCGATATGATGATGATTAAATATTCCATAATTCCGTTCTCCCCTATTTTTTAGCAGTGAGTTTTCTGAAAAGCACGATGAGGTAGCCAAGCACCATGAACGCTCCCGGAGCGAGGACAAACACGAGGATGCCGTCGCCCGGAATGAACTTCCAGCCGAATGCTGAGCCGTTTCCGAGAATCTCGCGCACAAGTCCGAGAAGAGTGAGGGCAACCGTGAACCCGAGTCCGATGCCGATGCCGTCGCAGGCCGACTCAAGGACAGTGTGCTTGTTGGCAAATGCCTCGGCGCGGCCGAGCACGATGCAGTTCACCACGATGAGCGGAATGAACAGGCCGAGAGTCTCGTAGACCGCAGGGACGTATGCCTGCATCACGAACTGAAGAAGGGTCACGAACGTTGCGATGATGACGATGTATGACGGAATGCGCACCTTGTCCGGAATGAAGCGGGCAACGGCGGAAATCGCCATGTTGGAAAGTATGAGCACGAACATCGTGGCGAGGCCCATGCTCATTCCGTTGATTGCAGAGGTGGTCGTTGCCAGCGTAGGGCACATTCCGAGAAGGAGCACGAATGTAGGGTTCTCCTTAACGAGACCGTTAACTATGTATTTGAGCTTACTCATTTTCCGTTCCTCCATTATTTGCTGATGTCACGCCTTCAACCGCGTCAACCTCCTCACCTTTGATTGCCTTCGAAACCGAAACCGCGAGAGCCACGGCCTCGGTGTAGGCACGCGAAGTGATGGTGGCGGCGGTAATCGCATCGATGTCGCCGCCGTCCTTCTTCACTGAAAGTCTCTTTACTGACGGGTCGAAGTCTTTAAACTGATCCGCGAACGCAGGCTCGGTGCACTTTGCGCCGAGTCCCGGTGTCTCGCTGTGGGAAAGGGTCTTGGTGTTGTAGACCGTACCGTCTGAAAGGACACCGACCATAAGGCTCACCGGGCCTCCGAATCCTCCGACAGCAGACTTGATTGCATAGCCGAGAACGGCGCCGGTGCTGTCCGCGACCTCATAGTATGAGTATGTCTTGCCGTCGAGGGCAACGTTCTTTTCCTCTGAAAGTGTCGCGAAAGCCGGGAGCACCTCTGAGATTGCACTGCTGAGCTTATCGGCGTTCGCCTGCTCGATGGGAGCCTTGGTGATTGCATACACACCTGCCAAAAGCGCCGAGCATACGATGCAGATGAGCGTCAGGCAGATTACCATATTCTTGAATGTAGATTTCATTGCCATGGCCTATTTCCTCCCGTATTTTCTCTGATGGAACGCCTTGTTGATGAGGGGAACCGTCATGTTCATGATGAGAATGGCGAAGGAAACGCCCTCCGGATATGCCCCGTAGTAGCGGATGAGCATCGTCAGGAGTCCTATGCCGATGCCGTAGACGACTCCGCCCCAATTGCTCATCGGCGAGGTCACATAGTCGGTTGCCATGAAGATGGAACCGAGGAGCAGACCACCGGTGAGAAGATTGAAGACGATGAAGTTGCCAACGCCCATCATCGGGTTCGTCACGAGTCCGAGCACGAGTGCGAAGACTGTCACGGTGCCGAGAATGGAAAGGGTAATCCACGGCCTGATGACCTTGCGGCAGAGGAGATAGACAAAGCCGACAAGGAGCGCGATTGCGGAGAGCTCTCCAGTTGAACCGCCGCAGGTGTTTATCAGAAGCGTCTTCCAGTCGAGAGTGCCGAGAGCCGAGATGCCCTGCTCGTTAAGCACGCCGAGGAGCGTCGGGCCGGAAACGGCGTCAACGCCTCCGAAGACTCCCGTAGGGGTGTATGCCCAGTCGGTCATATAGACCGGAAAGGAGAGGAGCAGGAACACGCGCGCGGCGATTGCCGGGTTGAAGATGTTCTGTCCGAGTCCTCCGAACGTCATTTTAACGACACCGATTGCAATGACGGCACCGATGACGAGCACCCACCAAGGGCAGGACACCGGAACGTTGAGAGCGAGGAGAATACCCGTAACCACGGCGGAAAGGTCGGTTATCGAAATGGGCTTCTTCAGCAGGAACCTGTTGACGAGATACTCGATGCCGACACAGGAAACGACGCTGACCGCGAGCAGGATGAGTTCCTTCCAGCCGTAGAGGAGGCAGGAGAGAATCACCGCCGGCATCAGCGCAATGATCACGTCCAGCATGAGCCTTCGGGTGGAAAGCTCGCTGTGGATGTGAGGTGATGGCGAAACTATCTTGTTCATATTTTTCTTTAGTTATTTCTTTGCGGCGGCTGCGGCAGCGGCGCGTCCGCGGATAATCTTTATTACATCGCCCTTTGCAAGACGGATTATGTCCAGAAGAGGAATGTTCGCCGGGCAGGTGTAGAGGCAGCATCCGCACTCGATGCAGTCCTGAACAGCGTTGGCCTCCAGTTCATCCGTCATCCCATGCCTTGCAAGCTTGTTCAGCAGGAACGGTTCAAGACCCATAGGGCAGGCTTCGGCACACTTTCCGCAGCGGATGCAGTTGGACTCCGGCTTTCTTGCGGTCTGCTCCTGTGTAAGATAGAGCAGCGAAGACGATCCCTTCACCGTGCATGCGTCAAGATTGGCGATGGCCTTGCCCATCATCGGACCGCCGGAAACAATCTTCGCGGCCTGCTCGGGGACACCGCCCGCATACTCCGCGATGTAGGAGAGCGGCATGCCTATGCGGAACAGGTAATTGTGCTGCCCTTCCTTGCCGAGGCAGTCACCGGTGATGGTCATCGTGTTGGTAATCAGAGGCATATTCTTCTGAACGGCCTCATAGACGGCAAGGGATGTGGCGACGTTCTGAACGACAGCGCCAACATCAATAGGAAGCCCCATCGACTTGACCTCGCGTCCCATCACTGCCGCGATGAGCTGCTTCTCGCCTCCCTGCGGATATTTCTTCTTGAGGACCTGAACCTGAATCCCCTGATAATCAGAGGAAGAGGAAGCAAGTTCTGATACGGCTGCGGTCATGGCCGCTATTGCCTCCGGCTTGTTCTCCTCGATGCCGATGACTGCCGGACAGCCTCCGAGCACCTTCTTCATGAGGGCTGCGCCGATTACAATCTCGCGGCTGCGCTCAATCATGATGCGGTTGTCGGAGGTGAGGTATGGCTCGCACTCCGCACCATTCAGAATCAGGCAGTCGGCCTTCTTTCCAGGAGGCGGGCAGAGCTTCACGTGAGTCGGGAAAGTCGCGCCGCCGAGTCCTACCACACCGTTGGACTTGATGCGGTCAATGATGACGGCGTTGTCCTCCGGAAGCTTGGTCACTATGTCCTTCGTGGTGTCGATACCGTCTGCCCAGACTTCCTCCTCGGCTACGGCTATCTCAATGTGTGTCATCCAGTTGCCCGCAAGATCCTGCCGAGGCGCGATGGCCTTGACGGTACCGGTCACAGGAGAATGCACGAATGCGGAAATGAATCCGCCCGGTTCGGCTATCACCTGTCCAGTCTTGACTTCAGCACCGACCTCGACCACCGGCTTTGCCGGAGCGCCGAGATGCTGCGCCATGGAGACATAGACAGTCTTCGGAAGAGGAAGTACCTCTATCTTGCAGGATGCCGAAATCTTGCTGTCAGCAGGGTGTGTTCCACCTATCTTGAATGTCTTCTTTTTCATCACTTTTCCTCCTCCTTTACAGTTTTATTCTCTGCCGGAGCTGCCTCAACGGGCTTTGCAACAGACTCAGCCACAGGTTTCGCCGCAGCGGGAGCAGCAGTCGAGACCGCGGTCGGAGCCGCAGGCTTTGGTGCCGGCTTCACCGCAGGCTTAGGGAAATTCACATCATGGATGGCGCCCGTAGGGCACTCAAGGACGCATTTGCGGCACAGCTTGCATTTTGTGAAATCGATGTAGGCGAGATTGTTCTCAACCGTAATCGCACCGTGCGGACAAGCCTTGAAGCACTTTCCACAGCCGATGCAGGCAGCCTTGCAGGCCTTTCGTGCAACCGCGCCCTTGTCCTTGTTGATACAGGAGACGAACACTCTCATGTTGCGCGGTCCCTTTGCACGGAGCTCGATGACGTTCTTCGGGCAGGCCTTCACACAAGCGCCGCAGGCGGTGCACTTGTCCTGGTCGACCTCAGGAAGCCCTGTCTCCGGATTCATGTGAATCGCGTCGAACTGGCAGGCGGCCACACAGTCTCCGCAGCCGAGACAGCCGTATGAGCAGCCCGTGTCACCGCTGTAGAGCGAAGCCTTCACGCGGCACGACTGCACTCCGTCATACTCAGAAGTCTTAGGACGGTTTTCGCATGAGCCGTTGCAGCGCACGACCGCCACCATAGGGGCCTTCTCCGCCACGGTCATTCCGAGAATGGCGGCGACCTTCTTCATGGTCTCGTTACCGCCGACAGGACAGTAGTTGTTGTCGAGGTTCTCCGCCCCGACGCAGGATGTCGCAAACGCGCGGCAGCCGGCAAATCCGCAGCCTCCGCAGTTCGCGCCCGGCATCACGGCCTCAACCTCATCGATTCTCGGATCTTCCTCAACCTTGAACTTCTTCGCCACAAGGTAGATCGAGACCGAAAGCAGCAGACCGAGGACGGTGATGACAGCAATAGTCCAGATAATCGTGTTTACCATAATTATATATATATAACTTAAAAATTTTTCAGCCCAGCGAATCAATCCTTTATATAAAAGACAAATTCGTTCTTCAGCCTGTCCCGTAACAGCCAGATAACCAAATAGTAGAGAGCCACACCACCGATTGCCGCGAGGCCCGTCCACAGCTCGTTATCGATAACGGACGACAAAGATAACACTAAAATCATTAAGATTATCAAAGGAATCACATAAGATATCCACACGGCTTTCAGCCCCATCGTCTGCTTCAGGGCAAGAGTCACCGTGTCGCCGACTTTTCTCTCGGTGTATGGACTCGTCGGAACCATCACTACCTTGCTCTCCTCCTCCGAGAATCCGCAGAGTCCCTTGGCATGGCACTGAGAGCACGCCGAAGAGCTGACAATCTCTACAGAAGTGAACTCGGGAGTGATCTCGATTATTTTCCCTTCGTGGTATATTTCCTTTTCTTTTTTCATATCTCTGTGTGTTTCAATATTATCTGCGACGTTCCTTCACCATTGACGAGAACGGATGCGCAAGACCTGAATATGAACTCATGCGTCCGGCGGCCTTGCCGACAAGCAGCGGCGCCTCGAAATAAACGGGGAGACGGTTGGCGTCGTCGGAGATGTATATCGTCATGTCGGTGTCGCTGCGAAAGACCTCACCGGCAAGAAGACGCGCGCTGAACTTTATCGTATTTACGCGTCCAAGTCCCTTTACATCAACGGTTTCACGTCCATGGAGAATGAAGTGGACGTTGTAGACGTCGTCATCGATCGCAAAAGTCATCGGGTATCGTACCTCCGGAGTGACGACGTCCATGTTCATGTTCCTCGCGAGGAAGAAGAGCGCCGGGAGGTCGTAGGTACAGCGGTCAAGAGGAAGCTCAATGTTGCGCTGTCCGCTCGATGTGGAGTAGACGTCGGCGAGAATGACGGAACGCCCCCAGTCGTAGGCGAAAGTGTTTGTAGCGACATACTTCCCTTCATGGCTGTCACGGATGAACTTCATCGGACGGAGACCGTCACGGGTGAACCATGACTCGAAACGTTCGCGCACTTTGAATACCAGGTCAAAAAGCCGCGTAGTGTGCCCCGCGACCTCACAATGGAATACAGGAACGCCGTTGTAGTCCGTTTCAGACAGCCGCACCGTCGCCGTGCCCACATCGGAATTTATCACGCCCCAGTTATAGTGCAGCACAAAGGACATCGTCTCTCCTGCCCTGAAAGCGAGACTGTCCTGCGCAAGGCTGCCGACCGGTATGCATCCTGTGCGCCGACCTGCATGGATAGTGTCGGACGGGTGAGTTTCAACGGCCGTTGAATCATCAACCGCACGAAATGTCTTGCGGGCACCTGTCGTGACGCCAACCGCGGGGAACAGAGCCGCAGCAAGCGCAATCAGCGTAAATATATGAAATGAACGCTTCAAGATTTTCAGGAACATCAGAATCCCGTGTCAGCGAACTCGTTTCCGCCTCCGGAAGAAGGAAAACCGGCATCCGGGAATCCCCCCTGCGGAGGGTAGCCACCGGAGAAGCCGTCGGAAGAAGGATAGCCGCCACCCGAAGGAACCTCGCTGTTCATCGCCGAACCGACGCTGTCGGCAAGATTGTAGGTGCTGTCGCTCTCGTCAACGAAGCGGACCTCCTCGTGATGGAAGCGCAGAGGGATGTCGCAGATTTCGCCGTTACGGTGCTTCGCTATGATGAGCTGTGTCATTCCGACCTCCTCTGCGGAGGCAGCCATGCCCTGATAGTCAAGACGATGGATAAAGAGCACCATGTCGGCATCCTGCTCGATGGAACCGGACTCGCGCAGGTCGCTCAGCTGCGGCCGCCGCCTGCTTCCGTCCCTCATCTCAGACTGACGGGACAGCTGCGAAAGGGCTATTATCGGAACCTGCATCTCCTTGGCCGTCGCCTTGAGGGTACGAGAGATTGCCGCGACTTCCTGCTCACGCATTCCGCGCAGCTCGGCAGGACCCTGCATCAGCTGAAGGTAGTCGACAATCACCAATTTCACACCTTTCTGGTTCACGAGCCTCTTCACCTTGGAACGAAACTCATTCACCGGAAGAGAAGGCGTGTCGTCTATGTAGAGCGGAGCCTTGGCCAGTTCCGCAATCTGGGTCTCAAGCTGAGTCCATTCGTATGGCTCCAGACGCACTCCGCCCTTGATCTTTGCCGCGTCAATGCGCGACTCGGAGGTCATCAGACGCTTGGCGAGCTGTATTGTAGGCATCTCAAGCGAGAATATCGCCACCGGCACATGAAACTGCACCGAGGCGTTGCGCGCGACATTCAGAACGAACGCCGTCTTACCGACGGAAGGACGCGCCGCAAGGATGATGAGGTCCGAAGGCTGCCAGCCCTGCGTGACCTTGTCAAGCGAAGCGAATCCCGAAGGCACGCCGCTGAGTCCCGGATGATCCTGGGCGTTCTGGAGTGCCTCCATGGCCTCGTTGATGGCGCTGCCGATGAGCTGCGCCTCTTTCTTGACATTGTTCTGGATGGCCTTGAAAACTTCCGTCTGGGCCATGTCCATCAAATCCTCGACATTCACCGACTCCTGATAGGCTTTCTGCAGCACCTTGTAGGAAGCCGTAATCAACTCGCGCTGGATGTTCTTTTCCTTGAGTACCTTGATGTTGTACTCGATGTTGGCCGCGGAGGCGACCCTCATGGAAAGCTGAACCAGAGCCGGAGCTCCGCCAACAGCGTCGAAGTTCTCCTGAAACTTGAGCTTCTGCGAGACTGAAATCACGTCAAGCGTGACATGCTCGTTCACAAGAGCGGTCATCGCCTCAAAAATCATCCTGTTCTTCTTGGAATAGAAGCACTCCGGGGTCAGTTCCCCCATAGCCTCGTCCACACAGTTGGGTTCTATCAGCAGCGCTCCAAGGACAGCCTCTTCGACTTCAAGAGCTTGAGGCGGTTTGTTTCCCATCTCAAGCCCTAAATTGTCCAGATTGATGTCTGAAGCCTTGCGTCTGCCAGTTCCCGGTTTCCGCTCTCCAGCCATAATGTGAAATATTTACAAGTTTCGTGTCTTTATTCGAAATCCGGATTCACGAGGATTCGACCGCAGTACTCGCAGATAATGAGCTTCTTGTTGGACGCTATGTCTATGAGCTTCTGCGGGGCGATGGTGCTGAAGCATCCGCCGCATGAGTTCCCGTCATATACGCCGACCACGGCAAGGTGGTTGTTGCAGCTCTGGCGAATGCGGTCGTATGCGCTCATTGTCCTGGCGTCAATCTTGGCGGCACACGCCTCTCTCTTTGCCTGAAGCACGGCCTCATCCTTTGCCGTAGACTCCACGATTGAGGCAAGTTCCTCCTTCTTCGCCTCAAGGTCGCCGTTCCTCACGGCAATCCTTTCTTTAATGACCTCAAGGTCGGCCTTTTTGTCGGCGATGCGCTCCTTTGCCTCGCCGATGTTCTTCTCGGCAATCTGACGGAGCAGATCCTGATTCTCGATTTCCTTGTTTATGGAGTCGTACTCGCGGCTGTTGGAAATGTTCTCAAGCTGCGAACGGTACTTGTCAATCTGCATGTCGCATTCCACGATATTGTGCTTGTTCTCCGCGATGCCTCTCGTGTACTCCTCAATCATGCCGTTAATGTGCGCCGTCTTTGCCTTCAGGTCGGCAATCTCGTTTTCAAGTCTCTCGACTTCCATCGGAAGCTCGCCCCTGAGCTGGACAATCTTGTCAATCGCGCAGTCTGTCTGCTGGAGTTCATAAAGAGCCTTCAGCTTCTCCTCGACGCTGATGTCCGAATCCGCGAAGTTCTTCTGGATTGACACGAATGTCTCGTGCTGATCAATCGGAGTCTCGATTTTCTTGGTTTTCTTTGTTGTAGCCATATCGCTTTAGAAATAATATATCGGGTTGGTGTAATCAAGTCGCGTAATGCGAACTGCAAAGGTATGAAAATTTTTCCGAATCAAGGAAAATAAAATGTCAACAATGTCTATTTCACTCTCATAATGACCGACATCCATAAGAACAAAGCCTTCGGGAGTGAAAAAATGGTGATATGATATGTCGCCGCAAACATAAAGCTGCGCGCCAGCCGAGCGGGCCTTCGCAATCAGCGACGAGCCGGAGCCTCCGCAGGCAGCAACACGGCTTATCATGAGCCCGGGCCATAGTCTCGAAGTCTTCACACAAGGCACGCCGAACGCCGACTTCACCACCTCAACGGCCTTCTCCGCCGACACAGGCCCGGGAAAATCCCCGACGATTCCCAGTCCGCACGCCTGCCCGCCAGGCCCGCAGACGCTTCCGTCAACGTCAAGAACAGACACATTCTCAAGTCCGAGCCTGCGGGCCATTGCCCAACTCACGCCGCCCACAACCTTGTCTGCGCTCGTGTGGGCGGAATATATTGCCACGCCTCCGCGGATTGCCTTCATCACGGCAAGCCCCACGGCATCGTCCGGAGTGATGCGTCTGAGCCCGCTGAAAATCAAGGGGTGATGCGTCACTATAAGATTGGCGCCGCACTCAACGGCCTCGTCCACAAGTTCCGGAGTGCAGTCAAATCCCACGAGAACGCCAGTCACCTCCGCATCCATGTCGCCGACGGAAAGCCCGCTGTTGTCCCAGCTCTCCTGAACATTTTCCGGCGCAAAGGAGCGGATGACATCAACCACGTCACGCACCAGAACTTTTCCCGATTCGCTCATACCTATATATATATTATATATCCTTTGAAATCTCGACAAGCTGGTCACGTATCGACATCAGCGACGCCACGACGCGCCATTTCCGCTCCGCGCCCTTTCGGTCCTCAAGAATACGTTTCGTCGCGCCCTCGATTGTCAGACGTTCGGTCTTGAGAAGGAACTGGATGAGACGGAATGTCTCGATGTCCTCGGTCTTGTAGAGCCTGTTTCCCTTAGCGTTGCGCGTCGGACGTATGAATTTGGGGAACGAATCGCTCCAGAACCTCACGGTGGAAGTGTTTTCACCGAGGTCCCTGGCGACCTCGCCTATTGTGTAGCATATCTTTTCCATATCGTCTAATCCATTGATTGTTTCGTGTTTGTGGACATTATCATCATATTGAAATACTCTTCCGGAGAGACGGATGCGAAGAAATGGTTCACCGGATTCAGAACCATCGTGTCGCGGAGAACCTCATAGTGAAGATGCGGTGCGTAGGCATTTCCGGATATGCCGACACGGCCGATGACATCGCCGCGTCTGACTCTCATCCCCTTCCGGACGTTGATTGCCGCAAGATGGGCATAGCGCGTCGTGTAACCGCCGTCATGGCTGATTTCCACGACGTTGCCCTGTCCTTTCATCGAGCGGGTCACTCCGGAAACTATCCCTCCTGCAGAAGCGAGCACAGGGACGTCTGCCTCCGAGATTATGTCAAGCCCGGAGTGCGGAGCCTCCACCTTGTAGTAGGGGTTGATCCTGTTGCCGACCGAGGCCCCGATCTGCGCGTATGAAAGAGGCTCTATCGGAGCATGCAGCGGTGGGGGCGCGTTCCCGGCGGCGGAAACGGCGGCGAGCGCCCTTTTCATATTGGCCTCAATGCGGTCGGCCTTGGAGAAGAGCGCGTCAATCTTCACGGCCGCGTACTTCACGATCTGTCCGTCCGGAATCGTGTCAATCCCGCTGAAAGAAGCTGTCGAAGACGCCATGTCAAGGCGCGGGGCATCTGTAAGAAAAATCTCCCGATAGATGAAATTGTCTCTCGCCGAGAGCCTCTGGAGTTCGGCGGAAAGCATATCGGACTTTTCCTGAAGCTTCGGCAGCTGGGAACCGTACGCACGGTTCTGTTCCTTGAGCGCGGCCTCCTCCTTGGTGTTGAACAGGAGTGAGAAGGCAAGATAGAAGGCCACGGTCAGAGACAGTGACAGCAGCACAAACGAGAGCAGCCTGCCGCCCAACCATTTGAGTGTCAGACGTTCCTTCCTGAAGCTGAGACTATCCTTATCAAAAACGTATCGCCTTTTCATCTCTTCTTCCTGTGAGTTGGGTGTATGATGACGCGCTGTGCGGCGGACTCGCTGACCTGAGCCATGGTCGCGTATTCCTCCGTGGTCATGTCAAGGTCCATATAGTTCATCGGGTTGGTCGGACGTCCCTTGTAGATGACTTCGTAGTGCAGGTGCGGTCCGGTCGACTTTCCCGAGTTCCCGACATTTCCGATGTTCTCTCCCCGCTTTACAGCCATCCCTTCGGCGACGTTCACAAAGCTCAGATGGGCATAGCGCGTCTTGTAACCGAAACCATGATCGATTATTATCTGATTGCCGTATCCCGCGACACTGAAGTTCACGGACTCCACGACACCGTCGCCCGTAGCATAAACCGGATAGCCGACGGCCGCGGCGAAGTCAAGTCCATGATGAAAGGCCGGACGGTGATATTTCGGGTCAATCCGGCCTCCGAAACGGCTTGACAGGTGATATTTTTTCTTGTCAGGGTTGACCGGAGGAATAATCGGCACGCACGAGGCCATATTTCCGGCACGTTTTGCAAGACGGCCGACCTCATCATACGACTTCGACTGAATGTAGGCCTTTTTCAGAAGGATGTCGGTGCGCACGACGGCATTGCGGAAGCCGGTGTTATACTCCGAATCCTCAAGCCACAGGTAGCGGTTCGCCCCGGAGAATCCGGCGTCCCTCGCCTCCGGAGCTATCTTTCCCATGCCCAGCACGGTCCTGTAGATGTCATTGTCCCTCATCTGAAGGGCGGTGAGACGTTCGTCATATTCCCGGATAGACGTTCCCAAAACCTCAACCTGGGAGAGAAGGGCGGCATTCCTTTTCTTGAGCAGGGTGGTCTTCGGAAGTTCGAGGTTCAGCACGTCAGTCAGAATCCAGAGGTTGAAGAACGCCATGAGGCTGCTCGCCACGACAAGGGACACGACACGGACAGCCCTCCTCACCGTGTGGCTTCTGTCCACTTCGTAGGAGAGCGTCTCAGAGTTGAAAATGTACTTTTTGACCCCCGACATAGCGCAAATATACTGCTTTTTACCAAATTTGTTGTACTTTTGCAGGTTAAATTGTTCCAAGAGAGGTCAGAACACGGCCTGTCTCCGGACGAGTTCAGGAAAAATAAAGATTCAGAAATATATGATGACATCAAAGGAAATCAGGAAAGCCTATCTCGACTTTTTTGCATCAAAGGGACACACAATCGTGCCGTCCGCACCTATGGTCGTTAAGAACGACCCTACGCTAATGTTCACAAACGCAGGAATGAACCAGTTCAAGGACTGGCTCCTCGGCAACAGCCCCGCTCCGTTCCCGCGTGCGACCGACAGTCAGAAGTGTCTGAGAGTCAGCGGAAAGCACAACGACCTTGAAGAGGTAGGTCACGACACCTACCACCACACGATGTTCGAGATGCTCGGTAACTGGAGCTTCGGGGACTATTTCAAGAACGAGGCGATAGACTGGGCCTGGGAACTCCTTACGGAGGTCTATAAGATTGACAAGGAGAGGCTCTACGCGACGGTCTTCGAGGGTTCGGCGGAAGACGGCACCTCGCTCGACACTGAGGCACGCGACCGCTGGCTCACGCACCTCCCTGCGGACAGGGTGCTGCTCGGCAACAAGCATGACAATTTCTGGGAAATGGGAGACACGGGTCCATGCGGCCCATGCTCGGAGATTCATGTCGACCTGCGCAGCGACGAGGAACGCAAGTCCGTTCCCGGTGCCGAACTCGTGAATAAGGGACATCGCCTCGTGATTGAAATCTGGAACCTCGTGTTCATGCAGTACAACCGCAAGGCAGACGGCTCTCTTGAACTCCTGCCTCACAGGAACGTGGATACGGGAATGGGCTTCGAGCGTCTCTGCATGACGCTTCAGGGCAAGCAGAGCAGCTACGACACCGACGTGTTCACGGGGATGATCCACAAGATCGAGGAACTTTCAGGGAAGAAATACGGATCCGATGAGAATACGGACATCGCGATGAGGGTAGTCGCGGATCACATCCGCGCAATCGCATTCGCCATCGCCGACGGACAGCTCCCGTCAAACGTGAAGGCAGGCTATGTCATCCGACGCATCCTTCGCCGCGCCGTACGCTACGGCTACACTTTCCTCGGGTTCAACGAGCCTTTCCTCTGTCGCCTGGTGGAACAACTGGTGAGCGACATGGGAGAGCATTATCCTGAAATCGCCCTCCAGCAGACTCTCATCGAGAAGGTCATCAAGGAAGAGGAGCTTGCGTTCCTGCGCACTCTCGACAGGGGCATCAGGCTGATTGACAGCATTATGGAGAAATGCTCCGACACCAAGGTAATCAAGGGCGAGGACGCGTTCACGCTCTACGACACATTCGGATTCCCGATTGACCTGAGCGAGCTCATCGCCTCGGAGAAGGGATACACCATTGACCTCGAAGGATTTGAGGTCGAACTGAAGAAGCAGAAGGACAGGGCCCGCAACGCCACGGCCAACGAGTTCGGCGACTGGGTCGAGTTCCACCACTGCGACAACGTCGAGTTCCTCGGCTACGACTTCACCGAAATCGACGGCGCGCGCCTCACGCGACACAGAACCGTGAAGCAGAAAAACAAGGAAATGATTCAGCTCGTGTTCGACCGCACGCCTTTCTACGGTGAAATGGGAGGACAGGTCGGCGACACCGGATATATCGAGTCGGAAAGCGGCGAGAGAGTGAAGATTCTCGACACCGTGAAGGAGAACAACCTCACGATTCACATCGCCGAGAAGCTTCCGACGGACTGCACGGGCAGCTTCCGGCTTGTGGTTGACGCCGAACGCAGACACTGCATCGAGAATAACCACAGCTGCACCCACCTTCTCCATCAGGCACTCCGCGAGATTCTCGGGACGCACGTCGAGCAGAAAGGCTCGTTCGTCACCCCGGACTATTTCCGCTTCGATTTCTCGCATTTCGAAAAGATGAGCGACGAGCAGATCGACAAGGTTGAGAAGAGGGTCAATGAGCTGATTCGCTGCAACTTCCCGCTCATCGAAAAGAGGGACGGAACAATGGACGACGCCAAGGCGATGGGGGCTATGGCGCTGTTCGGAGAGAAATACGGCGACCGCGTCCGCATAGTGCGATTCGGCGACTCCGTGGAGCTCTGCGGCGGATGCCACACATCCGCGACCGGCAACATCGGCTTCTTCAAGATTGTCTCGGAGAGCGCCATCGCTGCCGGAATCAGAAGAATCGAGGCAAGGACAGGACTCGCGGCGGAGAACATAGTGGATATGATGGAGAACGCCCTGCGTAGCGCAAGGGCGCTGTTCAACAACGCCCCGGATCTTGCCGTCGCCATCAGAAAGCTGATTGACGAGAACGACGGCTTCAGGAAGGAAATCGAGAACGTGGCCAAAGAAAAGGCCGCAGCCTTCAAGCAGGTGCTTCTCGACGAGGCTAAGGACATCAACGGCATCCGCACGGTGGTTCTGCGCAATAGCGGTGACCCGGCAATGCTCAAGAACGCCGCATTCATGCTCCAGAAGGAGGCAGAGAACCTCGCCGTCCTCGCTGCATACGAGTTCGAGGGCAAGCCGCAGCTTCTCGTGATGTACTCCACCGACCTCGTCGCGAAGGGACACAACGCCGGCAACGACGTACGTGCCGCGGCCAAGGCCATACTCGGCGGAGGCGGCGGACAGCCAGGTCTCGCCACCGCCGGCGGCAAGAACGCCGCAGGCCTCGACGAAGCCATTGAGATTCTCCTCGGCAACATTAAGTAATCATTGAGCGCGCCTGATTATCACTTAAGAAACATGAAAAAAAATAAGTTGCATCAGATTTGTCTTTGATTTTCGAGGATAGATTTCTTTTGGAAGAAGGAGTGTACTGGACGTACACGACTGATGAGAAAATAAATATAGACCGAAAAGGATGGGAAAAATGAAGAAGCTCGACAAATTCATACTCAAGTCCTTCGTGATGCCCTTTATCGCAATCCTCCTGATTGTGATATTCATCCTCATGATGCAGTTCCTCTGGCTCTACATCGATGAGCTTGTGGGCAAGGGCCTGAGCATGAAGGTCATATTGGAGTTCATGATGTGGGGCGCCTGCACCCTCCTTCCGCTTTCTCTTCCGCTCGCCACGCTGCTCTCGTCAATGATGACGCTCGGCAACTTCGCCGAGAGCAACGAGCTGTTGGCAATGAAGGCCGCAGGCATATCCCTTTCCCGCATTCTCCTCCCGATAGGCATAGTCTGCTTCGCTATTAGCGTAAGCGCATTCTTCATCGCGGACGACCTCATTCCGGTGGCATATAACCAGATTTACACTCTCCGCGACGACATAGGACGGACGAAGGAGGAAATCAAGATTCCGACAGGCACGTTCTACGACGGCATAGAGGGGTATATCCTCAGGGTCGAGGACCGCGACGACAAGACCGGGATGATGCACAACGTGATGGTCTACAACCACACGGGACACAAGGGCAACACCAGCGTGACCGTGGCGGATTCGGCGATGATGACGATGTCAAAGGACAAGAGCTATCTGATTTTCTCGCTCTACAGCGGCTCGAACTTCGAGGAAAGCAATACGAAGAAATACCGCGACACCACTCTCCAGCTCCAGCAGATTGAGTTCGCGCGTCAGCAGATAATCATCCCGTTGGAGAACTATGCCTTCCACAAGTCGGACTCGGCAAGGTACAGCGACCAGGTCAAGTCCATGAGTCTCAAGGAACTGAACCACGGAAAGGATTCCATAGGCGGGCTAAACGAGGCGGCAAGGGTCGAGAACGTGAGGGCAGTGAACGGCTACCGCTCGGGTCTGAAGTACTACAGTCAGCTGGACTCAGCGTCGAGGGCAAGGATAACGGCACCGTTCAAGTCCGAAAACATCGGGAAATTCGAAGACATCGATCAGGAAATCAGAGCCGTAGAGAACGCGATCCAGAAGGCGGAAGACCTTCAGAGCACTCTTTCGATGTACGCGAGCGACACCGGCTACCACACGAGGATTCTGCGGAACATAGACATCGAGATTCTGAGCAAGTTCGCCCTCTCG
>DJRM01000019.1:18676-25208 GCA_002440085.1 Bacteroidales bacterium UBA6360
CTCTTTTTCGTGGCCTACTGGGTCATCGACATATCCGGGAAGAAACTCGCCCGCGACGGCGCCATATCCCCGGAACTCGGAGTTTTCATTTCGAGCTACATCCTCTTCCCGACGGGAGCGTTCCTCACGTGGAAGGCGGTGAACGATTCGACCCTGTTCAACATCGACAACATCAAGAGCAGATTCAGAAAAATAAAGGCAAAGTTTATGGGAATATTCAAAAAGACAAGGATAGTCTATATGGGTACGCCGGAGTTCTCGGTGGCTCCGCTTGACAGGCTCGTGAAGAAAGGGTATGACATCGTGGGCGTTGTGACCGTGGCGGACAAGCCTTCGGGACGCGGTCTCAAGGTTAACGAGAGCGCGGTGAAGCAATATGCCGTAGCGCACGGGATTCCGGTGCTCCAGCCGGTGTCGCTCAAGGACGAGGCATTCCTTGAGGCACTGAAGGCGTGGAAGCCGGACCTTTTCGTGGTCGTGGCGTTCAGGCTGCTGCCGGAGTGCGTCTGGAGCATACCTAAGCTCGGGACGTTCAATCTCCATGCGGCTCTTCTGCCGCAGTACAGGGGTGCCGCCCCAATCAACTGGGCAGTCATCAACGGCGAGAACATGACCGGAGTGACGACATTCATGATTGACTCGGGAATGGACACGGGAAAAATAATGTACCGCGAGCAGTGCCCTATCCTCCCGACCGACACGGCAGGGGACGTACATGACAAGCTGATGGCACTCGGGGCGGATCTTGTGGAACAGACTGTCGAGGCCATCATCGAGGGCAGCGTCGAGTTCCGCATCCAGCGCAGCTTCATCCAGGGCGCGGAGGTGCTTAAACCTGCGCCGAAAATTACCAAGGAGATGTGCAGGATTGACTGGAACCGCAGCACGGCTGAAGTCTACAACCTCGTGCGCGGCCTCAGCCCTTATCCTACCGCGTATACCGAAATTCATCGCGAGGGCGAGGCTCCGGTCATACTCAAGATTTTCTTCGGAGAGAAGATTACCGGTGAGGAGTTCAAGAGGATTTGCCCTTCAGTAGCGGTTCCGGGACAGATCCTGAGCGACGGCAAGACCTACATCGCGATTGCCACGTCGGACGGAGCGCTCTCCCTCACCGATCTGCAGCTCGCGGGAAAGAAGAGGATGGACGCAAAGAGTTTTCTGCTCGGATTCCGGAACCCGGAAGAGTACCACGCGGCGACTCCGTCCGAGCCAGAAGAAGCCTGACTTATCCGAGGCACAGTGTCTGAAATGCTGCACAGATGAAAGAAATCGTAATACTTGCCGACGGGGACTTCCCCAAGACCGAATACCCTCTCTGGCTGCTCGGTGCGGCCGAGGCGGTGATCTGCTGTGACGGGGCGCTCGTGAAGTACCTTGAGTTCAGCGGCGGCAAGGCTCCGGCAGCGGCCGTGGGCGACATGGACACACTGTCGGAGGAAATGCGGACGCTGTTTGCCGACATTGTCGTGAAGTACGACGAGCAGGACTACGACGACCTCGCCAAGGCCGTAAGGTATTCACTGACAGCTTATCCGGAAGTTGAGAGGATTCACGTTCTCGGAGCCACGGGAGGAGCGGAGGACTTCACTCTCGGGAACCTCGGTCTTCTGATGGAGTTCTGCCGGAGCCATCCCGACATCTCGTTCGACATGATTTCCGACCACACGACGGCATTCCCGCTCCACGACAGCGAGACCTTCGACTGCGGAGCCGGGCGCACCGTTTCGGTGTTCTCCCCCGACCCTACGCTGCGGATAGCCTCAAAGGGGCTCGCATGGCCGCTTGACAGCGTGTGCTTCGACAACTGGTGGAAAGGAATACGCAACCGCGCCACTGAGGACCGGGTCGCGCTGAAGTTCAGCCACCCCGCACCTGTTCTCATAATCCTCAACTGACACGGGCACAGATATATACGGATTCATATACACGGCAACATATAGACAAGACATTTTCGACAAAAACAACTCCATAAATTTTAATATCACACAATTATGGAAAAGAACGCTTATTTCCCCAAAACTCAGGACATCGAGAAGGCTTCGGAGATACTGAAGGAGATTCTCACGCCGACGCCGCTCCAGCTGAACGCGCATTTTTCGAACAAGTACGGCTGTGACGTCTATCTCAAGAGAGAGGACCTGCAGATGGTGCGCTCCTACAAGATTCGCGGGGCCTACAACAAGATTCGCTCGATTCAGCCCGAGGTGCTCAAGTACGGCATCGTCTGCGCATCGGCTGGAAACCACGCGCAGGGAGTGGCATTTTCCTGCAACAAGCTGAAAATCATGGGTTCCATCTATATGCCCGTGACAACTCCGAGGCAGAAAATCGAAGCGGTGAGCATGTTCGGAAAGGAATATGTGGATATAGTGCTGACGGGCGACACCTTCGACGAGGCGAACGAGGCGGCGATAAAGTATGCGCAGCGCAGCGGAAAGACCTTCATCCCTCCATTCGACGACGAGAAGATCATCGAGGGACAGGGAACAATAGGATATGAAATCACTCAGCAGCTGGACGAGCCGCTGGACTACATCTTCATCCCCATCGGCGGAGGCGGACTGGCTTCGGGCGTGGGCGCATACCTGCACCAGAAATGGCCTGAGTGCAAGATTATCGGCGTTGAACCTGCCGGAGCGGCGAGCATGAAGGCATCGCTTGAAGCTGGGCATGTCGTTGACCTTGAGCATATAAACAAGTTTGTGGACGGCGCGGCGGTGAAGAAGCCGGGAAAGCTGACCTACGAAATCTGCCGTCAGGTGCTTGACGACATCATCCCCGTACCGGAGGGAGCGGTCTGCTCAACCATCATTGAGATGTATAACAAGAACGCTACTGTCGTGGAGCCGGCCGGAGCGCTTTCTGTGGCGGCGCTGAGGTTCTGCCCGGAGAAAATCAAGGGAAAGAAGGTCGCCTGCATCATCTCGGGAAGCAACAACGACATCACCCGCATGGAGGAGATACGCGAGCAGAGCCTTGTCTACGAGGGCCTGAAGCACTACTTCATCGTGAACTTCCCGCAAAAGGCCGGGGCACTCCTGACCTTCATCCGCGACATCATCGGGCCTTCCGACAACCTCGTCTACATCCAGTACATCAAGAAGACCAACAAGGAGGAGGGACCGGCGCTCATCGGCATCGAGGTGGCTGCAAAGGAGGACTATGACGCGCTCATCCGCCGAATGGAGGCGCACGGGGTGTCCTACGAGTACATCAACCAGAACAACAAGCTGTTCGAGATGCTGATCTGATTCAGAAAGGGCAAGATTTGTATTTAAAACTTAAAAGGTTATGATACGGAATATAGCACTTGTGGCGCATGACGCCAGGAAGGTCGAGCTGCTCGACTGGGTAAAGTTCAATGCAGGCTCGCTGAAGGACTGCCGGCTTTTCTGTACCGGAACGACCGGAAGGCTGGTGCGTGAGGCATTGGAGAAGGAACTCGGAAAGGAATGCCCGGAAATTACATGTCTGCTCTCCGGGCCGCTCGGAGGAGACGCGCAGATTGGATCCATGATTGCCGAGGGGAAAGTGGACATGCTCGTGTTCTTCTGCGACAACCTCATAATGCAGGGACATCAGAACGACGTCATGGGACTCGTGAGGCTCGCCTCGCTCTACAACGTCCCGTTCGCCACGAACCGCAGCACGGCGGACTTCATCATCGCCTCGCCGCTCTTCAAGTCGGAAACCTACCACCCGATTATCCCCGCCTGCATCGAGAACTACAAGAACCGCAAGCTCCAGTAGTCCGACACAGCATTTCAACACACAATAAAATCGGGAAATCCAAAGGCTCAAGCCCAGAAGATTTCCCGATTTCTGTTCGTATTTCAATAGCCCCTTTCTGCACTCGGCAATCTCAATTGGATTGCCCTCGCTTATCGAAAAGGTCAAAAAAAACAGCTGAGATGTGAAAATTGCAGAAGTGGTGCGGATGCAAGGCGAAATCGGGATTTTACCCGCAGCAACCTCTCGGTTGTGAGGACTAAAATCCCGATTTCAACGAAGCAGACGTGCCGCTTCTGCGGTTTTCACCTTTATGCTACGCGGCCGCCGTAGGATCTGTCCTCCGTATTGACGCGGATTTTCTCGCCCTGATTGATGAAGAGCGGAACCATAATCATCGCGCCCGTCTCAAGCGTGCACTCCTTGAGCGCGGAGGTAGAGGCGGTGTCGCCCTTGACTGCCGGCTCGGTGTAGGTCACCTCAAGCTCGACATAGGTCGGGAGCTCGCAGGTGAGGCAGCGCTCGTCGTTGTCCTCGGCGAGGAACATCATCTCGACGTGCTGACCCTCTTTCATGAGGTCGGCGTTCTCCACCTGGTCCGTGTCGAGGTGAATCTGCTCGTAAGTCTCCTCGTGCATGAAGTTGAATCCGTCCTCGTCCTTGTAGAGGAACTGGTAAGGGCGGCGCTCAACGTTGATGGTGTCAATCTTCACGCCCGCCGTGAAAGTGTTCTCAAGGATGCGTCCGTTCTCAAGGTTGCGGAGCTTCGCCTTTACGAATGCAGGTCCCTTGCCCGGTTTCACGTGCTGGAACCATACGATAGAACAAGGCTTACCGTTGTACATCAGGTAGAGCCCGTTCTTGAAATCTGCTGTTGTTGCCATTTTACTATATAATTTTAAAAAATATTCCTCACACTGAAAGACTCCCCACCGCGTCCGAGATGCCAGGATCATCGTTCGAGATTGGCGGGACTTTCATTTTCGCCGCGCAAAGGTAGCATTTTATTGTCTTTCTGCAAAATATCCTTTATCCGCGCGGCCGTCTCCTCAAGCAGCCACTTCGGGGTGGAGGCGGCGCCGCAGACTCCGATTCTGTCGTCCTCGCGGAACCACTCGCCGTTCAGCTCGTCGACGGAGCTGACATTGTAGGTTCTGATGTTCACGGACTTGCAGAACTCGCAGAGCACCTTGCCGTTGGAACTGGACTTGCCGCAGACAAAGACGATGACATCGTGACTGCGCGCAAAGGCTGAAAGCTTCGCATGGCGCGTGGCAACCTGACGGCAGATGGTGTTGTGAACCTTGAGCCGCAGACGCAGGCCGCGAACTTTCGCAAGGCGCGCGCAGACCTTGTCGTATTCTCCGGGACTCTTGGTGGTCTGGCTGAAAATCTCCGTCGGAGTGCACTGACGTATGCGCCCGTCGGCGATTGCATCCTCAAGCATCATCAGATTCTCGACCACAATCGCAGTCCCCTCCGTCTGCCCGACCAACCCGAGCACCTCCGCGTGTCCGACCTTGCCGAAAATCACAATCTGCCCCTTCCCTGCCTTTTTCTGCTGCTGATATGCCGTGCGTATCCTCTTCTGAAGCTGAAGCACCACCGGACAGGTGCAGTCCACAACATTAAATCCAAGTGCCTCCGCACGGACATAGGTGGCAGGAGGCTCACCATGAGCCCGGATAATCAGGTCGGCATTTTCCACCGACTGCATCTCGTCCAGGTCTTCCCTGTCTATTGTCACCAAGCCGGCCGCCTCAAGTCCCGAAAGCACCGCCTCATTGTGGACAAGCGCGCCGAGGGAAAAGATTTTCCGGCTTTTCTCATGCTCAAGTTTCTCCTCGGCAATGTTCACCGCACGGATGACTCCGGCACAGAATCCCGAGTTCTTGTCAATATCCACTGTCACTCCCCTGCTCATAGCCCGTTCACTCCAAATTTTTTACTCAGGACGTTCTTTACCCACTCCATCTGCCCCTCAAGAGTCATCTCGGAGTTGTCAAGTTCAATGGCATCGGGAGCCTTTGAGAGCGGGGACACAGCCCTGTGCGAGTCGATGTAGTCCCGTTCCTTAAGGTTCTCCAGAACATCGGAAATGTTCACCTTCTCGCCCTTGGCCTCCATTTCAGCCGCACGCCTCTTCGCCCGGACAAGCGGATCCGCCGTCATGAAAATCTTCAGTTCGGCATTGGGAAAAACCGTCGTCCCGATGTCCCTACCGTCCATCACGACACGCCCGCCCCGCCCGAATTCGCGGAGCTTCGCGTTCACATATTCCCGAACCTCCGGCACCGCAGAAACGGGGCTGACCTTTCCGGAAACTTTCAGGCTGCGGATTTCCTTCTCGACGCATCGTTTTCCGATATATGTACGTATTCCGCCCGCAGTGTTCTCAAAATGCACGTCAAGCGTATTCAGAGCGGCGGCAAGTGCCTGCAAATCAATTTTGTTGTCGTCGGAAATGAGCCCGTTCTCCATGGCATACAGCGTCACGGCACGATAGAGAGCCCCGGAATCCAAATAAAGGAACGAGAGTTCTGACGCGATGAGCTTCGCGAAGGAACTCTTCCCCGTGGAGGAATATCCGTCGATGGCTATTGTGATGTCCGGTATATCGTATTTTTTCATATCAAACTGATGTGCCCCGCCGGATTCTGAACCCGAAAGGGATATTTTTGTTGTAATCGACAAAATTAAGCATCTGATTGATTTATTCAAAACAAAATTTCCGATATTTGTATTTTCTCAGAGACTCGGCATTGTTTTTTCAGAAGCTGTTTGAATTTTTTGTTCAGTT
>DJRM01000133.1:0-8366 GCA_002440085.1 Bacteroidales bacterium UBA6360
GCACTTTGTCGGATGCTTACATTTATTACTAAGAAGTGCCTAATATTGCCGATGCATCACTTTTTCGTGATTTTTCTTGGTGAATAGGTCTTTGATGTGTATCTTTGTGGCTCATTAACATTGAGAGAGGATGAAAGACAGTCAGATAAGAACAAAGGAAGAGGTGGAAAGGTTTTTGTCTCAGTTTTTTCCAAAGATGGACATCTGGGGGATATTCTTTCTGGATAGGGACAAGAATCAGGATGCGTTGGCGGCGTTTGGAATCGCGCCTAAGGAGAGGGAACGCTATGTGCGGGAGATTGAGTCTGACGATTATGTCGAGACAATAATATCGGCAATGGGAATGGGCGATATGTGGGTGTTCGGGAGAGATATAAATTGTAAGGAGGTTTATATTAAGATTTCTCTTGGTTGCCCGAATGATAAAACCATTTGCATCTCGTTTCACGAGGCGGAAAATCGCATCAGATATGCATTTAAGGATAAGGAGGACAGAATATGAGAACTGAACGACAGACGGAAATCAGAAGCCCGTTCACCGGTGGTCGGGTAAAGGAGGTCTTCGATGTTGAGGAGCGGGAATTCCGAAAGGAGAAATATCTCGTGCACGTCCGCTATTATTTGTGTGAGGACACTGGCGAACAGTTCACGACGACCGAGCAGGATGCTCTCTTCTGCGATGACTTGTATTCGCAGTATAGGAATGCCCATAACATTCCGTTTCCGGACGAGATACGGGCAATCAGGGAACATTATGGGCTGAACTATGCTCAGATTAGCCGTATAATGGGTTTCGGAATCAATCAGTGGAAACAGTATGAGGATGGAACTGTCCCGAGCGAGTCGAATGCGAGGCTTATACTTGCGGTACGGGAAAAGGAAGGGATGATTCGTGTCCTTGAGTCCTGTCGCTCTTCGTTTGATGAGAAAGAGTATTTGAAAATTATGTCAAGGATTGAAGCATCCGATGAGGATTGTGAGAAAGATGGGGAACGGAGGCTGTTTTATGGCAAGACAGAGCGTGGCATAATGAACGGGTTTTCCGCGCCTGACGCACGAAAGCTGGAGGCTATGATAAAGTTCATAATCCGTAAGGAGAAATTTAGCGTGTGCCCGACGAAGTTGAACAAGGAGATGTTCTATGCTGATTTCAGGCATTTTCTGAAGATGGGACATTCCATCAGCGGACTGAACTATAGGGCGATACAGTTCGGACCTGTTCCTGAACATTATGACACCATATATGACAACATCGACGGGATACGCAAGGTCAGCACCATTTCATACGACAGGGAATCCGTGAGGCTTGAACTATCAAAGGAGACGGTCGTTGACAAGGGCGTTCTTGACGCGGATGAACTTGCGACATTGGAGGACGTGACATCCGGACTATGCCCTCTGAAGACAGCGGATGTTGTTGCCAGAAGCCATGAGGAACTTGCGTGGACTGACAATGAGAAAGGTCACGGTCTTATCGCCTATTCTTATGCCTATTTCTTGAAGTAGGGTGATAATCTGTAGAAATGTAGGGAGAAAAGACGGATATTTCGCATGATTTCCTAATTTTGTCCCTACAAATCGCATTGTTATGGATAGGAGACAGGAATTGGAGAGGCTGTTGAAGCAATTCGGACAGCTTGGGATTGGCCGGCAGATAGACTACAACAAATTCTATCTTGTACTCAATCATTACGCACTCCACTGCCATAGAGGGTTCGACTGTGACCGAGGTTGAAAACCAGATGCTTTTCGACCACGTAATCAGTGCGGGCGGTCATACGCTTATTGAACAGTACATGAACCTCGACCTTAAGGCGGCGTATGAAAGATGTATGGAATTGGCTGCGGCAGGAACCGACATCACCGGCGAAATGCTTCCGGCAGTCAAAGGAAAAGAAAAAAGTAGGGAGAAAATTGTCAGATTGTTGGGAGAAAACCCGAACATGACCACGGTTACGCTCGCTGAAGCCATCGGGATAAGTCCTAAGGGTGTCGAGCGGCACTTGGCCAATCTAAAAAGAAAAGGGGTCATAATCAGGGTCGGTCCTGACAAGGGCGGACACTGGGAGGTGGCGGGCGGTTGTTTATCATAATAAACAGATTTTACTGATATTTGTTTATTGAAATAAACGATGTATATTTGCGACAAAAACGTGGTGAAATGGACAGTTTATTTGACCGGCAAGTAGAGTACCTTACGGATGTTCCGATGTCATTCATCAGAAGGATGATGGACGTCATTGACTGGGGTTCGAGGCTTGTGATAATCCGTGGGCCTAAAGGAGTCGGAAAATCGACATTGATGCAGCAGTATATTCTGAAAAACTATGCATCAACGGACAAACGTGTGTTGTATTGTTCTGCGGATACTGCGTATTTTACGAATCATACGCTACTTGATACGGCATCGGAATTTGTTAAACACGGCGGATGCCATCTTTTCATTGATGAAATCCACAAATACGAAAACTGGAGCCGCGAGGTAAAGGAAATACATGACTTATACAAGGGGCTGCGTGTTGTCCTGAGCGGTTCTTCGCTTCTTCATATAAATGACGGGCAGTCCGATTTGTCGAGACGGGCTGATGTGTATGATATGTCCGGCCTGTCTTTTCGGGAGTATTTGTGGTTTCGAACAGGGCAGGAAATCGAACCGGTAGAATTTGCGGAGCTGCTGGCGCGTCCAAATGACTTGTGTCTGAAAGTCAGGGAAATATGCCGTCCGATGGAATATTTTCCGGATTACTTGACCAATGGATACTATCCTTTTTCATTTGAAAGGAAAAAGACATACAGGAAGCTTATCGAGAATGTGACTAATTATATAATAGATAATGAACTCACGGAATGTCGAGGCGTAAGCGTCGGGAATACGCGGAAAATCAAGGGGATGCTTCAGGTAATTTCTTCAATGCTTCCTTATCTGGTTGATATGTCCAAGCTTTCTAAGAGTGTTTCCATTGACAGGGTTACACTTCTGAAATATTTGAAATATTTGGATGAGGCCAAGCTCATACGCTGTCTTTATGCGGAATTGGACAAGATTACGGATCTTCAGAAACCGGACAAGATACTGATGGACAACACGAACCTTCTATATACATTTTCCTTTAAAGACCCGGAGATCGGCAGCGTTCGTGAGACATTCTTCTGCAATCAGCTGGCTGCGGCCGGACATGTGGTCGAGTATGGGGGTATAAAGACGGGGGATTTCAGAATCGATGGGCAAAGTGTCATCGAAGTCGGCGGCGCGGGGAAGGATTATTCGCAGATTGATGACAGCGACATCAGCAATGCGGCTCTTGCGGTAGATAACATTGAAATCGCCAACGGCAAGAAAATTCCTCTATGGGCATTCGGGTGTCTTTATTAGCGGAGGTCATATATCTTAATGCCTCTCGCGAAATGTTAAATGGCGTGAAGGACGCATGGCAAATGATGAATGTTTCCCCCAAAATAGGAAATATTTCTAAAAAGTTTCCTATTTCGGGGGAAACATTGTTATTGCATCTGAAAAGGACGATGCAGCCGTTTGAAAAAGTGTCATATTATCTTGGGAAGACAGAATGCGACTTTGTCCTGCAGCGTGAAGATGCGGTGTCAGAACTGATACAGGTGTGCTGGGACATGTCCTCTCCGGAAACACGAAGTCGCGAGGTCGCCGGTCTTGTGGAGGCATCAGAAGTGACAGGGTGTGATAATCTGACGATAGTCACGAACGGCGAGTCTTCGGAAATGGTAAATGAGGGGAAGACGATAAAGGTTGTCCCCGCATGGAAGTGGCTGCTGTCTGCGCGGTAATGTCGTAATGTCTTCGAGAAATGTTCACATATCAGCTCATCTGCCCGAGAATCCAGCGGCGGATGAACTGCCCTATTCTACGTTCATTCCGTTTGTATTACAATGACTTATCTGGTTACGAAAATTTTCGTATCGAAAAACTTCGTAGAGTTTGTGCGAAAATTTTGCAAAATGTTTTTCTCATAATCACGGCCGCAGGCAGCCTATCGGGACGACATAAACGCCGTCGCTGCGTTTGTAGGCCATGTTTCCTACGGCTGTCAGGACCATCTTGAATGATGGAGCGTGCATTTTTTTCGTGTCGATTCTTGTTTCAAGGCAGTTTAATGATTCCGCTCCTTCGTCGATTAGTTTCTGACCGCCGAGCTTCATTTCCACGAGGGCATACTTGCCGTTACGGAGGTGGATCACGGCATCGCATTCGAGGCCGTTGCTGTCGCGGTAGTGAAAGACACTGCCGTCCAAGGCATCTGCATAGACGCGAAGATCCCTTGCCGCCATCGTTTCAAAGAGCAGCCCCAGAGTGTTGAGGTCATTTTTCATGTCAGCCGGCCCGAGACCCAGGGCGGCTGATGCAATGGACGGATCCACAAAATAGCGTGTGTCGCTTGTCCGGATTGCCGCCTTTGAGCGGAGATTGGGATTCCATGCTTCCATATCCTCAATTACAAAAATCTTTTTGAGGACTTCGAGATAGGAAGATACCGTTCCCTCGTCAAGACTGTCCGTGTCATTGGCCGCCATGTCGTTCTTGATTCCCACAATTGGCACCTGTGTCCCCTGATGCCGCGCAAGAGACCTCATTAGCCTTTTAGTTCTGGACGGACTCCTGTTGATGCCATCTACAGATGAAATGTCCGTTTCTGTGACGGCATCGTAATAGGCACGGGCTGTTTCGAGAGCATACTCTTGCTTGAGGCTTGTCGCGATGGGCCATCCTCCTCGGCAAATCAGGAATGATATGTCCTCTATCTTCAGAGCGCATTCTGCCAATATCCCAGTCGATGCATTGTCGAAAAGAGCGGAGAGACTGATTGCTCCGTTAGAATCCCCGGATTCAAAGAGGGACATGGGCCTCATCCGGATTCTGGAGATTCTTCCTGTTCCCGTGTGGTGGATTTTCGCCTTTTCATCACAGCTCAGCGGGACGGCTGAACCCGTGAGTATGAACTGCCCGACTTGCTTGCTTCTGTCGATTGAATATCGGACCGCGTCCCAAAGCTGTGGGATTGCCTGCCATTCGTCAAGCAGCTTTGGCTTGTCGCCTTCGAGCAGCGAGTTGATGTCCATGTCCGCCAAGATGAGATTTCTCGCATAATTTGCCGGGTCGGAAACATAGTTCACGCTTTTGGCCATCTGCTCGGCGCTTGTTGTCTTTCCGCACCATTTGGGTCCCTCAATGACGACAGCTCCCGTGGAGTGGAGTTTTTTCTCAAGCAGTGCATCTGCAATCCGCTTCTTGTATTCAAAAGTCCCCATCTATGTCTAATTTTTTGTGTCGGGCAAAGATGGGGATAAATATTTTGATAATCAAGTAGTTGTTTTAAAATTCGGTGAAATGTGGAAAATTTTTCGGTGAAATGTGGAAAATTTTTCGGTGAAATGTGGATTTTCAGAACGAGAATTTGTAGCCGACGCAGAGGGGGAACTCGTGCTTTGTCTTCCAGTAGAGGCTCTTGAGTTCCGTCCCTTCCTTATTCGTGTCGATTTCGAGGGAATGAACCCAGTTGTACATCAGCGTGAACTCGATGCTGTGCGCCCGCGTGATGTTCCAGTCGAAGCCGGCGGCGGTGCGTACGCGGTTGAGGTAGGCGTGGCTGTAGCCGAGGAACTGGTAGGCCGCCGAGGTCTCGCTCCATGTGGCGGAACATTTCGGGGCGTTGAATATATTGCGCAGTTCGACATATACAAAAGGTTCTATATGTCTGAATCCCTGATACTTCACTGTGAATCGGGACTTCAGCTGGAGCGCGTTGGGAACATCCTGGAACTCGTTGAGGTCGTAGGCATAGTGCGTGAGCTGAAGCTTTTCGCGGAGGGAGAACTTCCAGTTACCGGTGTCGTACTGACCGGTCAGGTTCAGGGAGAAGCGGTGGCGCGGCCTGAAGGTGTTCGCCGAATTGAAGTGGCCAATGAAGATGTATTCCCCGCCGACCTTGAAATAGTTGCAGACCTTGTATTCAATCCCCACGCTTGCCTGATGCCTCTCGACTCCGGCAAGGGAATTCTTGGTTCTCAGTTCATAGCCGGCGCTCAGGTGCAGCCCCTTGACGATTTTCCAGTCAATTTCGGCCGATGTCCTCGTGTTGAAGCCCACGCTCTGGGCGGAAACTTTTGCGTTTGTCAGGAGCAGCCCCGACAAGGCAAGTACGGCGGCAGCGGCCGTCCTGAAGATCTTTTCCGTCGTTTTCATCATTCTTTTATTTCGGGTTTCATGCCTGCAGCCCGCAGGCAATGTATAAGACGATTATGATTAAAAAATGTTATGTGCACAGGGCGATCTTTTTTCATAAGTTCTTCAAAACCCCTGATTCTCAACGAACTGCTTGTTCCTGACAATCCCGTCCATCGTTGAGGCCGATTTCCCGTCCGCCTCGTAATACACCTTTATATATGCGGAATCCTTCAGAAAGTCGATGTTTCCGATTTCGACATCGGTCGGGACTATGCCGCAGCGCCGGCGGATGTCGTCGAAAAGCTCGTCGCGGCGCTCCGGCACAATGAGGTCGATGCGGTCGTAGAGAATAATCTTCGACGTCGTTTTCCTGAGCTTGCGGCTGCTTTCGAGAATCCATATCAGAATGACTGACAGTGCGTTGGCTGAAACCGCCACCGCGAGGTCTCCCCAACCGAGCGCATAGTGCGCCGTCGGCTCGCCGATTTCGACTGCGCGGAAAAGAGGCGTGAGGCCGTTGACGGCAGAGAGGGCGATGATGATGAACAGGTAGGTCATCTCACGTATGGGAACGGTTTCCGTGCGGTAGCGGATGACGCCGAAAATCGCGAATAGTCCGAGGGTGAGCCCCACCCCGACATCGACTCTGCCCATGGCGTAGAGCAGCAGGAGCATCGCCGAGGAGAAGGCCAGGAACGTGAACACATAGTCCTTGCGGCGGCTTTTCGGATAGTAGAAGAAATGCACGAGAATCCAGCAGACGAGCAGGTTGAGGAAGAACCGCAGGGCGAGTTCGCCGAGGCTCTGCGCCGTTGTCATGACCGGCTCTACGAGTGTCTGAATAAGTTCGCTCTCGTCCAAAGCGGCTGTAGTATAACAGGTCTGTAACATCTTAGATAAAAGTTTTTGTTAATCTTTTCTATTGTTCTGAACTTTTGCCTGAACCGTCCCGGATGTACCCCGGAGTCGGTTGAGACTATGCCGATGCAGTACTTGCTGACCCTCATCGGCTTCACCCTGTGCCGCAGCAGGATGTCCTGCATCTCGCTGCATAGCCATCCGTCCTGCTTCAGTTCGATGATGACCGCCTCTCCGATGTCAGCGATGGCGCCGGTTCTGAAATTTCGGAACGAGACGGACAAATCTATGGTCAGGCGCTCGCTCAAGCCCTTGTTCACCAATGTGATGCGGCGGAACGATGTCTCAAGCGACGGGGATATGGACTTCGCATCATAGTCCGAATGTCCCGCCAGCCATGAGCAGACCTCTTCATTGCCGCGAAAATCTTCAAAGAGCGCGGCTGGAACGGGGATTCTTTTCTTTTTCGTCCTGCCGCGGTTGTTCTTGCGCTTCACTTCAAGGAAGCATAGCCCGGATTGCCGGTACATCCTTGTCCGCACCTTCTGCCGCACCGCCTTTCCGCGCCTGTGCTCGGTGAACATCCGGAGCTCCGAAGTGTCGAAGTAGATGCTGTCGTAGCCGTGCAGTCTCTCGCCGTCCTGCTCAAAGACACGGTAGCCATGTGCCGCCGCATCCTTAAGCAGCGCCCTGAGTTCAAGTGTGTCAGTGAGATACTTGCTGTCGATGCGGTTCATCAGCCTGATTGAGTCCATCTCATCAAGCGTGATGGGCGCGAAGGCTGAAAGCAGGCCTCCGAGGCCAGATGGACTGCTATGGACGATGCCGTCTGCTGCGCCGGTGGCCATACTCTTGACCGGAGTCGTGTCAGTTGCCTTCTCCGGGGATATATTCATAGACTTTGTACCGCTTGAGCCTTCCTTTTGCGTCATAGACATATTCCGTTTTCTTTCGTCCGAACTCGTCGAATTCGAATTTCCTCACATTGTCGAGCTTGTTCGCGCCGTTATAGACGAGTTCGCGGACAATTTTCCCGTTCGGGCCGATTTCATATTTCTTCCGCCACTTGACACCCTTGCTGTCGTACTCGATTTCCTCGACTTTCCTTCCGTTTTCGTTGTAAATCGTCACATGATCGAGCTCCTTCTGGTTCGTCGCCGCATCGACCTTCCATTCCTTAAGGGTCATATTGCTTTTCGAGGGTTTCGTCGTCTCCTGCGCCGGCAGCGAAATGCCGAATGCCGCGAAAAAGAGCGTCGCGAGTAAAATCTTTCTTTTCATATAATTATGTATCAATCTATATCAATCTATA
>DJRM01000133.1:8436-10786 GCA_002440085.1 Bacteroidales bacterium UBA6360
ATCTATATCAATCTATATCAATATTCCCTATGTGATGACACTTGAGGGTAGGGGATGAAGAAAAAGATGGAGTGCAAGGCGCTCGGTGAAGGGGAAACCGCAGCAACCTTCCGGTTGTGAGGATTTCGCCAAGGCGAACAACGCGGCAATCCGCTTTTTCTTCGCCCCGTACGTCAGTGACGGCCGCCCGGTCCGCCACCCCCCTCCCGGAAATCCTCCTCCGCCCTGTCCACCTCCGGCACTGCCCGAAGAGGACATCGTTGCCGGGACGCTTGCGCTCGACGAGCCGCTCTTGAGGGTGTAGCTGTTGCCGCTCACGAGGTCGGGATGTGAGAGAATCATTCCGTTTCCGCCCCTTGCCGGTGCCGTGAACTTAAGCAATTCCGTGCCGTCTGTGTCGCAGAGCGTATAGGATGCGTTAGCCGTCCAGCTCGTGACGTTTATCACCGGCTGCGTGATGCTGGAGCCCGACTCGATGCCTCCGAACGCGACGAGTTTGCCGCCGCTGATGTATAGCTTGTAGCCTCCCTCGCTGTTCGCGTCGAGCGCGACCTCCGGACTGCCGGAGCCGACCGCATAGATGTAACCTCCTTTAATGTACATATTCCCGTTCGCGTCAAGCCCGTCGTTGCCGGAAGAGAATGCAGAGACATTTCCGCCGGTTATGGTCATGTCGGAGCCGGAATTTATAGCGTCGTCGCTAGACGTCGCGCTGACGCTGCCTGCGGAGATGCTGATGCTGCCCTTTGCTTCAATCGCCTCGTGGGAGGCGGCCGTGGCGGTGACGTCAGTTCCGTTGAAGTAGATGTCGCCGTCGAACTTTATGGCCTTCGCCGCCTTTGAACTTGAGTCGTCAGTGGTTGAGCCCCAGCCTCCGAATCCGGGTCTGCCGCCGATTCCGGAACTCGTCCCGGTGTTCGTGACCTTTACCGTGCCGGCGTTGAAATAGCCGTTGCCCTCGCTCTTGAGCCCCTTCGCTCCGGCGGCGCTGACGCTGATTTCCAATGTTCCCCCGTCAATCACTACCCTATCCTTGCCTTTTACGCCGTTCTTTGCGGAGGACGAGACTGTGATTGTCGGGGTCTCCATAATTCTTATGTAATCGTCCGACACGATGCCGGACTTGCCCGCGGCTGTCACCGTGAGGCTTCCGTCGCCGCTGAAGATGAGCTGTCTCTCGCTGAAGAAGGCCGCCTTCATGTCCTCGTCGGAACTCTCGTCGTTGTAGGCACCTGAAGAATTGACGCTGCCGTCCGCGAGGAAGTTTGTACCGCTGACGATGACGGAAGTGTATTTGTGGCTCTGGTTGTTGATTGCCGCCCCGTCAGGATTCGTCAGGCTCAGGTTCTTGAGGCTGATTGTCTGCTTGGCGTCGCTGTAGAGCTTGAAGAATCCGTCGGACGCCGTCCCGCTGAGTTCGTAGGTGAAGCAGCTCTCCGAAGTGTTGATGACCGTGACTTCGTTCCCCTTGACGCTGACGATGCCGAGTTCGTCACCGCTGACCGTCGCCCCATCCGAGGCATAGACTATGCTGATTGTCCCGTCAACGACGGTGATTCCGTCCTCGTCCTCGGGGTCGTCAGTAACCGGGTCGTCCGTGACCGTAATCCAGTTGCCGCTGCAGGCGGAGAGCATCAGCAGCATCGTAATGTAGTAAAATCGCTCCATTCCCAAAGATAGTTATAATAATTCAAAATGCAACTACCTTTGACACATGAACTCCCTAATGGCTTAATCGACAAGCTTGCGAAAACGCCGAAATGGCTGTCGCATAAAAATAAATGTGAGAAAAAGTTTATTAACTTTGTAAGGTTTATGCGGTCTCGGCCTTGAGGTCGCCTGTTAATGAATCGGCAAAATAATTTCGATAAGCGAGAGCAGTCCAAATGAATTTTAGACTGCCGAGCGCAGAAAAGTGGCATGTAAAAATACGGACTGATATGTTGTACCCTATTGGAATACAGAGTTTTTCGGAAATCCGTGAAGGCGGATATGTTTATGTGGACAAGACCGCTGCTGTCTATAATCTTGCCTCGACAGGGAAATATTATTTCCTGAGCCGCCCGCGTCGGTTTGGGAAGAGCCTTCTCATTTCCACGATGGAGGCTTATTTCAGCGGGAGGAAAGAACTTTTCAATGGGCTGGAGATAGCCGGCCTTGAGAAAGAGTGGGTGGAATATCCTGTTCTTCGTCTGGATTTGACGGGAAGCAGGTATATGTCTGTGGAAGATTTGCTGATTAACCTTGATCAGCATTTGACGTCTTGGGAAAAACGCTACAACGTCGGTCGAAAGTTTGAAGAACCAGCCGCGCGGTTTAAGGCCGTGATTGATGCCGCCTGCGAGAGGAC
>DJRM01000132.1 GCA_002440085.1 Bacteroidales bacterium UBA6360
AAAATTAAAACAGCTTCTAAAAAGATCCGGTCTTATGAAAAGCAACAGCAGCATGCCGCTCAAATCGTGGCTGCCCCTTGTCGGGCTCACCTGCTCGACGTTCATATTCAACACCTCCGAATTCATCCCCATCGGCCTTCTGACCGACATCGCGGCTGACTTCTGCATGACAGAGGCTCAGGCGGGGATGCTCATATCGGTCTACGCCTGGGTAGTCATGCTCCTTTCGCTGCCCCTGATGATACTCGCATCGCGGATAGAGCTTCGTCGGCTGCTTCTTTGTCTGATCGGCTTTTTCTCCGCATTTCAGGTGATGTCGTTCCTTTCGTCCGGCTACTGGATGCTGATGGCTTCCCGGATAGGCGTCGCATGCACCCATTCTATTTTCTGGTCCATAGTCTCGCCCGTGGCGGTCAAGATTGTCTCAGACGAACACAGGCCGCTGGCACTGGGGATGATAGTCACGGGCTCGTCCATTGCGATGATTCTCGGAATGCCGCTCGGGCGCGTCATCGGGCTGCACATCGGCTGGCGGATGACTTTTCTGAGCATAGGTCTTTTCGCCTTCGCAACCTTTCTCTATCTCCTGTTTGTCCTGCCCAAGGTTCAGAGCGACGGCGGATTTTCGCCCCGCCGGCTGCCGGAACTTTTCCGCAACAGGGCTCTCGCCGGACTGTTCCTCTTCACCGCGCTTTATGCCGGCTCATACTACACCTGCTACAGCTACATCGAACCGTTTCTTAAACAGGTCGTCGGAATGTCTGACGAGCTTGTGACAGCGTCCCTGATGATTTTCGGAGGAGCCGGTCTTGTCGGAAGCTTCCTTTTCTCGAAATACTACCGATGCAACAGCCGCCTGTTCACGACGCTTGTGATGGTGTCGATTACGGCGAGTCTCATGCTGTTCTATCCTCTTTCGTTCAGTCACCTCGCGCTCATTCTCCTCTGTGTGTTTTGGGGCATAGCCGGCACTGCCTACAACGTGTCGATGCAGGACGAAGTCATCAACCTTACGGCAGAACATCCCGAATCCACCGCCGTGGCAATGTCGATATTCTCGGGAATATTCAACATGGGCATAGGCTGCGGCTCGTTCGCCGGCGGCCTCGTCTGCACCTACTTCTCACTGAGATACATCGGTTACGCGGGCGGCATTCTCGCCGCCCTTGCGCTGCTCTACTGGCTTCTGCGCCTCTCCGGCCTCTTTGAAAGAGCGAGATAATGCAAAAATGACTATCTTTGCGGAGTTTGTGCCCATTTCCGATAAAGAAGGATAACCATATAATAATATACACAATGACTGTTCTGAAGAAAAAGGCGAAGCTCACGGCCGTGTGCGCATTCCTGAGCCTCTTTACGCTTGTAGCCTACCACATTCCGTTCTTTACCGTGGCGGCATCGAAGCTTGAGGGAACGTGGAGGACTGTTCTCGTTATGGCCTCACTTGTGCTGCTGGTGACTGCCATAAGTTATTTCTTTTACTACCTTGTGCTTTGGCTCGGGCGTGTCGTCGGGAAGTGCATAGTCGCTTTCACGTTCATCGGCAATGCCACAGCCCTCTATTTTATAAACACCTATGAAGTCGTGATTGATGACGCGATGATGGGAAATGTCTTCAACACACGCTTTTCCGAGGCGTCCGGATTCTTCAGCGCCGGGGCGGTGATGTACCTCTTCTTTCTCGGCATACTTCCGTCCGTCTATCTTTTCGTGAGGAAGGTTGACTATGGCTCGTTCCGCCGGTTCAGCGCCAATGTCGGGGGCTCGTTCGGAGTGATTGCCCTCCTTGCGCTCGCGAACTTTCCCCATTGGTCCTGGGTGCACGTCAATTCCGGGCCGCTTGGCAGCTATATGATGCCGTGGTCATACGTTTTCAATTCCGTACGTTATCAGAACTCCGCCCGTAAGCGCAACCGCGAGGAAATCAGGCTTCCCGATGCAGTGTTCACCGACAGCACGAAGACTGTCTGCGTGCTTGTCATAGGAGAGTCCGCACGGCGCGACCACTTCTCCCTTTACGGATATTCCCGCGAGACGAACCCTCTGCTGAAAGATGACGGAGCGGTGGCTCTGCCGGCAGTCTCGGCGGCGACATACACGACGGCCGGTGTAAAGGCAATTCTGGACTACGCTCCGACAGACAAGCTCTATGAACCTTTGCCGAGCTATCTATCACGTGCCGGTGCCTATGTCGTGTGGCGCACGAGCAATTGGGGCGAACCTCCGCTTCATGTGAACGAGTATCAGACTGTTGATGCTCTCCAAAAACTTTATCCCTATGCGGATGGACGCTATGATGGGATTCTCCTTGAAGGACTCTCTGGGCAGATTCTTTCTTCCGGCAACAGCAAAGTGTTCATTGTCATACACACCAGCACGAGTCATGGTCCCGACTACAGCACTCGCTATCCTGCCGACTTCGAGAAGTTTACCCCTGTAAGCAGAACTGCGGAGATGTCCAAGGCAGATCCTGCCGAGCTCATCAACGCGTATGACAATTCAATTCTGTATACAGACTTTCTGATACACACAGCCATATCTGAGCTTAAGGCTTTGCCGGAAGACTGGCGCCGCTGCCTGATTTACGTCTCGGACCATGGCGAGTCGCTCGGCGAAAATGGACTGTTCATGCACGGTGTGACGCGCGCGTTGGCTCCGAAGGAGCAGCTTGAGATACCGTTCATTGTCTGGACTCCTTGGGTGGGGCAGAGCCTGAAATCGGGAGTGCACTCCGCTGAGCAGTACAACGTGTTTCACAGCGTGATGCACTTTCTTGGGGCGGACAGTGAGATATATGATGAGAATATGAATATATTCAGATGAGCAGTGCATTATTTATCATAAATCCCATATCGGGAAAGGGGCGGAAGGACAAGATTCTTGCTGCGCTGAAGGATGCTGGCCACAGGGCCGTGGTCACGGAATATGCCGGGCAGGCGGAAACTCTTGCACATGAGGCGCCGGAAGACATTGTCGTTGCAGTAGGCGGGGACGGCACCGTCAATGAAGTTGCCCGCGGGCTGCTTGGCACGGGGAAGACGCTTGGCATACTTCCTTGCGGCAGCGGGGATGGCCTTGCTCGCTGCCTCAATATCAGTCATGACATATCCAAATCTCTGAAAATCATTGAGAGCGGGAAGACTCACCCGCTCGATGTCGGGTATGTGAACGGGAAACCATTCTTTTCTGTCTGCGGTGTCGGTTTCGATGCGGACGTGAGCAGGATGTTCGCGCTTTCCGGAAAGAGGGGCGTGACGACCTACATCACGAAGGCTCTTGAACTATGGAAGACTTTCCGGCCGGAGACATACACGATTAGCATTGACGGCAAGGAATGGACTCAGGATGCCGTCCTTGTCACTGTCGGCAACTCGAATCAGTGGGGGAACGGGGCGAAGATTACCCCTCGCGCCGACTGCGGCGACGGAATGCTTGACGTGACTGTCCTTGACATGTTCCGCAGTGTTGAGATACCGCACCTTGCGGCCATGCTGATGGAGGGACATTGCGACGATTGTCGTCAGGTGCACTGCTATCGTGGCCGGCATATCGTCATTTCCAGAACCTCTTCCGGCCCAGCCCATTTTGACGGAGACTGGTTTTATGCCGACGAGGTGCTTGACATTTCCGTAAGTCCGTCGGCGCTCAGGATTTTGGTACCTTAGCTTGCCTTGAAGCGGAATGTGGACTTGCAGATTAAAAATATATGTGTAACTTTGCAGTCCCTTCGGGGAAATCATGACTGCGGATGTGTTGTAATTGGTAGCCAAGCCAGACTTAGGATCTGGTGCCGTGAGGCGTATGGGTTCGAGTCCCTTCATCCGCACAGAAAAGCCCTCTTAATCATTTGATTATGAGGGCTTTTTCTTTACTTGAGGTGTACTGTCGACAAGACTTGTGGCTCATTGTTCTGTTGAGACGCGTCTTCCTTGTTTTCCTCCTGTCCGTCAAGTTCTTTCTGTTCCTCCTCGCTCAACGGGACCACGTCCTCGTCCACGGCGGCGACATAGCCCGTCTCTTCTTTCTGGCGGCGGATTGCGTCCTGACTTTCGCCGATGGCGACTGCCTGCTCCACGCCGGTTTCAAAAACGTTGCGGATTGAATTGGAAAGATTCAGCTTCGACTCGTCAATGGTCTTGGTGAAGACCGGTATGCTGCCGGCATTCTTGTACTTGGCCTTTCCGAGACGGAACTTGAGGTTGTTGAAATCGCTGCCGTAGAGGTCGACACCGAAGCGGAACACGAGCGGCGACTTTATGACCGAGATGTGGTAGCGGAACGACATGTCGAGATTCTGGATGCCGCTCATCGCTAGTTCATAGCGGTCTACGTCGACAATGAACGGGAACACCTCTAATCTGTTGTCGCTGATTTGCCCCTCAACTGACATCGAATTTATTTTGAGGTCTCCCTTGTTCTTGAATTTGAGGAGCTTCGTGATTTTCCTCAAATCCTCGTCCTGCGCGAGCGAGAGATCCTTGCCGCCGATGCGCATGATCCCCCTCATGGTCGGCATAATGAAATTCATGTTCGTGTCAAGGTCGGATGTCCCGGCAAGCTCGCAGTTGAGCAGACCGTCGAACGAACTGAGCATGGGCACGAGTTCCTTAATTTGAGGCACCATGCTGAAGACTTCGCCGGCCGTCAGGTCCACAAGGCTGAGATTGAACCCGGTCTTTATGTTGGTCTTGCTGCGCGTGGCGTAGAATCCCTCGAAAAACAGGTTTCCCATGTTTGCCGCCGCCACGGTGTTGTATATCTGCACGCAGCGTTCCTTCATCCTGACGTTGCAGTTGATCCAGTCTATGACCATGTTCGCGTAGCTTATGTCATAACCTTCGACCGTGACGTCGGCTATGATGTTTGCCGGCACCACGAGAAGGCCTCCTGCGGTTGAGTCCGCCTCCTCGGAATTCATTTCCGTGACGGCCGCTTCAAGATACTCGCTGTCACTCACCTCGGAAGTCCCGCTGACCTCTCCTCCAGCCTTCTGCCCGGCGGCGTATGCGGCAAGCAGCTCGTTGCAGTCCAGTTTGTTGGCCACGAGCTTTATGTCAGCCTTGACCGGTCCGTGGCCGAGCACGGCTCTCCTGAGCCCGGTGAGGCTTCCGCTGATGTCGAGATCGGAGTTTCCTGAAGTCAGGCAGACGTTCTTGAGGCTGATGTCATTGTTGCTGAAATCAAGCCGGACGTCCGAGACAGTGTTGCGCAGCGGCAGCAGAGCCGTCACTATGCGGGCTTTCCCGAGTGAAAGCGCCCCCTTTATGCCCCATTCCCGGAAATATCTTTTCATCGTGCCGTCAAGACTGAAACTGAAGTCCTGTTTCATCCAGTCCTCTTCTTTCAGCCATTCTGGCAACTTCTCCGAACTGAGCATGTTGCGTCGGGCCACCTTGAACAGGGAGTCACGCGGAACGTCCGGATAGACGCGCGCGAGCGAATCCAGTCGTCTTTCTCGTCTCTGGCTGCGGCTCGCGGCATCGTTTTTCTGTGCCGACGCGCTGATGTTCACTCCCGTGGCGAACACCCTGCCTTCGGAGCTCTTGGCCCTCATGGCCTTGTTCGCGCTGCTGAACGAGAGCACAGGGATGCTCGTGTTACCGCCTTTGTGCGTGATTCTGAATGTATTGTCCGTTCCCTTGATGCCGAATGATGCGTCGTCACCGTCCTTCAGCGAGAGGAGGCTTCCGGTGAAATGCCCTATCATAGGATAGAACATAGTGGAGTCCTTGCGGCTGAGTATTCCGGCATCGTTTGTCATGACCAGCTTCATCTCCCTGCCCTTGAAATCCAATTCTTTGCCGTAGAGTGCCCGCACCGTGTCCACGCTGACGTTGAGTTCCAACACCCTTGACTTCCTCTTTTGTTCCTCATCGACCTTGCCCCTCTTCGTGATGAGGCAGAAGTTCAGGGAATCGACATAAACGTCAATGCTGTCCTTCGCGTCCGTAAGGTGCAGCCTGTCAGCGTTCAGATCAACGTCGATGTTCGCCTCCGGCAGCCTGTAGAGGTCAAGCTGCGACATTCTCACGCTGCCTTTTGCCTTTCCTCCGAGCGTCCCGGAAGCACTGAGCCCTAGACTGTCCGGCAGCATCGCCGTGATGTCGTCGAGCCTTGAGCTGAAAACGATATCCGGCTTCAGCAGAATGTCATCTCCAAGCACATCCATGATGCCGAGTGAACCGTCGAGACGGGTTGTCCCGAGCAGGTAGAGGCAAATGTCCGACAAGTTGAGGTTATACCGTCCATTGTCATCCGTAGATATTTCCCCTTCGAGCTCTACGTCTCCCGAAAAGCCGTCAACGCTCATCTTTGACTTGGGAATGGAGAACAGCCCGCTAAGAGCCGGAAATCGCGAACCGTCATAGGCATAATGCCCGTCTGCCACAAGCATCGCGGAAAACTTCGCGTCTGTCTCGACTGCGGATGCGTCCTTGCTGACTATTTTCCCGTATTTCTCAATAAGCTTCGACAGTTCAAGCTCCATGGTGCTCATCGTCGCATTCACGTACAGCCTGTCTGAAAACAGACGCGTCTTGCCAGAAAGGACAAACGGGATGAACGCCACCGTTCCGTCTATCTTCGGAAAGTCAAATGCCGGCACAGTGTCCCTGACGGCCTCCACCTCTCCGCAGAGGCTCAACGGTACTTCTAACCGCCCCCATTCTTTCGTGCCTACATGCGCCCTGGACTCAATGTCTACGTGTATGTGGCCGCCCTTGCGCCCGTCGATGTGCAGCCTGTCGATTCCTGCAATAAGCGTGTCGCTTGCCATCCTTCCTGCCGCGAACAGGCTGTCCACCTCAAGCTCTATCTTCCTGTTCCTGCTGAAATCCGAACTTAGCCGCCCTGCAAAAGACATATCCTTCAGGGTTATGAACGCGCTCAGCGTGTCCCTGGCATTGGAATACACGATTGTAGGCCTTTCGCTCAGCCTGATTTTCCCGAAGGCTATGCGAGGCAGGCTGGAGCCCCCTTCCGAGGCGGTGCTGTCTGCATCGGAGGCATTGTCTTCGCCTGCCATTATGTCCCAGTTCGATGAACCGTCCCTGTAGGTGTGCGCAAAAATTCTTGGTTTTGAGAGAGTTATAGACGGTATGTCGAGTTTCCATGCGAGCAGTCCGAAAGGGTTGACCCTCACGTCGAAGCGGTCGAACACCGCCAGCGTGTCATTCGGCACAGTCCCCGGCGCCGCGTTGTCGCTGCCCTGTCCCGCCGCGGCTTTCCCGCGTCCCATGAACTGCACGGGCATGTCCATCCCGATGAGACCGTCAAACCTCTCGTGAGCGTATGTCACGGCGCAGTCCTCCATTTTCAGCTCGACGTCCGGAAACGCCCGGAACATAGATATCCCTATATTCCGAAAACTGAGTTCCGCGTCCACATATTCCCCAGCATATTTTTTCACAATCCCCGTCAGGACAGCCGGAGACAGCACAATCTGAAGAATGCCGAGCACGGCAATCCAGACCCCGAGCACCCATCCGCATGCCTTCAGGACGATTTTCCACACTTTTTTCTCTTTCTTCGTGTCCCTCTCCGAATTTTTCGCATTTTCAGAGACATTCTCCTTTTCCATAATTATAATATAGTATTCTTCCCTTACATTTTCCTGCAGTCGTTTCCGCGACATTTCGCGAAAACGCGTGCAAATTTAGTAAAACTAACCCATACAACATATTTGTTTTTATGCTAAATTTGCGGCCGAATGGAAGCCCGGGTGTCCGGCAGCCAGAAATACGATAAATTTGAAACAGATGGACGAATCATTTGTGTTTGACAATTATGTGACGGGGCGCGCATTCGTCGGCAGGCGTTCAGACTGTACGGCGCTTGGAAACCTTGTCGCGAGTCATGAGAATGTGTGCATATACGGGGGGCCGAAGAGCGGGAAAACGTCTCTGATGCACCAGACCCTGATAAATCTTCAGACTTCCGGCGTCAGCGTTTCGGTGCCGATGTGCGACCTTTCAGGAGTGCGTACGGCCGGGGAGTTCGTCACGGTTCTGGTATGTGCAGTAATGAAGCAGTTCTGTGATGGCCCTTCGGATTATGAGGGCTTTATCGGACATTATCTTGCGGGTACCAACTTCGGATTTGACGAGACCCTATACGAAGATTTCGGAAAATTGGCAATTCTCCGTGGGGATGTTTCCGCTGCGGATATGACCTCTGCGCTCAGCCTTCCGTACAGTGTCGCGTCCGACCGCTCGTGCAGCATTTGTGTTGTTTTGGACGAGTTTCAGAATGTTTTGGAGATCAATGGCTTTGAATCCATTTTGAAAGAAATGGAACGGATTGCCACCGAAAATGCGGCTTCAGGAGCAAGCTATGTGTTCTGTGGCTCTGCCGTGAACGCGATGAAATGGATATTCGAGTATCGGAAATATTTCTTCCGCAATGTGGCGGTCATCCCGATGTCACAGATCAGCGAACAGGATGTGATTGAGCACATTGTCGCCGGATTCCGCCCGACCGGGAAGGTGATAGAGAAGGATTTGATACAGATGCCTTATCGTGTGTTCCGCGGAAACATGTGGTATCTGAACCAGATGGCCTTTCTGTGCAACGCGCGCGCGATAGGATATATAAATGAGCGCACGATTGCAGAGGCAGTGGAAACGGTTATTTCTCTCAATGTCCCGAGGTTCAGGATGATTGTCGGCGATCTGACAGTGTTTCAGCTGTCTTTTCTCAAGGCGGTGCTTCGCGGCGAGACCCGTTTCAGCGCATCGGACGTCATCGAAAAATATGACCTGCATTCCTCCGCGAACGTAAAGAGGGTTCGTGATGCGCTGATGAAGAAGGAGATACTGACATTCACGGAGAAGGACGAGCCTGTGGTGATTGACCCTCTGTTTGAATACTGGTTCAGGCGGGAAATGCTGTGAAAAATATTTTGAAATAAGAATAATATTCGTATCTTTGCACGCTCAAAAGAAAAAGGGGGTGATTTACAAATGATTATAGTACCTGTTAAGGAAGGCGAGAACATCGAGAAGGCACTCAAGAAGTTCAAGAGGAAATTCGAGAAGACCGGAGCAATCCGCGAGCTGCGTGCCAGAAGAGAGTTCGAGAAACCGTCCGTGAAGGCAAGGAAGGCGAAGATGAAGGCCATCTACGTTCAGCATCTGCAGCTTCAGGACGAGCAGTAATTGCAAATTTTATTTTATGGCTGACAAGCTCCACGAAGAGCCGGTGCAACGAGTCCGGCCGCTTGCAGTTGAAACGCGGAACCTGTCCGGGAGGGCAGTTCCAAAATTTTATAAAACAATATGTACGCAATCGTAGAAATTGCAGGTCAGCAGTTTAAGGTTGAAGCTGGCAAAGAAATTTTCGTGAACCGTCTTGCGGAGGCTACAGGCACTGCAGTCGAGTTCAGCAAGGTGCTTCTTATCGACAACGACGGTGACGTCAAGGTCGGTGCACCGTATGTGGAGGGCGCCGTTGTGAAGGCTACCGTCCTCGACGATTCCTGCAAGGGCAAGAAGGTTCTTGTCTTCAAGAAAAAACGTCGCAAGGGGTACCAGAAGTGCAATGGTCACCGTCAGTATCTTTCAAAAATCCAGATCAACGAGATCGCTTAATTTAGAGGAGAATCAATTATGGCACATAAAAAAGGCGTCGGTAGTTCAAAGAACGGTCGTGAGTCAGAAAGCAAACGACTTGGCCTCAAGAAATTCGGTGATCAGGCTGTAAAGGCAGGCAACATCCTCGTACGTCAGAGAGGTACGGTTCATAATCCGGGTCTCAATGTCGGCATGGGTAGGGATCACACCCTTTACGCGCTGATTGACGGAAAGGTAAAGTTCTGCAAGAAGGCAGAGAACAAGTCATTCGTCTCGGTTGTTCCTTTTGAGAACTAACTCGGGGATTGTATGCTTTGGAATAGTGGGTTGTTGCTCCGAGTTGAGTGACAACCCATTTTTGAATTTTGTGAGAAAAAGCAATCTGCTGCGTTGGGCTTCGATAATTGAAATCCTCACAACCATCAGGTTGCTGCGGTATTCATCTGCACCATCCGCCTTGCATCTTATCTTTTTCTCATCAAAATTCTCTCAGAAATAATAAAGAAATGTTTTAAAATTTAGTGATATGCTTACACTTAAGTTGCTTCGTGAACAGCCGGAGTATGTGAT